>JBAXBU010000226.1:0-1015 GCA_037141835.1 Armatimonadota bacterium | reverse complement strand
GCCGAACTGCCAGAAGAAGATCGCCAAGAATTTCTTGAATCGCTTGGTGCAAAAGAGGGAGGCCTTAAGTCACTCATTCGGGCAACTTATGATCTGCTGGGACTTCAAACTTACTTCACGACCGGGCCAAAAGAGACCCGAGCATGGACTATTCACAAAGGCATGACTGCTCCGCAAGCTGCTGGTGTTATCCACAGTGACTTTGAAAAAGGATTTATTCGAGCCCAAACGGTTGCCTATAAGGACTTGGTTGAGCACGGCTCAGAAAAAGCAGCGAAGGAAAAGGGACTTGTGCGGAGTGAAGGCAAGGAGTACGTTGTTCAAGAAGGCGACGTGATGTTATTCCTCTTCAATGTATAGATAGAATTTGGGCAGGGTCTATTCCAAGCTTAAGCACCCCTTTCGTCGCATCGGTCACGCTCGATTAAGATGTGAGGAATGACCGATGCGCCACCTTCCCCGAGGAAGGAGCATTGGCTAGTTTCTGATTGCAAGTCATTGCTAAACTTAATCGCCCATAGATTCGGAATGAAACGATTTAAACAACGCTACGCCCTCGGGGGAGTCGGTGAGGAACGAACCGGTGGGGGTGTCTTAAAGAAGACCCTTCGGAGCCCAATATTCAGCGTGATTAGCGTCTAAGTTGAGAATCTTGGTCAAAGTCGTAACGGTAAATAGGTTCCAATGTTTCTGTTGAATCCATCTTCACCAGTTCGTCAATCAGACCAGTTCCTAGATCGTAGACCCAACCATGGATCATGGGACCGCCGGTTTTTGCCCAACTTTCTTGAATGATCGTGGTCTCACCTAAGTTCGTCACCTGCTCCATGATGTTGACTTCAACCATTCGGCGAAAACGAGCCTCTTGATTTTCAATCGCGTCAAGCTCGGTTTTATGAATTCTGTAGACATCTTTAATATGTCGAAGCCACTTGTTGATCAGACCTAGGTTTTGGTTTGTAAGGGCGTTTTGGACGCCTCCACAGCCATAGTGCCCGCACACGATGACGTGCTT
>JBAXBU010000225.1:0-1018 GCA_037141835.1 Armatimonadota bacterium | reverse complement strand
GGTATGGACCGCCATGCACGGCGATTAATTCCGTGGTCTAACCCTTGAACCCACCATCTTCTGAAGATCGTTTAGAACATTTTTGGCGGAATTGCTTCTGATTGGCGAAGATAGAAGTGAGCGTTTCCCTCTTCAAGTGTTTCATCTTCAATCTCTTGCCTTGCCTTGATTAGAGGGATCAAGAGGCGGTCTTTTAAAAAATCGGTGGGGAGTTTGTAAGTGATTTCCTCGGGAAATTTTCGTGTTTTTACCTCTTGGATTTTCTCGTTAACTACTGGCACCAAGGCGTCTAGGAGTTTGCGAGCATAAGGTTTTAATTGATCATGAATCCTCGTTTCCATGGCCTCTAGGGATGCGTATTTATTCGGTGCGTCTTGAAATTCACGATTGATAACCATCTCTGCTTTGAGCCGGTCTTCGGTCGATAAACCGGTCTCTTTTGCAAGGCGTTCCATGGCGTTATCCTTCAACTCCTCCCCCAACATTTTCCATGGGCGAGACAGCATAAAGGCCGATTTAATTCGCGTAATGTCTGAAAGCTCAAAGTCTAGCTTTTGGATAGTTTCCAAATCTTCGGAGCTAAAAACTTGAGAAGCGGTGAGGCGTTTTAGGTGGCGAAGATCGGCCGTGGGAATGTCGTTGCTCATCGGGTGAATGAAGCTCGGAGTTTTCGTGCGATGGCAGGGTCACGGAACATTTCCGCCCGTTGTTGAGGAGTGGCCGCATTAAACGCGACTACTACCGGATCGGTAGTGAATGAGGGAGTCGGTGTGGCTTGTGGCGTCTTGAGGTTCCATCCAAGGGCCGGTGGTGCGGATCTGATTGGGATGATCGATTGAGGCTTAGATTGGGGCTTGGTTTTGATGCGGAAAAGCTCGTTTTCTCTCGAGGCCAATCGAAGCTCGAGGGATGCAAAACGATTAGGTGAGAGGGGAGCGAGTTGCTTAATTTCCGTCTCCACTCCGTGGATGCGTTGTTCTAAAGTGGTGTTCATATCATGGGGAGAATGTCAAAGGCC
>JBAXBU010000224.1:0-1027 GCA_037141835.1 Armatimonadota bacterium | reverse complement strand
CTTTCGGAGTATTTCCTGTGCTGGGAGTTGTGACATGGGTTGAATGAGAAAATGGACTTCCTTGAAATATGCGGCCTACCGGCTGTGTTCCGTTAATTCATGCTTGGCAGCCTACAATCAATGCCGAGCCATCCGTGATTTTGTCGGCCCTCGTCATTCAGAACATCATGCCGTAGCCCAATTCTAAACTCTTCCCGGATTACCTCAGCCACGAGATGTTTGAATTCCTGTCTGGTCAATGGTTTCTGCTTTTCCGTCTTGCACCACTTCCAATATGAGTGGAAAGCGTCCCCGATGGTCAGTTTTGCGTCTGGGTCTTTTACTATGCTCTTTTGAACAAATTGAACATAGCTTGGGGTCTCCTCCGGTTCAATCACTCTGCCATCCACTTTTCTTCGTTTGCCGTGCTTGCCTTTGAAGTATCCTGTCTCGACTTCCAATACGGTCCTGGCTTTTTCAACGATTAGTTTTAGAACTTTCTCCTCTCTGAACTTCACCACAAGGTTCTCAATGTCGGTGAGTGAGTTGCATGCCTGGGAGCAGCGGAGAAGATAATTCGACAACAGCAACTTTAGCTTTGACTCAGCAACTGGCAAAAAGGCTCGCTCGCTGTAATCGTGAAAATTAAAGCTCTTCTCTGGAGCGTAATAAACGGTCTGGTGTCCTAATCGTTCGTCACCACCCAGAATAGAGGCAAAGAAATCAGTGTTGATCTCGCATGGTGAATTTCTCGTGAGTCCATCTGCATCAATATACGTGGCTTCTAAAAATGCCGGACCCCATGTTTCCGTTTGTTGGGGGAATAAATCGAGAAAGAAACCATTGGGAGTATTCGCCTTGATTCGCTCCACTGTCGGCATCCTGAGCGTTACTTTTTCTGTGTAAATTCCTTCCATTGCTTTTTTACCTCCTCATCCAAATAGGCGTTCCAGGATTGTATCTGGCGGACTATGTTCATTCGGTGTTCTGATTCCTTAAACAATCGTGCCTCCTCTTGCTCTTGCTCCTCGTAAATTCCGGCCAGCTT
>JBAXBU010000223.1:0-1109 GCA_037141835.1 Armatimonadota bacterium | reverse complement strand
CGATGGAGGATCAGCTGACAATCAAGCATGGCAAGGTGATTGGACCGCCGCTGCCAAACGAACACCCGACGGTTGGGTCGTGGAAATTGAAATCCCATTCTCGCTACTCAAATATCCGAAAGGAGCTCATCAATTTGGAATGTTCGTAGCTAGAAAGAAGGCATCCGAGGCGACCTTTATGACGTGGCCCTATGTACCACCGGAGGGCAACGGTGGAAATATTTCTCCTTACCTAACCGACTTCGACGGACTTACACTTCCAACTTTTGCGCCAAAACCAATCATTTCGCCTTACTCCCTCTCAACTACTGGGCAAGGGACATCGAGTCGATTTGGTTTAGACCTGAAATATCCGTTCTCCACATCATTTACGGGACTCGCAACAATCAAGCCAGATTTCGCGACTGTTGAAGGTGCAGTACAGGATTTGAGCTTCTCGTATACCGAGAAATTCGTGCCGGATCGGCGCCCATTCTTTGCCGAAAACGGTGGATTTTTGGATGACGAGAACCTGTTCTACTCTCAAAGGATTTCGGATGTTGACTACGGTCTTAAAGTCACCGGTAAACAAGGAGGAACCAAACTGGGCTTTCTTTCAACCGCGAGCCAAGTCGGAACCAACCAACATGCCAACATTGCGACTTTCGACCACGAATTAGGTGAACGTGCTGGCATCGGTGCAACCTTCATGAGCAGTCACCAAATCGGACTTGGCGGCCAAATCATGCAAGCTAGAGGTAGTTATGGCTGGAGAAAAGGCACTTACAAAACCAACGTTTTTGCCAACATAACCGAGTCAAAGCTGGATAACGGAAAAAGCGGGAAAAGCATGTTCGCCCAAATGCGCGTTAACTCGGGCATTGGCCAGATTGGCGGACGATTGTACTATGGCCAAGTCGATGCAAACTTTGATAATCCGCTTGGGTTAGTTTCCGACACCGATTCGAAAGGCGGCGGAATTGTACTCTTCAGCGGGGACCTCTATTCCAAAGGTCCTGTCGAAAGCTCTGAATGGTATCTCGGCACTGAGTCGTTCGATCGACTCAATGGCAAGTTCTTTCAAGATGGCCATTTTGCTGGCTACGAGTTAGTAACGAGAAAAGGAATTG
>JBAXBU010000222.1:0-1112 GCA_037141835.1 Armatimonadota bacterium | reverse complement strand
ATAACACCAACAATCCCATTGGCAATTCCATTGTTCTCGGTCGGCGCTGATGGACCGGGCGCAGGGATTGTTGTGGAAATATATGAATGCACTACTACATACTGCAATTATTTGGAAATGGCCAAAAAGGATCTTGGTGGAACGTATACGTGGGAACAGGCCATTCTCGCCGCTAATAAATTCTCGAATGCCTCTGCGGACGATTGGACATTGCCTACAAAGGATCAGATGGATTCAATCGTTATGTCTAAGGTGTCTTCAAGTCTGAAGTCCGTTCCGTATTGGACTTCCACTGATCAAGAAGTAGAGATCGGCTCGGCATATTTTAATGATGGTATAACTGGCAAGGAAAACAAGTTGACTGTCCGCCCAGTGCGGTTAGCAACCGACTACCTTGCTAGAAATCCAGGAATTGCGATGAATTCAACGTCAAGTTCGTCAATAGTCACAGAAACTACGCAAGTGAGCGAAAATCTATTCAAAATTGGCGTTGCCAAGGTCTATACACTTCCTGGTGGCAGTCTCTACGGACAGTGGTTCGCCATCTATTTTGAGGTTGAACCAAACGGTAATCATCCAAAATCGTTATGCCTTCTTATTGACGGACAACCATATAACGGGGCAATCGGACCAACTGCCGAATATCCAGTGGGTCTTCCGAAATCACCAAACTGCGAAAACTACTCAGGAAAATCGGATTATTACGATCCCCACGCAACCGGCGGATTCCGCTTCAGTCTGAACGAATATCTCGGAGCAATTGAAGGTGATAAACACAAAGTCTCCATGAAGTGGGAATTCGAAGGAAAGCCAACCATCACATCACCAGTAAAGACACTTGTATTCCACGGGACAGGATATGGAGTCGAAGGGACGGGAAGGTGGGCTTGGGAAAACTAGTTTCCTTTAGCTAGCAAAGATATTGGTACGAATTTGGTACGACCCCGTGAACGCTTATCCGGAAACTGGGGGATAGGCGGGACGATGAACGCTGAACTCGTGTGATGAAATGGCCGATTGAAGCCAGACGGGACGTTGAGTGACGGACTTTGTGGATTTCGATTCCCGGCGTCGCCTCAATTGTTTATTGGGTCAAATCGCTATTTGATACG
>JBAXBU010000221.1:0-1117 GCA_037141835.1 Armatimonadota bacterium | reverse complement strand
GGATTGCTTGGCGTCCTCTTGTTTTTTATTGTGAGCGGGACGGTTATCAGTGCGTCCATTGAAAGAGCCCCTTCACTGAAGGTCTTTTGGCTTCAAAGGTTTTGGCGTTTGTTTCCCGCTTATTGGGCAAGTTTGATCTTCAGCGCGGTCTTGTTCCTTCTGGTTCCTGCCGAGCTCAATTACGGCATTTACCATGGAATTAAGGATCGGTTTTGGACTTCATTTGCGGCGAACACGACCATGCTCCAAGGATTCATTGGATTTGATCATTTTGTCCCGGCCTACTGGACCCTGGGTTTCGAGATGATGTTCTATTTTGCGCTTACACTTTTCGCTTTGACGAAATTGGGAAAGCATTCTCATCAAGTCTTGTGGGCTATTTCCGGCCTAATATTTCTGGCCAGCCTTTATGGCTATCTAAAGGGCGCTCATGTCGGAAGTTTCAAGGTGACTCTTTGCGGCTACTTTTGGCTCGGCATTTCGGTGCATCGATTTCTTAAGAATGAGGTTTCACCAAAGCTCTTTTGGATTGCCCTTTCGGTGTTCCAACTCAGCGTTATTTCAACCCTTTACGTGAACTTCCACCTCTTTCCTGCGAAGGTGCAAGAGGTCTATTCCGAGTTCCCATTTTCCCTGGTCGCCATGCTTTCGGCCTATCTTGGTGCAACTGTGGTATTTATTGGCTTCCTGTTGCTACGAGACCGCTCATTCCCTAAGTCTCTCGTTGTCATGGGGACCATCAGTTACAGTCTCTATCTGTTTCATTCGCTCGCAATTCGGCTCGGTGGGATGGCATTCGATCAGAAGATCTCCCCATTCGGTTTTACTATTGTGTCAATTGGGATGACAGTCATCCTAACCCTCCTTTCTTACAAATTTATTGAAAAGCCTTCTTTGCTCAAGGTCAAAGCCATAAAACTGAGAACATCAGTTTAGGTTTTGGTCGCCACTTTCGCATGACCAGCATGCGAACGCGCTCGTAACAACTTGCCAGGCTCTCCGCCCATTCATTTGGAATTCCCAAGTGGCATCCCTTGACCTACGAGCTTGTGGAACCTACAGTTTTGACAACCTGAATCACAACATTGGAAAATGCGCACAGGACTTGACTGGACAT
>JBAXBU010000220.1:0-1117 GCA_037141835.1 Armatimonadota bacterium | reverse complement strand
TTGGTGGAGGTAAGGGGGCTCGAACCCCTGACCTCTTGCATGCCATGCAAGCGCTCTCCCAGCTGAGCTATACCCCCGAGGTCAGATTCTATTAAACCCGAAAAGAGGATTAGGTTGCTTGCAATCGGCACTGACCTTCCTGTCTAAACGGGACACTCTCTTAGCTAATCAATTCTCCAAGTTCAGATTCTATCAAGCCCCAAAATTAGTTTCCTTGCTGAGGACAATCCTACCGACCAAAATTCACCAGAATCAGAAAGTTTGATATTGAGGACTCATCCCGTTGAATTCACACCCTAAAGCGACCAGAATAAAGTCATGATTTCGATTCTCACGGCACTTGCCATTTCATTGCAAACAACCCCGGTCACGATCAAGGTTCAAGCCGATCAACTTTTGCATCCCGTGAGTAAAGACCTTTACGGAATCTTCTTCGAGGAGATCAATTGTGCCGGGGATGGCGGGATTTACCCAGAACTCGTTAGAAATCGATCGTTTGATGATTCAGATAAACCCGAGCACTGGGAAGTATCCAACGGAATTCAATCCAATGTTTCCAAAGGAAAGCTCAATGTAATTGCCGCCGAAAATGGCGAAATCACGAACAAAGGCTATTGGGGAATGCACCTCGAAAAAGGGCAAAAATACTCCTTGCAAGTTACCGGAGACTTTCCATCCGGACTTCAATTAACCGTTGAAACCACCGATGGTTCGCAGACAATCACGTCAACTCCCTTGAAATTCTCTGCTGGAAACGGTCGGTCCATGACCGCTACAATATCCCCAAGTCAAACAACTTCCGCCGGCGCCCTTAAAGTCAAAGTGGCGAAAGGACAAAGGTTCGCGCTCGACTATGTTTCGCTCTATCCAGCTCGAACATTCAAAGATAGAAAAAACGGTTTACGTCCCGGATTAATGTCCATGCTACAAGACATGAAACCTGCCTTTATCCGCTTCCCTGGTGGGTGCTGGGTCGAAGGGGACACCATGGCGTCCGCCTACCGATGGAAGACCACCATTAACAACCTCGAAACGAGAAAGACGGTCCCCAACCTTTGGGGTTATAAATCCACAAACGGACTTGGATATCACGAATACCTTCAAATGTGTGAGGACC
>JBAXBU010000219.1:0-1191 GCA_037141835.1 Armatimonadota bacterium | reverse complement strand
AGGGGACAAAGTTTGGTCACCCGAGTGGTTAGAAAAGAGCAAAGAGTTTGATCCATTTGAAGCAACTCATCGCGAAACGCCTCGAAGAGTTGGTTGGCCGTCTTCACCACACTTGCCGCTTGACACTGCACTCCAATATGGCCTAAAGTTGCCGTTCACTGGATATCAGGGTCCTGGGCAACGATTAGCAATTCGATCTTCTTTTTTCCTTCGCCCCGGTGGAACTCTAGTTGTCAATTTGCCGACCGGTACGGGAAAAAGTCTAGTCGCATGGGCGCCTGCATTACTTTCCGAACAAAATTCTTTGACCATAATGATCACCCCGACTATCGCACTTGCAATTGACCAAGAGTGCCAGTTGCGTGAGCAGTACCCGAACGCACCGGGGGGACTTCCCAGGGAACTTGCTTGGCATAGTGGTTTAAACGAACAAACTCGCAAAATTATTTGGCAGCGATTGAAAGACTGCAAGCAACGTATTTTGATTACTTCGCCCGAGAGTTTTGTCGGTTCTCTAAGTCGATTGCTTTATGAAACTGCTGAGAAAGGATTACTTAAATACTTTGTGGTAGATGAAGCCCATCTGGTTGCTCAATGGGGAAATGATTTTCGCCCAGAGTTTCAAGCGATGAGCGGCATGCGACGAGACTTGCTTAAAGTATGCCCTTCAGGGCGGGCATTTCGAACATTGCTTCTCTCGGCGACATTAACTCAGGAAAGCTTTGATGTCCTTGAGACGCTGTTTTCTGAGGGAGAATTTGACTCTGTCAACGCGGTTTCATTAAGGCCCGAGCCAGAATACTGGATTTCCAGTTCGCAGAATAAGATTGAACGGGACAGGAAAGTCATTGAATTGCTGCGGGTCGTGCCAAGACCTTTCTTGCTATATGTCACAACCAAGAAAGATGCTAACGAGTGGTACTCGAAGTTTAAGCAACTTGGCCTTCTCCGCTCTGGTTGTGTTCATGGAGGAACATCAAGTGAAGAACGAGAGAGAGTTATCAGTCGCTGGCGTGCCGGCGAAATTGATTGTGTTGTAGCTACGTCCGCATTCGGGCTTGGAATGGACAAGAGTGATATTCGTGCGGTTATCCATGCGTGCATTCCGGAGTCGATTGATCGGTTCTACCAAGAGGTTGGTCGTGCTGGCCGAGATGGAAATGCCTCGGTTTCATTTCTTTTACCTTGTCC
>JBAXBU010000218.1:0-1236 GCA_037141835.1 Armatimonadota bacterium | reverse complement strand
CTCCCGGGGTACTTTTCACCTTTCCCTCACGGTACTTGTCCGCTATCGGTCACCAGAGAGTATTTAGGCTTAGCGGGTGGTCCCGCCAGATTCATACCGAATTTCACGAGTTCGGTATTACTTGGGATACCAACTACAAGATAACGATGTTTCGGTTACGGGGGTCTTACCCTCTGTGCCGGACTTTCCCACGTCCTTCACCTACATCGCTATTTTCTGACTTGTTGAATTGACGGCAGTCAATTCGGGTTGGTCCCTCAACACCGATAGCGCAATACCTGCCGGTTTGGCACGCTATTGGTTTGGCCTCTTCCGCGTTCGCTCGCCACTACTAACGGAATCACTTTTGTTTTCTCTTCCTGTGGGTACTGAGATGTTTCACTTCCCCACGTTCCCTCTATCTGCCCTATATATTCAGGCAGAAGTAATGGGACATTACTCCCATTGGGTTTCCCCATTCGGAAATCCTCGGATCAAAGCTCTGTTGGCAGCTCCCCGAGGCTTTTCGCAGCCTCATACGTCCTTCATCGGTTCTTGATGCCTAGGCATCCACCATGTGCCCTTATTAACTTGGCCACAAAAAAACTAAACTTAAATTGCTTTGTAAATTTTCATTTACAAGATGCTCGCGTCCACTATGCAGTTCTCAAATTACGGGCGAGATTCGAACAACTTGTCGACTTAATTCTTGTAGGAATCAGTTTCAACAGTGCTCGGTCTCTTAACCGATCAACACCAGTCACAATCTCTAGGAGAAAGTGCCAGGTGCTGTTATGTCGGTCCGAAGGTTCATACCTTCAGGACCCAACAACGTGCCTCATAAATCTCATATCGCTCGACCGTTCCACGCAGCAAGCTGCAGTACTAGTGACGAGTGATACTCAAACTAATCAAGTCAATATTCCATCCATGAGCCCTCGTGTTTTACGAATGAAAACAATCGAGGCTTGGACAGCTTGCGCTGCCAAATGCTCCTTAGAAAGGAGGTGATCCAGCCGCACCTTCCGGTACGGCTACCTTGTTACGACTTCGTCCCAATCACCGATCCCACCTTCGACGGCTCCTTCCTTACGGTTAGGCCACCGGCTTCGGGTGTTACCGACTTTCGTGACGTGACGGGCGGTGTGTACAAGGCCCGGGAACGTATTCACCGCAGCGTTGCTGATCTGCGATTACTAGCAACTCCAACTTCATGGGGTCGAGTTGCAGACCCCAATCCGAACTGAGACTGGCTTT
>JBAXBU010000217.1:0-1242 GCA_037141835.1 Armatimonadota bacterium | reverse complement strand
GGACTCGATGGGAGCGACCAGATTGCCCGTAAATTCCTTGATTGGCTCAATGATCTTGAGTCACCCGACAATCCAGGCAGCTATAGGAACATTGATAGGGAGGTAGGCGGATCCGTTGGACCGGGCTTCGAACCTCTACCAGAGGGAGCCGATGGGACGTTTGCATTGGAGGGAACAGATTACCTGATTACTCGGCGTTTGCATGAGTTTTATGCGGCGACGAAGAGGTCAGGCACTGACTTTATTGATGGCATTGAAAAAGCCATGGGTATCAACATTGAGGAGTTGATCGAGTCTGGAAAGCTAACCGGCGTAGGGTTGCCCAATTGGGAAGCAACGGGTACCGATGGCTGCGGTGCCTATCTGCCGTTTCATGCTTTTGCCTTTAGTCGCAAGACGCCATGGGGGATTTACATTTTTGCCGACCAACTGTTCGCTTGGACGGCATCGGTTTGGCTAAAAATCGGCAAGAAGCATTCGATTGAGAAGCTTTTTGAACTCTTGTTTTTGGTCGTCTATCGGCACGAAATGTTCCATTATCACGTTGAGCGGCACGCCTTCATGCTCGAGGTGTCGAATCGCCAGCCTCACTATCGTCCTTATGTGGAGAAGGTACGGGCTTTGGTCTCAAACACTGAGCAATGGCTGGAAGAATCCCTTGCTCAAGCAGTCGTCCTCAAGAGCCGATTCGTCAAAGGAAAGACAACCATCAGCGCCAAGGAGGTAAAGGAACTCTTGAGAGCGGAGTTTGCAACCTTCGGCAATGGCTACAAGCATTTCGATTGCAAGTGGACCGGTGGAGTTGCCCAAGGACACCGACGCCTCGGAACTCAAATTGCTCGGGGAATGGATGTGGCTTCCGCGCTGGAGTGGGTGACGGATTTATCAATTCCCAAGACCGAGTACACCAGCGATTTCGCAGGCGTACCAGGCTATTTGGCTTGGAAGCAGACGACGAAATCGCAGTTTCAGTTTCAAACGCCTAAAATGCAGACGACTGAAAAATTTTGGCGCTCTCTCGGGGGGCAAATCGATAAAAAAACCGCAAGTAGCCACGAAAGATGGACGGACAAAGAGGGCACGAATGTCCAAGTGGTCAACCGAGATGGGGATATCGATCTGAACTCCCTTAAGAAAATGGCGAAACTGTTTAACACCTCGACCTACCAACTGAAGAAGCGCATTCAAGGTTTTTGAGGAATGACGATCGGTTTTTACCCACCCCACTAAGCGATGCCAGAC
>JBAXBU010000216.1:0-1262 GCA_037141835.1 Armatimonadota bacterium | reverse complement strand
CCATCCATCGGGCAACAACATGGGTAGGAAACTTTTCAAGTAGTTCGGTTTCACAACTCGACCGCAGATTGTGAAAAAGTCTGGGCCAACACTCCAACCCGGCCTTTTTGATCAACCTTTTGAATCCTGTCCTGAGGTTGCAATTCTTCCATCCGTTCCGACCCTGCGCCGATTTCAGGAAGTTTCCATGTACTACATGGGTCTGGCCCGGGATCGCCAATTCCATCGCCTCTTCCAAGAAAGGCCTCAGGGATTCAAACAAAGGGATGTCCCTACTGCCCTTCCCGTACCTAGAAGTTTTGCAACTGGGGACAGTGATGCGACCCTTATTCCAGTCGATATGCCTCCATTCCAAACTTAGAGTTTCGGATGGTGTTCGCATGCCAGCATACCGGGCCAACCCTAAGATAGTTCGCCACGCAGGATCTGCAACCGCCAACAGTTTCCCCATGATCTCCTCACCTACAAAACTTTGCCTCTTGGAACTATCAGGGGTTGCCATCCGAACTTCCAAGAAAGGATTCTCGGGAATCAATTTATGCTTACGGGCAGTATGGAAGAAAGTCCGGGTAAAACTCAACCGCTTTGCCACAGTCGCAGGGGCAAGAGTTTGGGTAAGCATCCAAGATTTAAAATCGTCTGCATCGCCTTGGGTGATCGACCTCAGGGGTTTATCTGCGCCAAAGAACTTGACTAGGTTTCTACAAGGTTGTTGCCATACCTCCAAGGTTGCAGGTTTAACATCAGGTCGGGAAAGTATGTAAGCTTTCAGGAATTCGCCTAGAAGTGATTTCTTGGAAACTTCTGGCATCTCGGATTCAATCAATCCGACATTGGCCAGTTTGATTTTTAGCTTTGGGTTCAGGTCGGAAAGCCAAACCGCTGTTTCCCGGGTCATGGGTTGACCGCAGATCTTTTGAGAAAGCAGAGATTCTACATGGCGGGATACTGCTTCCGCACCACGCAGATCCACTTTCCCCAACCTGATAGCTTTCCGGCTGCCATCAGGGGCCACGAATATTATTCGCTTCTGTCCGTTCGGGTCATTAGCTATGCTTGCCATCGTCATTGCCTCCTATTATTGCGCTTGAATTCACCCATGCTTGCAATAGCGCAGGTGAATACATAACTCTTCTACCAACCCGATTGCAAGGCACATCGCCAGCTTTTGTTAAGTTCCAAAGATGCCTTGCGCTTATCCCCAGTCGCTCCGCAGCTTTGGTTGCACTTATCAACATCGGTAAGTTTCCTAGGGTATCATC
>JBAXBU010000215.1:0-1272 GCA_037141835.1 Armatimonadota bacterium | reverse complement strand
AAGAATCCCTCGCTGATATTTTACACCATCCAGTCTTTGTGGCCTAATAAAGACTGGATGGTGTAACCCAGAACCCTTCAAAGATGAGACCGGTCCTCGCTGGGATCTTTTGAATCCGTGCGTTAGTTGGGTCCTCTTTGAAGTGGCTTCACCTTAGTTCGAATAGAAACAGGGGTTGCTACCCCGCATTCATCAGCTGGAACAGGTGGTGCCACGGTTCTTTCACCTAATGGATCTTCTTCCTTCACTCAAGGGATCTTTCTTCATGCACAAAGTGATTATAGGAGTTGACGTCAGCAAAGATTACCTCGATGCCGCTGTCCGCAATGCAGATCGGCCTGCGGTCCGATTTGCAAATAACCCAGATGGGATTGCCAAGCTTGTGGCTTGGGTTCAAGAAATCTTGCCTTATCGCATCATCTTTGAGTCGACCGGGACCTACCAGAAGCAGGCCGTCATGGGTTTGCAGCTTGCTGCACTGCCTGCGGTTGTAGTCAACCCCAGGCAGGTCCGAGACTTCGCCAAGGGCCTTGGCAAACTTGCGAAAACGGATCGGATCGACGCGATGGTCCTGGCCAGGTTCGGAGAGGTTGTCGAAACCACGGTTCGTCCACTTCCTTCCAAGGAGATCGAAGAATTTCAACAAATTATTGATCGTCGAAATCAACTTATACGCATACGTGCAATGGAGCAAAACTACCTGCATGCAGCCGAGTCCTCCCGTGTGAAACAAAGCATCGAGAAGCATGTTCGTCACCTGGACAAGCAAATCGATGATCTCGAAGATCGTATGGAGAAATTCGTGGACCAGACCGAAACGTTTCGGGCTAAGGACGAGATCCTGAGAACCATCAAAGGAATCGGCCCGCATGTCTCGCGGACATTACTGGCGTTTCTCCCTGAACTGGGGCAAGGAAGTCGCCAAGAGATCACGGCCCTGGTTGGTCTTGCCCCTTTCAACAATGACAGTGGTCAGGGTAGTAAAGTCCGAAGGATCATAGGAGGCCGAAAGAAGGTGCGAATTGCGCTCTATCAGGCGGCAGTTGTTGCCGTGAGATGCTCTGCCAGCATGAAGGCTTTTTACGCGACCCTGTTGGCCAAAGGTAAGGCGAAAAAGCTGGCCCTGATCGCAGTAGCTCGGAAGCTCCTTGTGCTCGCCCACGCCATGATCCGCAACATGAAACCGTACGAGGAGCGGACGAATTCACTTTGTCCTAAGAAAGCATGAGGTTCAAGAAAAAAATACTTGACTTCCAATATAGAAACTGACGC
>JBAXBU010000214.1:0-1281 GCA_037141835.1 Armatimonadota bacterium | reverse complement strand
AGCACCTTCACATTTTACGTTCGAAATGATGACTTTGAACTGGGATGTTGCATAAACCATTCTTGTGAATTGATTTCTGGCGAATTCTTCTTCTTATCCTTCAAATAGGACCCATTTGCATTGAGCTTCCAAGATTTCGTGTTGTCGGCGAGGCTATTCTCAAGAATATGACTCCGGATATGGAGTCTTAAGTTGTAATCCAGCACCGGCGCGAGTACTTCGACCCGGCGATCAAGATTTCGCCGCATAGCATCCGCACTGCCAATGTAAACCTCGGGTTCCTTATCGTTTTCGAACCAATAGATTCGACTGTGCTCAAGAAACCTTCCTATGACGGACGTAACCGAGATATTCTCGCTCATGCCTTTAACCCCAGGGCGGAGACAACAAACTCCTCGAACAATGAGATCAATCTTGACCCCAGCATTCGATGCTTCATAAAGGGCTTCGATAACTTCCGGGTCAACCAAAGCATTGACTTTCCAGATAATTCGGGCATTCTTGCCGAGGGCCTTGTTTCGAATTTCCCGATGAACTCTATCCAGAATTCCTTCTCGCAAATTGACCGGTGCTACTAGTAGCTTTCGATACTGAGTTTGGTTGCTAAAGCCGGTTAAATAGTTAAACAATTCAGCAATGTCTTGGGTAATTTCTTCATCGCAAGTGAAGAGTGCGATATCCGTGTAAAGTCTCGATGTGACGGGATTGTAGTTTCCAGTTCCAATATGTGCGTATGATCGCAACCCACTCGCTTCGCGTCTAACGATGAGACACAACTTCGCATGAGTCTTCATTTCTGAAAACCCGTACGTGACGTGGACGCCCGCGCGTTCAAGGGCTCGAGCCCAAACAAGGTTATTACTCTCATCAAATCGAGCCTTTAACTCGACCATTGCTGCTACCTGCTTGCCCTTTTCCGCTGCATCCAAGAGACTTTCGACGATCCGTGACTCTGTGCCAACTCGGTAAAGAGAAATTTTAATCCCAAAGGCCTTCGGATCCTCGGTAACTGAGCCAACAAATTCTTCAACCGGCTTAAAAGAGTCGAAAGGATGGTGGAGGAGTATGTCCTTTTGAGCAACTTGTTCAAATATTGATTGATGACTTGATAGTTGCTCAGGTACATAAGGATGATGCAAAGGATACTTTAGTGCTGGCTTTTCAATCTTTGCAAATTCCCACAGCACTTCCATTCCCAATGGTCCGTTAATAACCATAAGGTCTTCCTTATCAAGACTCAAGAGTCTTAGAAGCAGATTCCGGGTTTCACCCGGCATGTTG
>JBAXBU010000213.1:0-1359 GCA_037141835.1 Armatimonadota bacterium | reverse complement strand
AGGGTCGCTACATCAAGAAGATCAACGTGTCCTCAACAATGGGACCTGGAATCAAAGTCGATACCAGCAACTTCTAAATTGCCGAGTTGTCGGATTTAACAAGATTTCGAGATCATGAAATCTGAGGTCGTTGTAATTGGTGCCGGCATCGTCGGCCTCGCAACTGCATTGCAGGTTCTAGAAAGTCGTCCAGGTAGCCGTGTTGTTGTGCTCGAAAAAGAGTCAGCAATCGGGTCTCACCAAACGGGTCATAACAGTGGAGTGATTCATTCAGGGTTGTATTACAAACCCGGATCGCTCAAGGCGAAGCTCTGTCGAGACGGCTACAAGAGATTGATCGAGTTTTGCCAGACAGAGGAAGTTCCGTTTGACATATGTGGAAAAATTGTTGTCGCGACTAATGAAAGCGAAGTTGGTGCGCTTCGAGAACTTGAAGCTCGTGGAGCTGCAAATGGTCTAGTGGCAATGCGTCGCATTAATTCCCAGGAGATAAAGGAGTATGAACCACATGTCGTTGGGGTTGAAGGACTTCTAGTTCCGGAGACTGGGATAGTCGATTACACGGCAGTCTGCGAAAAATATGTCGGACGTATTCGAAAAGCTGGTGGTGAGGTGCTCGTCGGACAACGAGTTATTGACATAAGCAATAACCATGACTGTGCGAATGTAGTGACTCAGCAGGACTCATGGGAGTCCAAAATTGTTGTGACGTGCGGAGGGCTTCAATCGGATCGAATTGCTCGACTGACAGTAGAAGATCTGGATGTTCGGATAATTCCATTTCGCGGCGAGTACTTCACATTGAGAGATGAGGCTCAACAACTCATTAACAACCTCGTTTATCCAGTTCCGAACGCAAACTTTCCATTTCTTGGTGTTCATTTCACTCGGATGATTAGTGGCGGTATTGAATGCGGTCCGAATGCGGTACTTGCCTTGGCCCGAGAGGGATACCAAAAGGTCGACTTCAACGCAGCTGATACTTGGGAGACAATTACTTGGCCGGGTTTTCATAAAATTGCCAAGAAATATTGGAAAACAGGGGCTGGGGAGTATTACCGAAGTTTTAGCAAAAAGGCCTTCACTAGGGCCCTGCAGAAGTTGGTGCCAGAAATCTCTGAAGCTGACCTAGTTCCTGCACCGGCAGGGGTTCGCGCTCAGGCATGTGACAGGACGGGGGGATTGCTTGACGACTTCTCAATTCGAACAGTCGACCGAGTAATCAATGTGTGTAACGCCCCATCCCCGGCAGCGACAGCTTCCTTGGCGATCGGTAATCAAATTGCCCATGAGGTAATTAGCCGACTGGGGTAGTAAATCAACAAAACACCCCGCTAACCTGACCAACCTACATAACAG
>JBAXBU010000212.1:0-1407 GCA_037141835.1 Armatimonadota bacterium | reverse complement strand
GTGTCGACGGCACTGCAGGAATTGGGCAATCCGCAGCCAAGCTTCCCCGCGGGGAAGAAGGTTCAACGACTAGACGGATGTGGGTACGATGCGGAGCACGCGGTGATAAGCACCGTATGAGCTTCGGTGAATGCTTAAGGTATAGTCTAGACCCTGCAATCTTTGATTGCGTAAATACTTTGAAAGAAGGGGTACAAATCGAAACTTCAACCACCCGACGAAGGAGCTCGTCTGGGTTCTTCAGCGTGATGTGAACTACACGATAGGCACGGCCTACAATGACTTAAACCAGGTCATAAAAGTAATGATTCAAAGTCATTGCTAGTAACCGAAAGGTTGCAACACATTCAAATTGCGGGAACGTCCTTAGCGTCCAAACTACCACCCAATCTGTGCAAGCGGAATGGGGACCACTGTTAATTGCAGTTCTCGGGTAAAAAGGTTTGGAATTGGGCAATCCGCAGCCAAGCTTCCCTAGGGGAAGAAGGTTCAACGACTAGACGGATGTGGGCGTTTCGGCGCTTAAGGTATAGTCTACTCCCCTAAAATATTCCGAAAGGAAGGGTACAAAGGGGTAAAATTGAGCCAGTAAGAGTCTAAAATAAAAATTTAGGCTAGTATAATCACTTTAAGGATACGGCTTCGCCGTAGTGATTATGCAACACATTCAAATTGCGGGGAACTCCTTAGCGAACTAACGTTCGCCTGAATCCCCCTGGGATCCAGAGTCCAAACTACCACCCAATCTGTGCAAGCGGAACGGGGACCACTGTTAATTGCAGTTCTCGGGTAAAAAGGTTTGGAATTGGATAATCCGCAGCCAAGCTTCCCCAACGACGCTAGCGTCGCGAAGTTCGCAGGGGAAGAAGGTTCAACGACTAGACGGATGTGGGCGTTTCGACGCTTAAGATATAGTCTAAACCCTTGTCGACTCCGTCGACGAATGTGTGCGATCGCGTCGACGCGAAGCGTCGTGCCGTAGGCACCACATTCCAAATTCACCGAAAGGTGGGGTATAGAAAATTTCAGTTGAAGTTTTCGATTGTCAATTTCAGCGCCGCCCTTCCGGGCACGCCGGTCCCGTCGAGTGCGGTCGACCTTATGGCGGATGCTAAACATCATGGCATCAAATGTAATGAATAAAAATCATTGCAAGTGAATAAGCAATATTTGCGACACAATCAAATTGCGGGAACCCCCTTAGCGAACTAACGTTCGCCTGAATCTCCTGGGATTCAGAGTCCTAACTACCACCCTTTCGCGAAAGCGACGAGGGGACCACTGTTAATTGCAGTTCTCGGGTAAAAAGGTTTGGAATTGGGCAATCCGCAGCCAAGCTTCTCCGCAGGAGAGAAGAAGGTTCAACGACTAGATGGTTGTGGGTGCTTGCACAGCAAGCGCTTAAGG
>JBAXBU010000211.1:0-1423 GCA_037141835.1 Armatimonadota bacterium | reverse complement strand
TTCATCCCGTTGGCGAAAAGCCAACCCATGTGCCCAAAGCTCTGGATCAAAGGAATAGGCTCAACCTCAATTCCTCGATACCATTGAAACAACTTCACGAGGTCCTCTTTTTTCATCGAAATCGATGAATGGATGCCCGGCGCAGCATCCCAATCGGTTCTCTCACACTGAAGGACAACTTTGTTGAATCCCAATGGGCGAAGGACATTCGTCCAAAGCTTCTGATGAAACTCCGTCGCCTGGGGACCAACGAAAAGATGAACGCCTCGAAAATCTGATCGCGGCTCGTCTTCAATAACGCCGGTCGGGAGGCAAACCTTGCCATCTTTTACAAATGCCATCTGAGCGAGCCGATAAATTCCATTGCGTAATCCCGCTACCTCTTGTCCGTAAACTGAAATCGAATCCTTCGTAATTTTGATGTGATAGGTTCCTTCAGGCTTCTTAAAGTCAGACATACCGCCGTCAAACGAAACCCGATTTTCTAGAGATCCTACTTCAGGCATTTCAAATCGCATTTCAAGTTCTGAACGAAAGAGGTCAAAAAACTTCGGTCTTCCGGCCGGAAGCTTCCAAAGGTTGCTAATTGTCAGCGTATTACGCCAAACAAGAAAGGACATCTTAGGGCTCGGAATGAGCTCAGGAATGGATTCGTCCGGCAAAAGTGCGTCATTGATCGGCAATGCAGTGAGGTTGATGCGTTTTGGGTCAACCTTCGGCTGGTCCTTAACTTCAAACCTGTACTCGATCCGAGCCTTAGTCGTGGTTCCCTTGCTCACTGGCAAAGCCAAATCCCCTTGCCAATAAACCGGAGACGCTTCGGCCCAATCTTGGTCGTACTTCCTTGCGTCAAAAGTCGAAACCGCATCCGAAGCGCTAAGCGCTACCGTTGCAAGGGACCCAACCAATTGAGTTTGTTTCGATGGAGAGCCTAGCATGCGCTTATCCAAACTGCCAACGGGTGGAAGTTGGGGGAGAGAACGCTTAACGTCATCTAAGTTGATGGTTCCATTTTGAAAGGGAGGAACCCAGACCAGCCCATGGTTGAGCTCAATAAGCGCCGCATCTGTACCGCTCCAATTGAAATCGTATTCTACAGTCAGCCGATTTCCAGATTTTCTGTAGGTAACAGTTCCAGAGGCTCCGCCTTCCTCAAACTTCAATTCAACCGTATTTTCATCGATTCTTCGTACCGCTTGATCCCGCCATCGGGAACTGTAATAGCCCTTTGACCAGCCGGAGGCATAGAACTGGAATCCAGACCCGCGAATAATAGGAATTCCCTTGGCACTTACAACGAGACCTTCCCGTGACCGAACAGTAAAGTCAAAATCAGCGACCGGAACTTGATTAAGAAGGAACCAAGAAAGCACCTTCACATTTTACGTTCGAAATGATGACTTTGAACTGGGATGTTGCATAA
>JBAXBU010000210.1:0-1469 GCA_037141835.1 Armatimonadota bacterium | reverse complement strand
TCGAGAAAAAGCCTCTGTCTGGCATTCCAGTCTCCGTTGGCTAAGGCACTGCCGAAACGACAGCTTGGTGGGAAGCGATGGTCAGCAAAGGCGGGGAGGGAATGGTCGTTAAGCCATTCGGTTTCATCGAGCGGGGTCCGAAGGGGCTAGTTCAACCTGCGCTCAAGGTGCGAGGACCGGAATATTTGCGCATCATTTACGGGCCCGACTATTTGATGCCGCGAAATATCAACCGCCTTCGCAAACGAGGAATTCAGGCAAAGCGTTCGCTTGCCTTGCGTGAATTTGCACTTGGTGCGGAAGGGTTAAAGCGCTTTATCGAAAAGCGTCCCTTGCGACAGATTCACGAATGCGTTTTCAGTGTCCTCGCGCTCGAAAGCGAACCGGTCGATCCGAGACTATAATTCTAATGTCCACCTAGATGGAAGTATTCCGGTTTGTGTAGGCTAACAGATTGATCTCAATCGTGTTAATATAGTCTTGATGTCCCGATTTGGATCAAAGATTGTAGGACTATGTTTCGCACTTGTTGCGGTTGGTACTGGTGCCACTTTGTTTGCGAAATGGAAACCTGTGCCAACTCAGTTGGCTCTTGATAAAGCGAGGATGGATAGTATCCAAGCTGGGGCTCCAGCCGGCGAATCCGAACAGATTTCAATTCCAGGCTTGGTCTTTGCCGCAAAGCCTTTTTGTAAAGGAAAGTTTGGCCCTGTTTCTAATCAAGAAGTTGAGGAGCGGCTTACTAACAACTTGGAATTCA
This sequence comes from Armatimonadota bacterium, assembly GCA_037141835.1. Taxonomy (GTDB): domain Bacteria; phylum Armatimonadota; class Fimbriimonadia; order Fimbriimonadales; family Fimbriimonadaceae; genus Fimbriimonas. The sequence goes on along the minus strand of JBAXBU010000210.1, from coordinate 709 downwards.
TGCGGCTCAATAAAAGGGTCAATCAACTATCCAATCAAGACGGAATGTCCTCAAGCTGCGGCTTCCCCGAAAATGAGAAAGTTCGAACATGCATCTATGCAAACTTCAGCATTGAGGTCGTGAAGGTCAAACAAGTGAATAAATCGATCCGATACTACGCGGTGAGGCCAGTTCAAGGAATTTGGGGCGTTACGGTCAAAATATCTGAGCCTGATAGGGTTCCCGATATCCCGGCCCTAAAGCGGTCAGACTTCATCAATCCTCAAGATGTCGATTGGATGTTTGGCGTAAAGGACTTTACCAAGGTCACTCCATAGTGCTTGCATTTCGCTTTTCAAAACGAAATCAATTTGAAAAAAGCTTCTTTTTCTGGAATCGGCTAAGACCGCAAACTTATGTGGCCTTCCTCCCAGTTCAAGCTGTCCATTTGAATGACCCTCTTAAAATTATCGCAAACTTGTTTCATCCTGGTTGCCCCACCAAATCTTGGTCCATCCTGTTCTCACGCCAATGTTCCAAAATGTGTTTTCAACGTTCATGCGCTCGAAAGTGAACCAAAAGATCCCAGATTGTAGACAATTTTAGTTTGGTTAAGATATTTCCAAACCGCTAATGGTCTCTCGCACGTCCTTCAAATTAGAAATCCTGTCTCCAAGTCATGATTAGGGGACAAACGGAAGGTCGTTTAAGCGACTGACATCGGCTTGAG
>JBAXBU010000209.1:0-1544 GCA_037141835.1 Armatimonadota bacterium | reverse complement strand
CTAGTGAATTTTCTATCCATTTCACTAGCTTGCGCGTTTTGAAGTTGCACACTTTTCGAAAGATGGCCGAGACTGATATTGCATTGAAAGCGAGTTCCCCTGTAGGCGTTTGTTACCAAGCACACGACAAACAAGGGAGTTCTCGCAATGGTAATGGTGAAAGAATCGGCCCGTTTTCTCAAGGGGTATTTGCAAGATTTAGGGATGGGGGAGTTTTGGACGACCATGGCCATGCGACTTGTGCTGGCTTTTATTTTCCACCGCACCCGAATGAGCTGTTCTTTTGCCGCAGGAACCATTGCGTCCGAGCCAGTTCATCGTTCCCAACTGACACGATTTATCGCACGGTCACGTTGGAAGAAAATGAATATCAACGATCCGCTTCGCAAAAAGCTCATGGAGATGGAGAGCCGTAAAGGGGCGTTCATAGTTCTCGTGGATGGAACGCTTGTTGGTCAATCCGGCAAATTGACCGAAAACACCTACAGCACCGGCAACAGAAGCAAGCGGCCACGTAAGAAAGGTTCACGGTACAACAAATACAAGCGTGCTCCGAGAAGTTGCCACCAGTGGATCTTTTGTTTGGTGATAACGCCCTCCGGACATCGTATCCCATACTATCTTCCGCACTACACCAAGGAATATTGCCAAGCTCATGCAATCACGCCAATGAGCACGACTAGTTCAGGTGCAAGATTGGTCGAACAACTCGACCTTCCTGCCAAAGCAGAAGTCTATGTCATAGGGGATACTGCCTTTGATTCCGAAGAATTTCACAAGGTTTGCGAGAAAAAAGGCTTTTATTGGATCAATCCAGTCAACTCCTCTCGAGTCTTCTCTGTACAGCATGGAAAACGGCCGCAAGTGCGAACACGTTTGAAGGATTGGAATAGTCTGTCGCTAAAGTCCGTCAAGATCCATATGTCGACAAGTGAGTACGCGTCCTATCGGCGTTTATCACGGTGGCGTATCGGATCGAAAATGAAACCGCGTATCTACTACGCCTACAAAGAAACTCGGGAAGTGCATTCCGTAGGGAATGTACAACTTGTGTATTCGACAACAAAGAAAAACTTGACCAAAGCGACTCCTGACGATGTCAAAATCCTGATGACCAATGCGAAGCACTTGAGTCTTGGCCAGATAATCGATCTGTACACGATCCGCTGGCAGATTGAGTTGTTTTTCAAAGAGCTCAAATCGCGACTCGGTTTCGACCACTATCGCTTCAAGAGTTTCAGTGAAGTCGAAGGATGGGTTACACTTGCGATAACGACCGTGTTGTTCCTTGAGACAACGCGAGCCAAGCAAATGGCCCGTCGCGACTTGACCAAAGCACAGCGGCAATGGTGGTCGATGCAACGAACGCATGGACTAGCCGAAGCGTTCATCCAGACCACTGAATCGAACGAGCTCAAATACATCTCGAATCGATTAAAAACTTCCGGAGGCATCGCAAAACTCAAACAATGGCTACATAATACTTCACCAAGGGAATACCGGATGGCTGCATAGAACACCGAAAAAAGTGTGCAACTTCAAAA
>JBAXBU010000208.1:0-1557 GCA_037141835.1 Armatimonadota bacterium | reverse complement strand
GTTCATCATCGAGAACCTGCGGGTGGAAAAGGATCTGATTGAAGCGGCAGGGTAGTTATCGCGGTAAAGAAGTTACTCCTCCACTCCTGCGGCGGGAGTAGTGCTAAATTGATCAAGCTTTTCGATGAGAATTTTGATCTCTTCGAAAATGTTTTCCCGCTTCGAGGACTCGATGATCGCCGCTGGGGTAACAGCGCACTGATGAGACCGTTGGAGATATTCGTTCAACATCGAAAGAACCCTCTTACCAGGAACGACCTTCATCCGCGCTTCAAAGCTCCTCCATGCTTGGTCAAATTCGTCCATGGCGGCCTTGGAGGAATTGCTGCCATGCAGTCCGCTTTGAGACTTGCGCTCAAACAATTGCCGAGACGTTACCATTTGAGATTGGACTTCGTTTTTCAGCGGCTCAGTGAGTGACATGAGAAGCGTCGGAATGTTTTCGGTCAAAAGCTCAGTAGGAATTGGGAGGCTTTTTCCTGATAGGCGCTTGGCGATTGCTTGGGAGATTGCGCTTGGTTCGAGAAGGTAGTTTTCGATCTCCTTCCTATTGTGGACAACCGCGAACGAACAGAAGCGAGAAAGATTAGAAGCAATGTCTGCCGCTTCTTCGTTGCAGCGAAAGTCCCGGTCAAAAATGACGGCTTTGGAAAGTCGTGAACCAAGTGTCTGTTCCATTCCTTGAGAGAAATCTTTGACCTTCTGCGGGTTGAACCCCTCTACCGGAACGACTGCAAAGTGAGCACGGTTAGCGACAACTTCTGATCCTAATTTTCGCGCGAATCGGGAGATGATCTGAAAATCTTTTCCTTCCACGAAAACCACCCGTCTAGTTTTCGCAAGTTGTGTGAGTGTTGGGTTTAAATTTGAACCAAAAACCGAAAAAACGTCCTGAAGCTCTCGGGAGTTTTGAACCCGACGAGCAGATTTGAATCGCTTGTTAATGTTAAGCAGCGAATCGGCTTCGACCTCCGAGATAATTTCTGTCGAATGAGTCGCAATTACAATATCCGGACCTAACTCTGTCAAAATCGTCACGAGTTGACGTTGAAGATCTGAATGAAGGTAAATGTCGGGCTCGTCAATTATCAGGAGCGAAGACTCCTTCGCCTGAAGCATGAACGTCAGCATCTGACACCAAACTTGAAAACCAAATCCCGCCCAGAAAATCTCCCGATCAAAGCGATTCTCGGGACAGAACATGCGCAATATCTGATGTTCACCATCCCAGTGCATCTCTGGCGGCTTGATGTCCATGCCGGGCCAAGTTTGTTGGACCGTAGCTCTGAATTCGGCGAACCCATCACGAAAATGATGCCAGATGTTACGAAAGTTTCTGGACGCACCGTGCGAGAGTAACGCTAACCGTGCTGCTTCCTCCGCGTAGAGTCGTTCGTTGTGGTCAACTGGACCAAGCACGGGAACAAATGACACTTTGAGATCATAGTCCCTTTTGAAATCGGTCGGCGACTTGACGCCTCGTTCCCCTTTCGGGAAGAGGAAACAACTTCCCTTCTCTGGAAAATACAGCACAAGTTCATTCCCATTGGATAGACG
>JBAXBU010000207.1:0-1606 GCA_037141835.1 Armatimonadota bacterium | reverse complement strand
CGATGATCTCGGGCGGCAGTGGCTTTTCCAAATGCCTTCGCAGACTCCTAGCCTGCCCCGCTTACAGCTCGCCTACCGATGTTCCTTGCGCTTCTGAAAACCTTTGCAGAAACGCCAGGTCCTCATCCGCCAGAGATTTCTCATGGAGGGCACATAGGCCCGGAAACCGTGGATTTCAAGAAAGGAGGTGGGGTGCCCGGGTGTGAGGACTTGGGTTTGGAAGATTTTGAAACGCGGGTGCGTCCGGTGCCGAGCCAGTCGCTCATGCCGGACCAACCGGCGCCGGCATAAGTCAGATTTGGGTTGCTTGGTATGGATTGCGGTCGAGTGCCTTTGTCTCGCATTTTACCGGCACAATACTTTCTCCACTCTCTTCCATTCTTAATTCGAAGGCTTCGAGCAAATGCACGAGCCTTCAAAAACGACCTAAATTTCAGATCCTGATTCGCCACCTTTCCCGTGCCCAACCAGTCACCATAGCCAGCCCATCCCTTATTGGCATAGGTTCCTTCTGGAGCTGCGGGGACATCTGCAGGGAGTATTCCTTTTTCATATAGACTCCCTTTCCTGAATTCAAACCATTCCGATTGTCTTTTAAGTCCGAGGCTGCGAGCAAAGGTTCGCGCGTCTTTGAAGGATCGAAATTTTCGCTGTGTCGGTGCTATGTTACCACTGCCAAGCCAATCCCCCATTCCTTTCCATCCTTTGCCAGCATAGGTTCGCATTGGAGCAGCCGGAATATCGGATGGAAGATTTCCTTTTTCAGACAAATTTCCACGGCAAAATGCTCTCCACTCGCTTACGTTTTTTAGAGTGAGGCCACGAACAAATGCCCTAGCTTTTGTGAACGGAATAAACTGGCGGAATTGGTCTGCAATGTTGCCGGTTCCTAACCAGTCGCCATAACCGATCCATCCCTTCCCAGCATATGTTCCCTGGGGATTCTTCGGAATGTCCGATGGTATGGTTCCTTTGCAATATGCATTCCATTCGGACTGACTCTTGAGTCCTAGACTGCGAGAAAAACTTCGGGCTCGTTGAAAAGTTCTGAATTTCCGCCGCATAGGAGCGATAGTTCCCGTGCCCAGCCAATCGCCTAAACCGATCCAACCGGTGTTTGCGAAAGTCTTATTAGGATTGGATGGGATATCTGGCGGTAGTATCCCCTTGTCAGGCATCTTACCTTGGCAGTAATTCTTCCATTGTCTTTGGCATTTGAGATCAAGTTGATGAACGAAAGCACGAGCCTCCTGAAACGTGAGAAATTGTCTGTTCTGTGGTGCAACGTTGCCGGTTCCCAGCCAATCGCCGACGCCGAACCACCCTTTTTCCTCATAGGTCTGGTTTGGATAAGCAGGAATATCCGATGGCAGTGACCCTTTCTTAGGAAGGTAGCCCTTGCAGAACTCGGTCCATTCTTTCAAATTTCTCAGTGTCAGTTTCCTCGCAAACTCCCGTGCCTCTTCAAATGGCCGCCATGATAATTTTGCCAGCTTGTCCCAACACTTAAGTTCGATCTCTTGAACGAATTCAGACAAATCGATGCTTTTCGCGAGGCGTTCGTCGATGTCGAATTGGACGCTGCCACCTCCCTTGCGTTGTTGCC
>JBAXBU010000206.1:0-1657 GCA_037141835.1 Armatimonadota bacterium | reverse complement strand
CGTGGAATAGGGACATCTTGTTTGCTGGCAGTGACACACCCGTTTACCAAAAGCTCGTAAATGGAGAAGATCCGATTAAAACCAGAGTGTATTTCCAGGTCCCAGCGACGATGAGTTCGTTCAGCGCAAGCCTAACCCATGTTGCCACCAAGAGAAAAATCAAACTCTCGACCCAGTAAACATAGATCACTCAGTCAAGTCACTTTAACCTCGTCCACTTCATCGACGGGGTTAAATATCGTAGAAATTACGAACTTGGTGTGGCACCGGTAACGACCTCTGCGAAGCTGGGAGTTACCAGTGAGAGATATGGATGATACTTCCGTGAACTGGGCGGATTCTGAATTTATTGACCTAACCGGGTGTTTGTCGCAATCCATTTTGTGCGTTGGTCTTGTCTGCGCTTTGTACTGGAGGTACTCAATTCCCAGGACTTGTTTCGGTGAAACCTAAAAAATTTCAAGCAAAAGACGACGGGAAGAGCCAAATTTTCTCGCCAATGATTTTCTAGATTTACGAGTAGAACATCCTATGATCGTAGCTTCACTCATCCTGGCCCAAGTACTTCCCAAGTCAACCGGCTACGATCGACTTGTAGGCGAGTACCGCGGCCCAATGTTCTTTTACGACCTAACCGAAAAGGCAAACAAATCATTCGTGATCGACTTAAAGATCATCTGCGACAATGAAGGCTCTACTTGGACCGTCAAATACCGATATGCTCCACCCCAATATCAACTTGAATTCCATACTGGAACTGCCATCACCGGAGAGACTCAATGGCTAGAGCAAGGGCTGAACGAAAAGAACTCATTTAAACTTTCTAATTGGCGAGAGTTCTCCCAAAACAAATCGAATTGGTTCGAAATTGAACGCCCCATGATCTCAGACCGAGGCATTCATAACTTCCGTCGTCGTTTTACAATCAAAGAGAACGGCGATCTGTGGTCCGAAAAATGGATCCGATTCAAAGGCAAGGATTGGGAATTTAGTCACCGAATGGAATTGCGGAGGCTTCACTAGTTGCAACGTTTCAATTGCAAGAAGCTTCCAGGCTATGAGAAGCGACATCAAAGTTGACATCGCAAAAAACTTCAAAGGTTATTGAACAAGCTAACCGGGATAACCCGCTCGTACGCCGCAAACTCAATTTACAATTACGACGGTTGTGGTCGACCGACCTACATCACCGGTGTTGGTGCCAGGACCTTTAACTGGGACTACGAGGATAGACTGACGAGTATCTCGGGATCTGGAATTCCAAGTACAACCTATGGCTACAACGGGGCTGGGTCACGGACCTCAAAGTCTAATACCCTCGGCTCTCGAACCTATAAACGAAACGGAGTTGGCGTCACTGCGCCAGTCCTATCTGACGGAGTCGCGACAATGGTCCCCGGCATCTCCGAGAAATCTGGCGGAGTCACCAGCACCATTCTCTCTGACCGAATGGGTTCGATGAAGGGGATGACCAATGCTGGTGCCGTGACCGATACTGCAGAGTACGACGCGTTTGGCAAAGTCATCGCGCATGCCAATCCAACGGCGACGCAGAAGGGCTTTGCCGCTGGACACGGTTACCAAGAAGATGGTGAGAGTGGATACAAGCTTCTTGGACATCGGTACTACGACCCCGAGACGGGACGATTCTTGAGTA
>JBAXBU010000205.1:0-1699 GCA_037141835.1 Armatimonadota bacterium | reverse complement strand
CTTATCAGGCGCCTCGGCATAAATGTCGTACGTCATGATGATCGGCTCAACCGAGTTCATCTCTACGCCGTACTTTACGCTCTTATCGCCACCAGTCGATCTGGTTGGAACATCGAAATCTTTAACCTGGATCTTCTTATCTTTTCGAACAAACTTGATTGTCTTCGTGCCAGCAGGTGTTCCCGGGAATCCCAAAGCCTTTGGAAGTTCGGCAATCTCAGCTTGCCAAAGGAAGACTTTTCCGTACTTGCTTTCCGGAATTTCAAAATAGACCCTATCTTCGATGCGGTGAACTTTAAAAACTCCTTCCTGAGTCTTGATCAGAGGATTTTTCATCATCTCCTCGTATTTCTTTTGCTCAGCTGTTCGCTTGTCTTCAACTTTCGGTGGCTCTTGCTTTGTCGCTGCGGGAGGTGCCGCAGGAGGTGGTGTTCCTTGTGCGTTGACGGTTGAAACCGCGAACACGAGAGAAAGGGCGATTAAGATTGCTCGTTTCATGATTCGTTAAACTTCAACTTTACGCTTTTTGATCTCAAAAAGGTTTCCAGCGACCCTAAGAATTTTCGTAGGTTTTTTCCAAGTCATAATGTTGCTTGGGTTCATGAATCAAGAAATTCGCATTGGGATGCTAGGATTTGGAACGGTAGGCACAGGCACCTACCGAATGTTGTTGGACAATCGGGAAGCTATCTGCCGAAAAATTGGGCGTCCAATTGAAATTGCTCGGATCGGTATTCGTGATCCAAAAAAGGAACGTGCCCTCGATAAATCTCGATTCACAACCGACTTGGCAAGCATCGTTTGTGACCCAAGCATTGATGTTGTTGTTGAACTTATCGGCGGCATTGACCCGGCCGCGGAGCTTGTTGAAGCTGCTCTGATGAATGGCAAACACGTCGTTACCGCAAACAAAGAACTAATCGCCAAACACGGTTCGCGTTTGGTTCACCTTGCCAAATCAAAAGGCTTGGACCTCCACTATGAAGCTGCGGTTGGAGGGGGAATTCCCCTTGTTCAGCCTCTTAAACACCAATTGGCAGGCAACGATGTCATCAGAATGATGGGAATCCTCAACGGAACATCAAACTACATCCTAACCAAAATGGAAGAGGAAGGCGCAGACTTTTCCGATGCACTTGCCGAGGCCCAATCCGCGGGGTACGCCGAAGCCGACCCGACAAACGACATTGAAGGAATCGACACTTCTTACAAGATTTCAATCCTCGCCTCTATTGCGTTTGGAAAACAGGTTCCCGTTGAGTCAATTTATCGAGAAGGCATTTCGAAGCTCGGAATCACGGACATTGAATATGCTCGCTCCTGGGGATACAAAATCAAACTTGTTGGCGTAGTTGACGCGGTTGGTCCAGACGCGGTCAGCGTCCGAGTTCATCCTTCAATGATCCCCAATACCCATCCGTTAGCCTCGGTCAATGGTGTTTACAATGCCCTGTGGCTCCATGGCGACTTTGTCGGAGACGTCATGTTCAGTGGCCGCGGTGCGGGCTCCGATCCAACCGGCTCTGCCGTCATCGGTGATCTCATCGATGTCGGACGAAATATGGTGAGTGGCGGTACCGGAAGTGCTATTCCCTACGACATGGGAATGAACGTTGTCCCAATTGACAATATCAGGTCAGCCTTCTACTTGCGGCTGGTCGTAAAGGATCGACCAAAGACCCTGGGCGAAATCTCGATG
>JBAXBU010000204.1:0-1760 GCA_037141835.1 Armatimonadota bacterium | reverse complement strand
CGGTTTAGGAAAGTCATTTCCCAACCCTACGGGATTATTCTCGCCACGGGTCCAACCGGTGCTGGAAAATCGACCACGCTTTACGCATCGCTCCAAGAAATCTGGTCTCCTGCAACCAACATCATCACCGTTGAAGACCCCGTGGAATATCAAGTTGCTGGTATTAGCCAGATGCAAGTTCGAGCAAACATTGGCCTAACGTTTGCATCAGGGCTTAGATCTATTGTTCGACAAGACCCCGACGTGATCATGGTAGGCGAAATTCGTGATCACGAAACAGCCGATATTGCGATCCACGCATCCCTCACCGGTCACCTCGTATTTAGTACCCTCCATACCAATGATGCTCCCGGTGCCGTAACCAGGCTTCTGGATATGGGGGTCGAGCCATTCTTGGTTTCCTCGTCTCTGATTGGCGTTATCGCCCAGCGGCTTGTCCGAAGGAACTGCCCATTCTGCTCAGAACTGGTTGATCCACCATCCGTTGAATTCATCGAAGCCCTGGGAATCACTCCAGACGAACTCAAAACCGGTCAATTCAAGCAAGGCAAAGGCTGTCCAAAATGCAACAACACCGGGTTTAAGGGCCGACAAGGTCTTTACGAGCTACTTGTTATTGATGAGCCGCTCAAGAAGATGATCGTCGAAAGAAAGTCATCCAATGAACTGAAGAACTACGCAATTCAGTATCAAGGTCTCAAGACTCTTCTTAGCGATGGAAAACTCAACGTACTAGCTGGTAAAACCACACCAAAAGAGATCCTTCGCGTTGTCCAGAGGGAGGAACTCTAATTGGCGACATTCGCTTATACAATCCTTGAGCCAACGGGTCAACGAAAAACCGGATTTGTTGATGCAAAAACCCGTGAAGGTGCAGTTTCTCAATTAACTTCAGGTGGAAACTACCTTATCGATATTGCTGAGAAGGCCGCTCGAGAAGGGTTTGGAAGTAATGATTCAGAGAAGAAGTCGGCCGGAAGACCCAGTAAGGCCGATTTGGCCATGTTTACTCGCCGAATGGCAGACCTTGCTGACGCAGGGCTACCGTTGGACCGTGTTCTTCAGGTTGTTGCTGAGCAATCCGAAAACCTTCAACTAACTGAAATCGCCGAAGATGTCCTGAAGGATGTTCGGGGTGGATCGAGTGTTAGCGATGCCCTGGCAAAACATCCGAAGTACTTCCCCACTGTTTTTACTTCAACTCTTAAAGCGGGCGAACAATCTGGTCAATTTGGAGATGTTGCTTCGCGCTTGGCAGAATTTCAAGAAAACGAAGTAGCTCGTCGGAGCCAAGTTGTTTCAGCTCTTATTTATCCTGCAATCCTACTCTTTGTCGCTGTTTCAGTCGTCATATTCATTCTAACATTTGTGGTTCCAAAGCTTTCCGAAACTTTTGCGGCTCAAGGTGATAACTTGCCAGGCTCAACAAAGCTACTTCTGCAAATGTCCGATTTTTTGAGCAACCAGTGGCTGGTCATCGTGGGATCACTTGTGGCTGCATTTATTGCTTACAAGTTTTGGGTCGCCACCGAATCTGGCGCATATACTCGGGATGGAATTCTTCTCAGAACCCCTGTGATTGGCAAGATTGCTCAAAAAAGCACCGTTTCTCGCTTTTCAAGAGTACTTGGAACGCTTGTCTTTGGGGGAGTTCCCATACTTGATGCAATTGAGTTATCTGGGATTGCATCGGGCAATAGAGTTTTCAAAAAAAGCTCAGAGCAAGTACGGTCTGATGTTCGGGAAGGCAAGCCGATTGC
>JBAXBU010000203.1:0-1767 GCA_037141835.1 Armatimonadota bacterium | reverse complement strand
CGGCAAGCTCGACCTGTTACCGGCAAAAGTTAGCCACTAAAATTCCCGAAGAACCAAGAAATCTAACGGATGCCTGCGAAGTATTCGAGGCAGTTGTCAGAGAATTTCTTGAATGCCCATTTCCGCCTATCGCTTATCGTATCTTTGCGGACTTACTAAGAATTAGCGACCTCAGACTCAGTGAGTTTAGGGAATCCTGGTGTCCCAGTGCGTGGAAAGAGAAAGCCGTATTCCAGACCTATCAGGGACTAGACGATTACTTTATTGCAAATAATGAAGGTAAGCACACCGACGGCAACATTGTATTCAAACGCACAGACTTCTTCAACGACCGGATGTATATCAAGGAGCGGATGGAAAAGCAAAGACTTAAGGCAACTGATCAAGCAAACTTGGCAGGAGCTAGTTTTGTGACTTACGTCTACCTTATGGAAGACCTGCGCAACGGGAGTATCAAAATCGGGAAAAGCTCCTCACCGCGTAAAAGGGAAAAAACGTTGCAATCAGAGGAGCCAAGCATTCACTTGCGTTTTGCCATTCCTTGCAAAGATAAGGTCGAAAAGGAGTTGCACAATGAATTCGCGATGAAACGGCTACGTGGAGAGTGGTTTCAACTCGAAAGCGCAGAACTACTGGATTTGATAAGACGATTGACGAAGTTCGGGGATTCAAGTCGCGTCTTCGCCGATTACTCATGGATAGGACACTTGCTTGTTCATGGTGGCAAGACGCTCGTAAATGCTAAAAGCCAAGAACGCATTGTTGGCACATCCGTTGATGGGCAACCCTATGAGGAAATCTTAGCGAGAGTTCTGGAAAAGGGCGACGCAAAAAACTCCGAGGATGCAATACACGATTTGGACGAATTACTTAGAGCCTATCCGAAAACCCCTGCACGTTTAAATGTGATGTACGCACATGCAAGGTGTAGCCCCGCGACGTGATTTTGAATCTTCTTGTCCCATCGGACAAGGATGGCTCGGAATCGATTTATCCAACTATGGGTTCTTTCAACGACCCAACGCCGAGCGCGTTCTCGACTTTTGCGATTAGGCTTCTTCTCCTCTCCTCGCGAACGAATGTGTGGGATGTAATCGTAGATGTTCTCGACCATGCTGCGAACCCAGGCAGAGTCATAACCTTTATCCATGCACAGGTGCTCTCGGACTTCGGATTCGAATCCTCTTGCTCGCATCAGTGCATCCACAAGGGTCGATCGAAGCAAACGGATATCATGTACGTTGGCTCCTCCAACGGCTAAGCCTGTCGGAATCCCAGCGGCCTCGGTAATCATGGATCGTTTGGTTCCCAGTTTGCCTCGATCGGTTGGGTTTTTTCCAGTCATTTCACCACCAAGGGGTGATTTTGTCATAGCACCGTCCACACTTTGCCATCGCCAATCCAGTCCCACCAATTCGTCGTACAATTCGAGTGCAATTTCCCACAAGCTACTGAAAACGCCCCTCTTCACCCACTCCTGGAAATAGGAATGGGCCGTGCTGCCTGGAGCGAGACATGTCGGAATGGCCTTCCACTGGCAACCAGTACGAAGTCGGTAGAAGATCGCATCCGCGACGGATCGCAAGTTCTTTCGAGGTCTTCCTCCAAACCGGCCCATTTTGTATACAGGAAGAAGTGCTTTGATCTTTTCCCACATGGCGTCTGGCATTCGGTAATCGTCAAAACTGTCCTTCGATTCCATGGTGAGCCCTCCTTGGCTGGTGAAAGTGTGGTAACTCTCATTTCCAAGGTTGGCTCGCTTTTTTC
>JBAXBU010000202.1:0-1770 GCA_037141835.1 Armatimonadota bacterium | reverse complement strand
ATTAAGGAACCGATCATGCACGTCGAAGTTACGACGCCAGAGCAAAATGTTGGCGACGTAGTTGGAGACATCAACGGTCGACGAGGACGAATCGAAGGCATGGCGCCTGCTCCTGGTGGAGTTAGCATCGTCAACGCCCACGTTCCCCTCTCCGAAATGTTTGGATACGTTACAACGCTCCGTTCCTTGACTCAAGGTCGAGCATTGCCAAACGTAACTCCTTCGCACTACGAAGAAGTTCCGAAGAGCGTTGAAGCAGAAATCATCGCTAAAGCACAAGGCGGACGATAAGTTAGTTAGCAGCTGTCAGTTGGCAGTTTGCAGAAAGAGCCCCAGTCGAGAGATTGGGGCTTTTTTGTTTTAGCTGCAAGCATAAGAACCCCGCTAAGAATAAGAAGTGGGAGATAAGATACTATTGATCAATGAATCTGACAGGAACCTGGGAGGGTCACTATTTTCAAAATTGGATCCAGGGTGGCTCAGCTGAAATGGATGAAACTTCTGATTATGCCTTTGCAATTCATCTCGAAATCGTCGAAAATGACGGCCAATTTACGGGTCGAATGAGGGACGTTCGAACGAGCTGGTCCATAAATATGGACAAAGCGCTGAGTGTGTCGAATGCAAGCTGGTTTCAGAAAACGATAGTTAAACTCTTTTATCCAATGAGATCAGTGGTCACAATCGGCCATGAGCTTCCGACAAATAGTTCGATTGAAGGTAAGTTGGATGGTCAAATGGTTTCATTCAAGAAGTCTTACGAAGGGGCGAGCCGGCAATTGTTTGATGCCGCGGGACGCGAGCGAATTACTTTAAAGGAACCTGAACCAGTGTACTATTTCGGGACTTTGAACGACGATGGAAACTTGATGGAAGGAAAGTTTGTGGTCGGAAATCCCAACGACAACCGACCTGAAGCGCAAGGACTCTTTCGTTTGCGAAGATCGCGTTGAATAGATATAGTAAGTATTCGGCAGGCTCATCAGAGTTGTCAAAGTTGGATCGCCTTAAGTGGCAATGCACCAAAAACTAACAGCTGAAGGCTGAAAGCTGACAGCTGACAGCTCGAAACAAATGTTAAGTCCAGCTTAAATTGACCTAGCGCAACAGGCAACCTAAGCGGTATACTTCTCGCTTGTCTCAGGCCCTGCCGTGCGGTATTGGGTTAGACCGAAGTTGGGCGACGGGTCGCCCTCACCATTGATCCAATTAAGGAGATAAAAGAAAAAAAATGGCAAGAGCTAAATTCGAAAGAAAAAAGCCGCACGTCAATGTAGGCACAATCGGCCACGTTGACCACGGCAAGACGACACTTACCGCCGCTATCACGGGCGTTCTACAAACCAAAGGTCTTGCAACTGCAAGAAAGTATGATGAAATTGACTCTGCACCTGAAGAAAAGGCCAGAGGAATAACCATCAACATCTCGCACCAGGAATACGAGACCGATACACGTCACTATGCCCACGTTGACTGTCCTGGACACGCCGACTTTATCAAGAACATGATTACCGGCGCTGCGCAGATGGACGGAGCAATCTTGGTTGTTGCAGGTACCGACGGTCCTATGCAACAAACTCGAGAGCACATCCTCTTGGCTCGCCAAGTTGGTGTTCCGTACATCGTTGTTTACATTAACAAGGCCGACCAAGTCGACGATCCTGAGCTTCTTGAGCTCGTCGAAATGGAAATTCGAGAGTTACTTACGAAGTACCAATTTGACGGAGATAACACTCCTGTCATTACTGGTTCTGCTCGAAAGGCTTTGGA
>JBAXBU010000201.1:0-1782 GCA_037141835.1 Armatimonadota bacterium | reverse complement strand
AACTTGCATGAACACAGCAGTAATCGAATTCAATTCCCTGACCAATACGGTTCGGCCCCGAACCAAGAATGATTACTCGCGGTTTACTAGAGGGCCGTACTTCGTTTTCATCTTCATAGGTTGAGTAGTGATACGGAGTTTGAGCATCAAACTCTGCACTGCACGTGTCAACAGTTTTGTAAGTAGGGATAACTCCGAGCGATTCGCGATAGGCACGCACCGTCATTTCGTCTTCTTTGAGAACATAGGCAAGTTGACCGTCGGAGAACCCGAGGCGCTTCGCACGACGAATTTCATGTCTAGACAGCTGTGCCAGTGACTTTCCTTCTATTGAATGGCGCTCATCAATGATGATCTGCATCTGGTCAAGGAACCACACATCAATTTTGGTGGCATCGTGCACTTGATCAACACCCATGCCTCTATGCAGAGCTTCACCGACTTGGAAGATTCTTTCCGGAGTAGCAATGGATGCCTTCTGCAGAAGTTCCGCATCGCTCAGGCCGTCGTACAGAGACTCTCCTGCGTCGCAATTCAATCCGAGACGACCCTGCTCTAGCGACCGAAGTCCCTTTTGCAAGCTTTCCGGGAATGTGCGTCCGATAGACATCACTTCGCCGACGCTTTGCATCTGGGTTCCGAGAATCCCTGACGTACCAGGAAGCTTTTCAAAGGCCCAACGTGGGATCTTTGTCACCACATAGTCAATAGTTGGTTCAAAACTCGCAGGTGTCATTTTCGTAATGTCGTTTGGAATTTCATCAAGTGTGTATCCGACTGCAAGCTTGGCCGCAATCTTTGCAATAGGAAATCCCGTTGCTTTAGAAGCCAAGGCCGATGAACGCGAGACTCGTGGATTCATCTCAATAACAACGAGATCACCGTTCGCAGGGTTTAGTGCGAACTGAACATTTGAACCACCTGTTTCCACTCCGACGCGCCTGATACAGGCAAAAGCAGCATCACGCATTTTTTGGTATTCAACATCAGAAAGTGTTTGTGCAGGAGCCACCGTTATTGAGTCGCCCGTATGAACACCCATGGGATCGAAGTTTTCGATACTGCAAATGATGACGCAGTTATCTGCATGATCGCGCATGACTTCAAGTTCGTATTCCTTCCAACCAACTATTGAGGTCTCGACAAGGATCTCTCTGATCGGACTTGCGTCAAGCCCATTAGAGGCAAGTTTCAGAAACTCTTCCATCGTGTTTGCAATTCCGGTTCCGCGTCCGCCGAGAATGTATGCAGGACGAATGATGACGGGGAGTCCGATTTCTTTCAAGACTTCTGTTGCTTCATCCATATTATGAGCAATGCCACTGTGAGGAACATTGAGACCAATTTCAATCATGGCTTGTTTGAATTTGTCGCGGTCTTCTGCTGTTGCAATTGCTTCTGCATTTGCTCCAATCAGTTCGGGAGTTCCCGGAACACCGACGAGTCCCTTTTCAAAAAGTGCCATCGCCAAGTTGAGTCCTGTTTGACCACCAAGTGTTGGAAGAACTGCATCAGGCTTTTCACGCTCAATAATGCGAGCCAATATCTCTGGAGTTAACGGTTCGATATATGTACGGTCAGCAAAGTCAGGGTCGGTCATGATGGTTGCTGGGTTCGAGTTTGCCAGGATGACCCTGTAACCCTCTTCCTTCAGTACACGACAAGCCTGCGTGCCTGAATAATCGAACTCGCATGCTTGACCAATGACAATTGGTCCCGAACCGATGATCAGAATTGTGTGTAAATCATTACGACGAGGCATTATTTTTTCTCCATGAGTTC
>JBAXBU010000200.1:0-1897 GCA_037141835.1 Armatimonadota bacterium | reverse complement strand
CACTGGCAAGAGGCACGGATGTTGATAAACCAAGAAATTTAGCAAAAAGCGTAACCGTTGAGTAAGGTGGCTAGGGGGTAATTTACTTTCCCCGCCCGTCCCTCTTTTCCACCTGTAGAGAGGTCGTTTTTGAGCCGTTTAAGACCTTGTAACCCAAGGTCTTTTTCTTTGGGTCTTTCCACTTGATTCCGTCCCCTACGATGGGGTGTTGGAAGTGGATTTCTAGTTCGTGGTTACGGGTCTCGGCGTTGAACTTCGCTTCGATTTTTTCGATCAAACCCTTCAGATAAAGCTGGCGCTGTTCATCGTTAAGTTTCGACTTTTCATTGATCTCTTTACCGAAGTGGTCAACCCAATAGACCCATTGCTTTTTCTCAGCTTCACCCCTCAACTTGAGCCGCAAGTTTGTGATCTCAGTCTTGAGTCGATCAGCTTCGTCGTTCATTCGAGCAACAGCAGTTTTGTAGGCTTTATCGTCCATCCGCTTCAAGACTCGGTTTGCTTCAAGGTTACCGATGGATTCTTGGAGGCTTTGAAAAAGTGAATCGTATTTGCGAAGCTGGCGCTCAAAACCTTTTGTCTCTTCAGCTGTAGTGATGCTTTTAATTCCGTGATCTGAATAAACCCGCTTCTTCACCTCTTCTTTGAGGATGCTTGAGCTGCTATGAAGTTTGACTACCGTGTCGAAGACCAGCTTATCGGTAATCTGAATATTCATTGCTCGATCAAAGCCACAACCTGTTCCTCTTTGGTAGTGCGTTGAACTTTCACCTTCCTTAGCCCAAACACGCTCTTTGTTCGGACAGTAGTACATCTGCTCGGACTTTGCGGGTTTGATTCGCCCAGACATCTTTCGACCGCAGTGACCGCAAACCATAAAGTCACGGAGTAAGTAGAAGTTTTTAATCGTGGCGTTCTGTTGGTCTTTGCGGTTCGATTTCCGCTTACGAGCAAGATGAACTGAGTTCCAAGTTACTTCATCAACGATGACTGGGCACTTAACCTCCACCTGCTCGCTAGATACGCCATCTGTGTAAACGTATCGACCGAGGTAGTGAGTGTTAGTCATCAATGACTCAATAGACCCAAGCGTCCATAGCCCACCTCTTCGAGCAAGAATTCCATTTGAGTCAAGCTCCTTTTTGATGGATGCGACTGAGTTTCCTTTCAGTGCTTGCTTGAAAATGAACTTCACCCATTTGCTCTCGGTTTTATTTTCAGCAAGTTTTCCTTGACTGATCTCGTAGCCGAATGGCGGAACACCACCGTGCCAAAAGCCCCCTTTAACTTTCATCAACTTACCGATACGAGAGCGTTCTGCTCGAACTGAATTTTCGAACTCAGCAACAGCATCAAGCATCTGCTTCAAGAGCTTGTCTGAAGGGCTTGATAGATCGAACTGACCATCTTTCGTGTAAAGCGTTACGCCTTGCTTGTTGAATTCGTAGCGGAGGATAGAAGTTACTTGATCATTGCGAGATAGTCTTGACTGGTCATAAATCCAGAGGTGCTTTACTTCGCCAGCCTTGATTGCTTGAAATAGTTCATAAAGTTTTGGTCGCCCCTGAATGTCATCGTGGTGTGAGCTTCTACCGCCCTCGTTCCAGTGTTCAACCGTAAACTTAAGTAACTTCGCTCTCTTGGTTCCGATTTGAAGCTGGCTTTCAAGCGATGTACCTTTATCCGCTTGAGCAACAGTGGACACCCGTGTGTAGATGTGAAGAGTGGTTGCGGGGTTGTTCCCCTTTGGGGTCTTCTTGGTCGCCACTGCTTGCTCCTTGTTTTGGTTTTAAGCGTATCTTAAAAAAATGTTGCTACTGTTGAATGCGACATCGTGACCCCGTGGGTTCGGTCAAGCCACTTCGAGATTCGGCGAAGGCTCATTCCACGTCTGCGC
>JBAXBU010000199.1:0-1908 GCA_037141835.1 Armatimonadota bacterium | reverse complement strand
AGGGGCCGTCATCTTGCAGATTGGGTCGTAACGAGGTTGTTTTGAGAACTGCCCCAAGTCCAGTGATTTATCGAGGTGTACTAACAAATCTTGTAAGTTCAGTTTATTCCGTTTACTTGGCGTTCGATTTCCCGAAGCACATCGATTATCTCAAGAAGAGTTGGGGCATTTCCGAAGATCATCTCATTTCGCATGAACGAGTAATCCCGTTCCAATTCAGGCAAACGGAAGTCGGGAGGCACTAACCTTAGCGTTTTAGGGACTGCCAGATCGTATCTGGCCCAAGCTGATGAGAAGAAAACCGATTTGTGCCGGGCGACGCTTTGCAACAGTTTCAGATCGTTGAGAGCTTTCTTGCCGAACGAAGAGTGGAACAGCATAAATACATCGTAGTAGTGTCGTGATTGGCGATCTCGAAGCGGTCGATTCGCCGCAGCATGGTACCAACTGTGAAGAATGGTAGCCTTTTCCCAAAAGGTTCGCTCAGCAGTGACCACTTTCACGCGACAGGTAGGCGAGCGAAAAGCTGAGGGGAAATCTTCTGCTGCGAACGGTCGAATGAAGGATTCCTCGGTTGGCCAATGCTCGCTTCGGGCGCCTAGTTCGAGCTTTACGAATGGGCGAAGGTATGCTGCTTCATTTATAGAATTGCGCAGGGCGCTTGATGGGTAATGAAATAGTACGGATTGTTTGTCATCGGGATCGATTTCGATACGCCAATTGCCACCCCCATTAGGTCCAAGAATTTTTGGGAATTCGTCATTTAATCGAGGAACGAACTGCTCTCGGATCATGATCGCACAGGCTGTGGAAAGTTGTTCAAGCTGCCTGTCTCGTTTTTTTGTTGATCCAGCCTTGGCAGGGTCGGAATCGCCACCGAAGCCAAGATCGCTTCGGTTGAAGGAAAGGTCTAAGTCTTCTGAGAACCTTTCAATGACGCCCCAGACCTTGGAGAGGGATGTCCCGCCTTTAAATACTAAGCCAGCGGGAGGATCATTTTGACCGAAAAGTTGCTTGAGAACCCAGCAGGCCCAAAAGTCTTTTTCAATGATGATGAAATTGAATCCGCGTTTTGTGGCAGAAGCCGTAAATAGGCTTCTTCTTTCTGCCGCAGAAAGTTTCGCCATCTCATCCATGGTTTATTGCCTTAACTTGATCTCCGGCAATTTTTCGCACGGCATCAGCGATCCAGTCGGTTGTGTACTTGGAATCAAGTAACAGCTTTGATCGATATTTTGGCAGTAGCGCCTTACGGATGCGGTTTATCACCGTGGAATCAATCGCTTCTTTTCCGAGATACCGAAGCGCCTGTAATACTGTCGCACTAATTTGGTTGCCTACTGGAAGTTCTTTGGGTGCTACATGCTTGACAACAATGAGAAAGTTTCCAATGCGCACCTTCCTGCTTCGGCCATCGGTAAGGTAAACAGGTTTGGCGGGAACCTGTGTCGAAAGCCCGAGGCGGTTTGCTGCCATTGCTCCCGAGGGTGCGATCCGGCTTCCGGTCTGGCGTGCAAGAGCGGACGCAATCTCATCAACATCAGGCGAAATGATGATTCCCAATCGCTTGTTAATCTTTGGATAGCAGTAAAGGCCGCGGCCGAGTCGCTGCACCGTTTCTGCCTTGGCGAGCCGCGACAGAGCTTGATCGACCGATTCACGGCTTCCTAAGTCTAAAAAATCTTTTGGTGTGAATACCTTGCCTTGCGCTTGGCGACGAAGCCGTTCAACGATTTTGTCCTGCATACTGGTGTCCATAGACTTTCTCCTGTCAGAAAATCGTATCACTTTATCTGACAATAAGCAAGCCGAAAGCTTATAATTAAGAGTTGTTTATTAAGTATTATTTGCGCAAAGACGATGGGGAAAGTTTAAGCCTTACCCGAAGGGGCCGTCATCTTGCAGATT
>JBAXBU010000198.1:0-2040 GCA_037141835.1 Armatimonadota bacterium | reverse complement strand
GAGAGGCTGATCCCACGGAAGTTCGATATAGATATCCGTTTCCTTGCCAAGCGATCGAAGGGAGTTCAACGCGTCGGCGACACGGCTCACATCATCCAGTCTCGATTCGTAGGTTGCGGCGGCAACGCCTGGACACTTGTCAAGGATTAAATTGACGTCTTCAACATCTTGCAGTCGGGCGTCTTGCCATGTTTCCCAACTTGTGCTTGGGCGACCAATGAGGGCAAGCTCTATTTCATCGTTAGGAGTCAGTAAAGCACTCAATTCACCGAGTGTGCTGCAAGACCAGGCGAGAGAGCCAAGAATCCAGTTTTCAGGTCCCCCGCGAAACGATCGATAGTTTTCGAGAGACTTCGACGCTGGGAGGGATGCCGGCGGAAAGATTCCCGCGTAATCAATAATGTTTTCAAGAAACCAGAGGTCCGCGGAAGCCATAGTACAGTTTATCCAATGCTAGCGGCTGAGAGACGATTCAGATGCTTTGACAAGGTATCTTTAGTATTCGGGAATCCTTTATCAACGTCTCAGTGGGGAGAGTCAAAGGTTCTCAACAAAGGAAATGTCCAATATCAAAGTCCTAATTGCGGATGATGAGCCGATCATTCGATTAGATTTACGGCAAATGCTCGAGAGCCTTGGCTATGACGTTGTCGGTGAGGCTGGCAATGGAAAAGAGGCCGTTGAAATGGCGCGGGAGTTCAAACCTGATGTCTGTATCCTTGACGTCAAAATGCCCATCATGGACGGTATTGAAGCTGTCGATATCATTACCGACGAGAATATTGCCCCTACTATTTTGTTGACCGCATATTCGGATAAGGAGCTGATTGACCGAGCGAAAGCGGCAGGTGTCTTTGCCTACTTAGTGAAGCCATTTAAGCCTAGCGACCTTGCCCCAACCATTGAAGTTGCTCGCGCCCGATTTGAGCAGAATATCTTGCTCGGCAAAGAAGTATCGAGTTTGACGGAACGATTAGAAGCTCGCAAAGCAATTGATAAGGCAAAGGGCATTTTGATGGAATCCCAAGGGATGAGTGAGGCCGAGTCTTATCGCCGAATACAAATTCAATCGATGAACCTGCGAAAGTCGATGCGAGAAGTCGCTGAAGCAATCGTGATGGCTAAATCCATTTAACCGAGTCGGTATGAACGAAAATCTCTGGGCGCCTTGGAGGATTCAATACATCGAAAGGGCTGAAGGCGGTTCCGGGAACATCTTTATTGATCTACCAAATGCAAACGAGGACAGTACGAACCTCATTGTTTACCGAGGCAATACTGCCTTTGTTTTGCTCAATGCCTATCCGTACACCAGCGGACATCTGATGGTTGCGCCGTACCGCCAGACTAACGACTTGCCGGGCATGACGGACGACGAACTGTTGGAAATCAATCAGTTGATCGCAAAGTCAATCACGTGGCTTAAAACCGCGTTCAACCCTCAAGGCTTCAATGTTGGGGTCAATATCGGCAGTGCGGGCGGTGCAGGTATTCCTATTCACCTCCATTGGCATGTCGTTCCTCGATGGAATGGAGACACGAATTTCATGACCACGGTCGGCGAAGTCAGAGTTCAGCCCTATACTTTGGGCGACGTTTATAGCAAGTTGATGGAAGTCATTCGACATGACGCTTGATGAACTGAGATTGACGGCTTTGGGTTGCACTTCGTGTTCCCTTTCGGAACGACGAAACAACGTTGTTTTCGGAGAGGGCGACCCTCATTCACCGCTTGTTTTGGTCGGCGAAGGTCCGGGCGACCAAGAAGACAAGACAGGAAGACCGTTCGTTGGTCGTGCAGGGCAGCTTTTAGATAGAGCCTTGGTAGAAGCTGGACTTAGCCGATCAATGGTTTACATTTGCAATACAGTCAAGTGTCGTGCGGCCGACTGGTCGACCGGAAAGCCTCAGAATCGACCACCAACCGATGAAGAAACCATGGCTTGTCGGCAATGGCTGATTCCTCAGCTGGGTTTGATTGCACCAAAGGTTATTCTGTGCGTTGGTGCGCCAAGTGCTAAGAACCTGATCAAAAAGAGC
>JBAXBU010000197.1:0-2114 GCA_037141835.1 Armatimonadota bacterium | reverse complement strand
CTCGTATGCTTTGCTGGCCTCCATAGCCAGGAAACTCTCGATAAAGGAATGGACGCTCTGTTTGCTGCTTTCCCTTTAAAGTGTCGACAAAGCTGATTCCGTCGAGCTTCAAAGGAGTGGGGCTTGTGATCTTAGTCAATTCAAGTAACGTCGGCATCCAATCTTCGAATCCAGTAACTCGATCAGAGGTTGTGCCTGGTTTAATTTGGCTTTTCCATCGAACAATTCCAGGAACAAGAAAACCTCCTTCATAAAGGGTTCCTTTACCGTTTCGCAGTCCGCCACAAGAATTAAAGAACTTTGCATCGGTACCAGCGAGCCCTTGATGTTCACCGTTTAATGCTCCGTTGTCTGAGGTGAATACAAAAACAGTTCGTTCATCTAGCCCGAGTTCGCTCACCAATTCCATCAGACGCCCAACCTCTTGATCCATTCGTGTGACCATCGCAGCGTAGGCCGCGCGAGGAGTATAATGAGGCAAATATCCTTTTCCACCTTGATAAGGAGGGTCGTCCCATTTACCGATATATTCCTTCAGCGAGTCCTCTGGAACTTGTAACGCAAGGTGCGGTACGGTCGTTGGAAAATAGCAATAAAATAATCGGTCTTTGTTTTCGCGAATGAATTTTCGAGCCTGTTCGGCAATGAGATCAGCGGAATAGCAAGTTCCTTGAAATCGAGAGTAACTGGCTGGATCGTTTGGATTTTCGTCGACTTTGAATTTGTCGTGGGCTGAAAAAGCGATGTTGGGTAAAGGGAATTTCTCGTTGTCGTTCCAAAGGTATGTGGGATAAAAATTAGGCTCTTCAGGAATTTTAGTGGGTGATTCGTTCGGGCATGAGTTCGAGTTTGCCGCAAAAGAACAGGATTCGTAAGCGATAATTCTCGAAGCATCGAAAGCCGCGAGCGTTGGCTTTGAGCTGCTGAATTTTGCTATTGAATCCTTCGCTTGTTGCATTGGTAATTCTGTGCTCAAAGTAGGTCAGCAATCGAGCGAGATGCCGCTTCATCATCTTGGATTTCGCGATGATGGGTTTGAGCTGGCTGCGACTAGCCCATGCATACCATTTGTCGAAGAAGCCCGACGCGGTCTCTTTGAGGTAACAATCCCAGAAATGTCGAAAGTGTTCCTTGATGGCCCATGCCCGACTCGTCTTGAGCGCTTGGTCTTTGAGTTCATGGAAGTTAGCCAGTTGATCGAAAGATAGGTTGTCAAGATTGAATAACCAGAGTTGCTTGGTGCCCGTCAGCGTTGTATCCCCTTCTTTTCTCAAGGCTGTATTCTCCTGACGCCTAATCTGGTCGACGGCGTCATTGAGATGCTTACTGATATGAAAGCGATCGAATACAATATCGGCAAACGGAGCATATCGCTCCGTCGACGAGATAAATGCTTGCCACATATCCATGGACACTGCTCTGACGGTACCGCGTTGCGATGGCGATAACGATTTCCAAAGCTTATCCGCAGATGCCTCTTTGCGACCTTCGGCCACCTCAAGCACTCGCGACCCATCGATATCCGTCATCACCGACACGTAATTATGTCCCTTAAGAAAACTCTTCTCATCAATGCCGACATGATTGATGTCCTTCAGATTGCGACGCTCAAGGCCTCGATTTACCGCTCGTTCCATGATTGTATGAACTGTATCCCAATCCAACCGAAGCAAGGCTGCGGCTTGCTTGACGTTGGCACACGCCTGCAAAACCTCAATAGCAAATGCCTCAAACATCAAGGTAAAACGCGAATGCTTTCCAGCCCATGGCACCTCAGTGGTTTTCACTCCACAGGTCTTGCAGCTACATCGCGGCGTCCTTGCCTTCAAGATGGTCTCGAATTGCATCGTATCAAGATGTCTCCACGTCCGCTCCGGAGCCAAGTCCGCTCGCGGGCAATCTGCTCCGCAATCAGGACAACTCAATCGTCCTCCCAAATGCTCTAGCGTAATTTCGACTCGCTTCGATTCCATCGAAAGGTCAACGGACTTCACCTGCCAAGTCTCATCCAATCCAAGCAACAACCGATAGTGTTTATTGAGTTCATTCATCCCATTGATCCTAGCAAATTGCTAAAATCAACCAATTCTACCCACTAAAATTCCTGAATAACC
>JBAXBU010000196.1:0-2258 GCA_037141835.1 Armatimonadota bacterium | reverse complement strand
TTGATTTCGCTAAACGAATTGCAGATTTCGTTGCACAGCGCGTAGCCCTCGAATCTTCGAGTGAATCGAGGATCGTTCGGGTCTTTCTTTGCCAACGGAGAAATTTCGAGTGGATAGCCAATGACGAAGGTTGGTTGGATCAAAGTCGGTTCAACGTAAACTTCGAGAAGCTTCTCCAGCAAACCACCAAGGTTTCGCTCTTCACCCGGAACCACTCGCTTTCCAGTTACCGGATTCACCCTTGCACCTGCACCAAGGGCTTCAACTGCCGTTGAGAGTTCGAGGAGTTGGTCTCGATAGACCCCGGTGTGCTTGACAATTTCGTCGAGCATATCGACTCGTGCCCACGGATGACTGAAGTCGATTGAAACGTAGCCGTCCTCATGGGGGACATCAATCTTCGTTGTGCCAAATACCGAAAACGTGACGTACTTGAAGCAGTTTTCGACGTGCGTCATCATGTCTTCGAGGTTTGCGTAAGCCTCGTAAAACTCGAGCATGGTGAACTCGGGGTTGTGCTTATAGCTAACTCCCTCGTTTCGGAAAACACGACCAAGTTCGTAGACCTTGGGAACGTCGCCACAAATGATTCGCTTGAGATAGAGCTCAAGTGAAATCCGGAGCTTGACGTCGATGTTGTACTCGTTGTAATGGGTCTGGAATGGCCTTGCCGCCGCTCCTCCCGCTTCCTGTTGCAACAGTGGTGTTTCGACTTCCAAGTATCCGCAATCGTTGAAGTAGGACCGCACAGCCGCTACCATTCTTGATCGGTTCAGTAATTTCGTTCGGCTTTCCTTGTTCGCCATTAAGTCGAGGTGACGGTGACGGTTCCGGATTTCAATGTCCTGAAGCCCCGAAAAGACTTGACCGTCCTTTTCCTTACCCAGGGGCAGTGGGTGCATTGCCTTGCTAAGAGGGTGGAAAGACGAGGCGTGAATCGATTGCTCACCAGTCTTGGTAAGAAAGAGCTTGCCTTTGACTCCGATATGGTCGCCAAGGTCAAGGAGCTTGTAAGCATCGTATGCTTCGTCGCCGAGTTCATCCCGACGGAAATAGGCTTGAATCTTGCCCTCGCCGTCACTGATGTGAGCAAAGCCAGCCTTACCCATGTCTCGGTACGAGGATATGCGTCCCGCGAACGAGACTTCGGTGCCTTCGATGAAGTCAGCGTGCAGTTTATCGGCCGATTTAGGGGTATCCCAGCGCTCGATCTTATATGGATCGAAGCCTAGTTCTCTTAGCCGCTGGAGCTTGTCCAGCCGAATATCCCAAAATGACTCTTCGTTACTCATCGTTCTGAGCTTAAGAGTTTACTTGACTGGGGCGTTCACGGACGGGGTGTTCGTTGCGGCACCATTGGAATCTGGCGTGAGATCTGGCCGCTTGGGTCCTGAAATTAAGTTTTCTTTTCCGGGCAAAACGTATTGATACATGTCTTTATATAACCGGAAAATAAATAACGAGCCCATTAAGATCAGACCGACGATGACAAATTTAGTTTGGATCTGGGTAGAGACTTTCTTGCCGCCCCGAAGGATTTCGATTAAGGCCAACATGATTTGACCACCATCTAACGGAACGATGGGAAGCAGGTTGAAGATTCCTAGGGAAAGGCTAATCATTCCTGTCAAAAGAAATACTGTTGACATTCCGCTTTGTACCGCCTGATTGGTGATGGCAACCATGCCAACCGCGCCGGTAGAGTTTTCGATCAAGACCTTTGGACGAGTGATCTTTTTGAACATCGTCCGAACTTGTTGGATTGGAAAGTCGGCGGCTTCGCCCATTGCGGCAACAATTCCAGGATTTACATGTTCAAAACTGAACATGATTCCCACTTGGGGTTGCTTCTTAAACTCGCCGGTTGGGAATCCATCTTCATCCATTGTTTGCCTTTCTTCGGCAGACATTGTTGGAGTGACTTTTACTTCCTTGGTTTCCCCTTTTCGATCAATCTTAAAGAGTACTGGACTTCCATTTGAAGCTCGAATGAGCGAGATACCATCTTGGCTGGTCTTGACAGGACTTCCATTGATAGCCAGAATTTTGTCGCCTTTCTCAATTCCAGCCATTTGGGCTGGTTGACCTTTGACGGTCTGTTCCACGACGTTATTTGGTTGATCGATGCCGGAAATGGCGAAGACACCAACTAAAACCATCCATCCAAAGACGAGGCTAAAGATAGGGCCGGCAAGTAAAACGACAATTCTTTGCCACGGTGACTTTTTGTAAAATCCGTCAGGTAGGTTGGATTCGGT
>JBAXBU010000195.1:0-2258 GCA_037141835.1 Armatimonadota bacterium | reverse complement strand
ACCGAATCCAACCTACCTGACGGATTTTACAAAAAGTCACCGTGGCAAAGAATTGCCGTTCTCCTTGCCGGGCCTATCTTTAGCCTCGTCTTTGGATGGATGGTTTTAGTTGGCGTATTCGCTATCTCTGGCATCGACCAACCCAATAACGTTGTAGGTCAGACAGTCAAAGGTCAGCCAGCCCAAATGGCGGGCATCGAGAAAGGCGACAAAATTCTCGCCATCGCTGGAAGTCCTGTAAAGACCTACCAGGAAGGTATCTCACTGATCCGAGCCTCCAATGGAAATCCATTAGTCTTTAAAATTGATCGAAACGGTCAAACCAAGGAGATAACCGTTACTCCAGCCATGTCTGCCGAAGAAAGGCAGTCAATCGACGAAGACGGATTCCCAACTGGGGAATTTAAGAAACAGCCCCAAGTGGGAATCGTGTTCGGTTCTGAACATGTTAATCCAGGACTTCTTGTCGCAATGGGCGAAGCCGCTGACTTTCCAATCCAACAAGTTCGGACGATGTTCAAGAAGATCACTCGACCAAAAGTCTTGATCGAAAACTCTACCGGCGCGGTTGGCATGGTTGCCATCACTAATCAAGCGGTTCAAAACGGAATGTCAACCGTATTTCTGCTAACCGGAATGATTAGTCTGTCACTCGGAATCTTTAACCTGCTACCAATCGTTCCGTTAGATGGTGGTCAAATCATGTTAGCTCTCATCGAAATTCTTCGGGGCGGAAAGAAAGTCTCGACCCAGATCCAAACGAAATTTGTCATCGTTGGTCTGATCTTAATGGGCTCATTGTTTATTTTCCGACTCTATAAGGACATGTATCAGTACGTTTTACCTGGCAAAGAGAACTTAATATCGGGATCAAAACGATCAGAACCTGCGCCAGATTCCAATGGTGCTTCAACGAACACTCCGTCCGTAAACGCTCCAGTCAAGTAAACTCTTAAGCTCAGAACGATGAGTAACGAAGAGTCATTTTGGGATATTCGGCTGGACAAGCTCCAGCGGCTAAGAGAACTAGGCTTTGATCCATATAAGATCGAGCGCTGGGATACCCCTAAATCGGCCGATAAATTACACGCTGACTTCATCGAAGGCACCGAAGTTTCGTTCGCGGGACGTATCTCGTCATACCGAGACATGGGTAAAGCTGGCTTTGCTCACATCAGTGATGGTGAGGGCAAGATTCAGGCTTACTTCCGCCGAGACGAGCTCGGTGATGAAGCATATGAAGCTTACAAACTTCTTGACTTAGGCGACCATATCGGAGTCAAAGGCAAGCTCTTTGTTACCAAGACCGGTGAGCAATCGATTCACGCTTCATCTTTCCACCCTCTCAGCAAGGCAATGCATCCGTTGCCTCTGGGCAAGGAAAAAGATGGTCAAGTCTTTTCTGGACTTCAAGACATTGAAATTCGAAACCGCCACCGTCACCTCGACTTAATGGCGAACAAGGAAAGCCGAACGAAATTGCTAAACCGTTCAAGAATGGTGGCCGCTGTACGGTCGTACTTCAACGATTGCGGCTATTTGGAAGTCGAAACGCCACTGTTGCAACAAGAAGCGGGAGGAGCGGCCGCAAGGCCATTCCAGACCCATTACAACGAGTACGACATCGATGTTAAGCTCCGGATTTCACTTGAGCTCTATCTTAAGCGAATCATTTGTGGTGACGTTCCAAAGGTCTATGAACTCGGTCGAGTTTTCCGAAACGAAGGCGTGAGCTATAAGCACAACCCTGAGTTCACCATGCTCGAGTTTTACGAGGCATACGCAAACCTCGAAGACATGATGGCGCACGTTGAGAACTGCTTCAAGTACGTCACATTCTCGGTATTTGGCACAACGACCATTGATGTCCCTCATGAGGACGGATATGTTACGATTGACTTTGGTCAGCCATGGGCACGAGTCGATATGCTCGACGAGATTGCCAAGCACGCTGGCGTCTATCGCGAGCAGTTACTTGAACTCTCGACGGCAGTTGAATCGCTTGGTGTAGGTGCGCGGGTTAATCCAGTGACTGGCAAGAGAGTGGTTCCGGGTGAAGAGCGAAACCTTGGCGGTTTGCTCGAGAAGCTTCTCGAAGTCTACGTTGAACCGACTTTGATCCAACCAACCTTTGTCATTGGCTATCCTCTAGAAATCTCGCCATTGGCTAAAAAAGACCCGAACGATCCTCGATTCACTCGACGATTCGAGGGCTACGCGCTGTGCAACGAAATCTGCAATTCGTTTAGCGAAATCAA
>JBAXBU010000194.1:0-2262 GCA_037141835.1 Armatimonadota bacterium | reverse complement strand
CCCCCATGCTTTGGGGGAGATTCAGTCTTGGGATAGCAGGGGCATGGACGAAAGTCGGAACGAGAGGGAGGGAAGGCGTATAATGCCGAGAGTGGTTGCGATGCTTGGTATGGTTCTGGCGGGGAGTCCTGCACAAGTGGACTTAGATTATTTGAGGACCTTAACATTAGATATCTTGGCTCAATCACGGGTTGCTCCAGGTTCGAATGGTCCCGCCGATTGGAAAATCAAAAATTCGGTTGGGTTTTCGCTCGTTACTCCTGGAAGGCGGGGATACCCGGCGTTTTGGATTCGGGATTTCTCGATGGCTTGCGACTCTGGCTTGGTACCGACTGAGGAGCTATCTAACCACTTTATGTTGTTGGCAAAGTGTCAGAATAGTGCCTCGGTAAAGCGTCTAAAGAGTGGCGGGATTTTGCCGCCATTTTCGATTCCAGACCATATTAACTTTGACGGGACGGCGGTTTTCTATCCAGGAACTTACTCGGCGGGTGAAGATCAGGGAGGGGAACCATGGGGGACTTATCCTCCAGCCGACGATCATTATGAGTTTGTCCATTTGGGATGGCTGTTGGCACGGCAATCGCGCTCGAAGTCATTTTTGACCACCAAGGTCGGGGAATTGACGGTTTTGGAGCGGATGGAACGGGCATTTTTAAGTCCCGAATTTGAGACTTCAACTGGCTTGTTTGTAACGACTCGGCAGACGAGAGCGGTTGGTTTTGGGTTTTGTGATTCGATTACCTTTACCGGCAAAGTCTTGTATCCGTCACTTCTTCGGTTTCGGGCAGCGAAAGAACTCTTTAGCTTAACCGTGGATCGCAGTTATCGAGACGAGGCGTCGAAAATAGCAAAGAATATTCCTTTGGCTTTTGCTGAGAAAGAATCTGGATGGCTAAGGGCGGCAACCGAAATTGGTAAGCAGCCTGACGTTTGGGGAACCTTGTTGGCATTGCACTTAGGAGTCTTGGAATCACCTCGTGCAAGCCTTGCTCGAAAGACAATTTTGGAAGCGCATAAGGCTGGGACGATTACAATGGAGGGTGCGGTTCGGCATGTACCAATCGACCGCGATTTTTCAGCGTCATCGGCTTGGGAGAAAGCGATGAGTAGTAAGGGCAGCTATCAAAATGGCGCGTATTGGCATACGCCGACAGGATTCTTGATTGAGACCCTCATGAAGGAAAACAAGGAGCTTGGAGGCAAGGTTTTTGGTGATTATGTTGCTCATCTTCGAAAGGGTGGCGAGATTCCTTGGGAGTGCTTTAACCCAGCGATCGGACATACTCAGAACGGCGGGTACTTAGCATCGGTTGCTTGGCCGTATTCGGTAGTAAAGAGTCTGTTTTGACTTGACCCTTTACTACCTGACTATCGTCATTTACTATGCGGTTACGACATTCATCGGACAGCGCAATGAGATATCGGTGATTCCGCCAGCGATTTCGGCGATATTCTCGAAGCCTGCTTGCTTGAGGATTGACACGGCAATTGGGGATCGGCCGCCAGAAGCACAGTGAACCACGATCTTCTTATCACGGGGGAGTTCGCTGAGCCGACCACGAAGGTATCCGAGTGGGATATGCAAGGAACTTGCGAGGTGAACATTATTCCACTCATTGATTCCTCTCACATCTAGAACTACTTCTGAACCATCCAATTCTTGACATGTGGTCGTCACAAACGTTTCGAACCTGGATTGATCAAGATCATCAGCCAGAATCCAATCTGATACAACATCAAGGCCAATTGTTGCCATATCTCGGGCAGCAACGTCGGCTTGTTCTTGGTTGTCGGCAATGAGAG
Organism: Armatimonadota bacterium; assembly: GCA_037141835.1. GTDB lineage: Bacteria > Armatimonadota > Fimbriimonadia > Fimbriimonadales > Fimbriimonadaceae > Fimbriimonas. Next base: position 456 of record JBAXBU010000194.1, on the reverse strand, counting down.
TGATTGGTTCTTCGTAGTTGAGTAACCAGCCAGCCCAGTTGGTTAAACCCTTCCCGCTAGGAATAACTAATGATCCAACAAAGTGGTTGCTCCGAACGGTAGCAGCACTTCGAACATCGACTAGCTGGTTTTTGGATATCGTAACCCGATCAACTTTTGGCATATGACCCAAGATCGTGGGACCAACCTTATTGAGCCGCTTCATTTCTTTGAAGTAATAGGGAGGCTCAGGCTGACCACTCAGAACTTCATCAACGAATTTGTCTTCATTGTGGATCTGAAAGGCCCAGTTTGCTTTCCGCTCATATCCGAGGGACGAGACTGGACTTCCGCCTAGTGACTTTCCGCATGCCGAACCTGCGCCGTGAGCGGGCCAGATCAGGAGGGAATCTGGAAGGTTTTCAATCTTCTTGAGGGAGCTAAACAACACTCTTGCACCTTTTTCCATTGTTCCGA
>JBAXBU010000193.1:0-2320 GCA_037141835.1 Armatimonadota bacterium | reverse complement strand
ACTTATAAAAGGCATCTAGTGCTTGCCGGGATGCTTCAGCCCGGCTGGTCAAAGTTCATTATCCGGGGGAAACGCTCGTCAGGCTATTCCCTCAGTGACGTTGCCAGGCGGGCATTGGTAAACATCGCAAGCGAAACCGTAAATCAGAGAGTTATCATAAAAAACTAGTTCAAAAACAGGTGAGCACTTTTGTGACTGCTAGCTTGACGGTGAACCGTTGTTCGCTATAGTACATGTAAGATGTAAAAAAGTGGACTGTTTAGAAACGGAGCGTAGCATGGTCTCAACGGTCGCAAGAACAACAGCCTTCATATACATCCGAGTTTCAACCCCAAGCCAAGAGGTTGATGAACAGATTCGGATTATTCAGCAATATGCCGCTGACAATACTATCGAAATCATCGGGCGGTATGGCGATTATCAAAAACGTCACAAATCGCATCAGCGTTATTCGTTTCAGTCGATGCTAAACGACATCGAATCCCAAAAGCCGAATCTTATTGTGGTGCAAAAGCCCGACCGCTTTGGAACCGCTGACGGCAATGAACTTGGGTATTTTCTTACGATCTTGAAGCGGAGTGGCGTGCGGCTCGTCACCGCCATTGATGGAAAGGATCACAGCAAAGATGATTTGGAAACCATCATCGTCAATGCGGTTGCTGCCAGCCAGTCTCGCCAAGAGCAAATCGACAAAGCCGAGCGGGTGTTGTTTGGCAAACGACGCCGGGCCGTGTTGGGGGAATACGTCGGCTCAAAGTATCTCGTGTATGGGTTCGATGTGGTCTGTATCAGCAAGGAAGCCAAGGAAAAGTGGCGAATGGTTGAGGACGCTTGGGGCTTGCGAATCAAATATGTGCTGAACGACAAAGGCGAATACGTTGAGGTCGAGCGATACGGCAATGAAATCGTCAAGGATGCGAACGGCATCATGCCGGATAAAGAAATCAGGCATCGACCTTCCAAGGACACGTCCGACAGGCTGTTCTATTCGCCCAGCATTCGACAAGAGCGGGTGGATACATTGCGTCGAATTTGTGAAATGTTTGATAACGGTTGGAACTCCTACGGTATTGCTCAGGAGTTGAACCAGGATGGCATCAAGCCGGTGTATTCTGACCGTTGGTATTCTGCGTTCATTGACGGGTTGCTGGAAAACACAGTTCTCATCGGAAAGCCAGCTTGGAACCGCACCACCCAAGCACATTTTCGACATTTTGATGCGGGTGGGCGAATTGTAGAAACGACCGAAGACGCCAAGGGAGTGTGGTCCCAGAACGCCAAAGAAAAGTGGTTCCAGCCGAACGAAGAAGTGTTTAAACCGTTTATCGACCCTGAATTGTTTGACCGGTTGCAAAAGAAGTTGGATGAACGGCGGGCATCAACACCAATGCGTTCCCCTCGAAGTGAAACATTGTGGTTGGGTGGTTTGTGGTGGGATGAAGAAAGCCAGCAGAATCTTGCTGGCAACAGCCAAGGCAAGCACTTTAAGGTACCGGGGCATGACCACAAACGCCTGACTTTCAAGGAAGCGGAGTGGTTCATCGGGGAATATCTTAAACGAATTGGTCATCGTTGTGACACGTTGGGTGAAGCCGTAGAAAGCAAGAAGCTGTTGGAGCGACTGGCGAACGAAGAATCGATGAAGGAACTTCGCTTCGACTACATCGTGTTGGAAATTGAAAGTTACCTTGAAAGCAAACTCAAGGAAGGCGTCAACCAAGTTGGTGGTGTTCAGGTCATTGTTGACGTCGACAAAGAACATGGAACTGTCATCACGACGGATGGCAATTATCTGGAACTCTACTGCCAGATGGTCAAGGACGACATTGAACAAAACCAAGCGTCTGTTCAACAGAAGCTGGACGAAAGAAAGCGGCTGACGTTTGAGTTGATAGCGATGAAGAACAAGGATCAGTTCATCATTGAAAGTTATAGTCAGCAAATCAGCAAGGTGAGTCGAGAGATTGAATCTGCAACCGCCGCTCCTGACTTCATGTCGTGGTGGCAACAGGTCCAAGACGAAATCGTCCTATTGCAACAACGACAGGCCCACGTGAAAAAATCGATTGAAAAAGGAACTTACAAGCAAAAGGCGGAAGCAATACGAAAAATGATCGACCGGGTTGTTTGCCATTGGGAGTCCGTCCCAACGACCGATGGCAGGTACAAGAACGGTAGGAAGACTATCTGCCAGGCCGTCACCATCAAAAGCAAGGTTTCGGCAAAAGACGCTGACGGAAAGCAAATCGAGATGATGACTATCGAAACTCCATCGGCATGGAGTTGATTGAGATTCCGGCAGGGAAGGTCACAATGGGCG
>JBAXBU010000192.1:0-2366 GCA_037141835.1 Armatimonadota bacterium | reverse complement strand
AGAAGAATCGCAGGAGATGTTTATGACACTCGTTCCTACATCCAAGTTTGGCACACACTTGAAGAACATTATGGTGGCCTCAATCGCGCCAAGAAAGATGTCCTTCATAAACTCGAAACTTTCCCGAAGATCAACAAGTTCAACAAGGATAACGCATTGGAGTTCTCTTCACTGCTGTTGAACATTCTGAACAAGTACGCCAACCAAGGTCCTGGTTTAACAGATGAGGGTGGGGTGCTCAGTAGCCTCGCCAAGAAGATCATCCCAGAATTCGAAGTTGTCACCTACTTTCAGAAACTTGCTGAATATGATCGTCCGGATAATCTCACTGAATTCTACAAATTCGTCGAACAAAAGAGGATCGCGCTCAATCTTGCTTCGGCCCATTTTGCCCCAGCCCCTAAACAAGGTTCGGGCTCAGCAGCCCTCACGCAACGAGACACCCGACCCGAAGAAGACGAAGAAGAACGCGGTGCTGAACAAACTTGGGGCAAGGATTATGGATTAGAAAGTCGTGAGCTTTCTAAGAGGGGTGAGCCCCCTCAGAGGGGTGATCCAAGGGGCGAGTCGAAGGGTGAGCCCAAATCCGACCCGAAGCCAACCGAAATCCCTCCATGTCCAGTCTGCAAAGCCAAACACAACTTGTTTCACTGCGATGACTTCAAAGCAATGACTACAAACAAACGATACTACGCAGTTCGAGACGCCGGATATTGTTATCATTGTCTAAAATCAAATCATTCGGCAAAGAATTGTACCTGGCACAAGGATGTCAAGTGTGGCCTGGAAAGCTGCACTCGTTACCACCATCCTCTGTTGCACAACTTCAAGGCCCAGATGCTGATCACGTTCGAAGAGTTTGTCTCTCAAACTTCACTTCCAGACATCAATCAACATTCGGCCTCTCAGTTCACTGGTGAAGACGATTATGTTTCAATTCGGACGGCTACCATTTTGATAACTGGACCAACTGGCAAACCTTATCGCTGCATCGCCGCTCTCGACTCTTGTTCGAACTCAACGAACATCGACGCTGACCTCGCCAAGGAGTTAGGCCTCAGAGTCAACCAGACCGGATTCCAGCGAGAGATCAACACTATGGAGCGAGTTGTTCAAGTCGCTTCAGACCATGTCAGTTTCATGATCAGTCCCGTCGACGGCCGGACCTCATACCCCGTCGATGCCTTCACGGTTAAGGACCTGGTTCGTGGATCACCTGTTGTCAATTGGCAGGACGCCGCAAAACAGTTTGCTCATCTACAAGAAGCAGACATTCCGAGAACGAAACCTACAGACAAAGTTCAAGTCCTACTCGGTGCTGATTACATGCACCTGATGGCAGCCTCAAGAAGTCTTATCGGAAAGGAGAACGAACCAACGGCCGAACTCTGCCGATTAGGTTGGGCCTTTGCCGGACGAGTCAAAAAGCTCGGCATCAAGAGAGCTGTCAGTGGCTTGAGCTATCAGACTATCATGATGGATGAAGAAAATCGACCAAGACTCTCGGAACAGATGAAGAAGAAAGAAGACCAAGAGGGCGTTTCTCAACTGGAAGCACCTCGCCAAGATCTTCAGACTTACCTAACCCTTGAGCCGACAGTCGACTTCGAAAATGAAAGAAAGCTTCAAGAGCTTCATGACCTTGTTGCCAAACACTGGGAACTCGAAGCCATCGGATTAGTCGAGAAGATTCCAACCTTTTCCGGTGACATCAAAGAAAAGCCAGTTAAGCACTGGACAAAAGCCGAACGCGAATCTGATGCCAAACTGAAAGTCGAATACTTTCCTGAGAAGAAGCAGTTCCAAATGTCGATTCCTTGGAAACAAGTTCGACCTGATCTGCCAAATAATCGATTCGCAGTCCGGACTCGTCAAGAAAAAGTCTTTGCTCGCTACAAGGATGATGAAAAAGCATTGATCACCAAACTGTTTGACTCTTATCTTGAAAAAGGATATATCAGGAAGCTCGAAGACCATGAGAAGCGCGACACTGACGCCTTCTACCTTCCCTTCTTTTGTGTCCTCAAGACAGACAGTGAGACAACCCCAGTTCGAGTTGTTTGGGATTGTGCAGCCAAGTTCGAGCACAACGGAGTGAAGAAATCCCTTAACTCCGAAATTGAGTTAACACCGAACAGACTTCAAGATCTTTTCAAACTACTTCTGCGAATGAGGAAGTACAAAAACGTGGTTCTGTCAGACATCAGCGAGATGTTCCTCAAGGTCATTCTCGATCCAGCTGATCGACGTTATCACCGCTTCCACTTCAATGGAGAGGAGTATGAGTGGCTTGTCATCCTTTTCGGCAACTTGTCATCGCCAAACGGATCTCAGAAAGTCATTCAGCTCAACTGTGATCTCAATGG
>JBAXBU010000191.1:0-2414 GCA_037141835.1 Armatimonadota bacterium | reverse complement strand
GGCTGACTGCAACGGATGATCTGGCCTTGCGACCTCGCTTGCCTTTGCGACCCGGATTAAGTTGGACATAAGCATCGGACGCATCAGCAGTTTTCTCCATTGCCTTGAGTTGCTTGCCTTCTACTTTGTAAAGCTCGGATGATGCTGTGAAGGACAAGAACATGAATTTGCCATCGCTCAACATACGCACTTTGTGAGGGACCACAAGTTTCTTGACACCGATTCGAATCGTTAACAGACCTTCTCGTTCTTCAGCCTTAAATTTTAGGCTGTTCTTAACCTTTTGAACATTCTTTTCCATTTTAAATACCATACGCCTTGGCGGTATTCCAATATTTTACCCGACTACTCTCACATTGTCGATCAGTCGTGTCGTCCCGAGATTAGCGGCAACTATCAGTGAAGCATGGTCATTAATGGCTATTAATGGGTGCATTGTCTCGCGATTTACAAGTTCAAAATAATCAACTTGAAATGAATTATTGGCAAGATATGATTTAGAATTTTCTATTGCTATTTGACATGAAGTTCCATTGACAATGGCTGTTTTAGCTTCAATTAGCGACTGATGTAGCAACGGTGCAACCCGGAGCTCATCTTCGGACAAGTAGGCATTTCTACTTGACTTTGCAAGGCCACTTTCTTCACGGAAAGTTTCACAAATGATAATATTTATTTCAAAATTTAGGTCTTTTACTAACTTCTTGATTACTGCGCACTGTTGAAGGTCTTTCTCACCAAAATAGGCATTTTTAGGGGACACAATGTTGAATAATTTGGCAACGATGGTCGCGACCCCGTCAAAATGACCTGGTCGAGTTGCTCCCTCAAACATTTCGGTCACAAATGGCACATGAATTCTTGTAGGAAACTCACTGTAAATTTCCTCTGTGGATGGGGCAAAAATGAGATCCGCTCCCGCACTGGCAGCCACTTCGCAATCCTTTTCGAAGGGACGCGGATATTTATCGAGGTCTTCTCCGGGCCGAAATTGGGTGGGATTAACGAAAATGCTTGCGACGGTCCGTTCGTTTTCGCTTTTGCTTTTCTTAATGAGGGAAAGATGTCCGTCGTGGAGCGCCCCCATTGTTGGTACGAAGCCCGTCAGAATTGTCGAGTTTGCTGGGAATTCCGCGATGGATCGAATGATCCTCAAAACGCGTTCTCCGGACCTGGAAAGCTGCCGTTTCTGACATCGTTGGTATAGGCGGAGACCGCCTGCGCTATGTCGGTTCTTCCGTTCATATAAAATTTGGTGTGCTTGTGTTGCTTGGTGGTCAGTCCGAGAATATCATGCCAAACTTGAATTTCGCCGCTGCACTGCTGACCCGCACCAATACCGATCGTTAAGATTCCAAGACCGTCGGTGATATGTTTGGCTAAGTCGGCGGGAATCAACTCCAGGACAATTCCGAATGCGCCGGCAGATTCAATTGATTGAGCATTGGCGAGGATTGTCTCGGCATCTTTACCCCTGCCTTGAACTCTTGCTCCTCCGAAATTGTGGATTGATTGAGGCGTAAATCCTACATGACCCATGGTTGGTATGCCGGCCTTCACGATTCCTTGGATGGCATCAGAATAATCTCCTTCAAGCTTTACCGCGTCTGCTCCAGCTTTCATGAGTTTAATCGCCGACTCGATTGCCTGGTTAGTGGAGATGTTGTAAGACCCAAATGGGAGATCGGCGACGAGCATTGCCCGTTTGCACCCTCGACGGACACATCGGACATGATAACAAATGTCTTCTAGCTCGACCGGAATGGTTGTTTCATGACCCTGAATGACATTGCCGAGCGAGTCTCCTACCAAGATAAGATCCACGCCGGCTTCATCAGCGATGAGTGCAGAGGGAAAGTCGTAGGCGGTTAAGCAGACGATTTTCTCGCCTGCGTCACGCATTCGCTTAAGACTTGGTGCGGTTACTTTATCGGACATGGGCAATTAGAATGTACCCGTACTATCTGTTCAAGGTTGCCCGGAAGGCTCGGTCAATCCGATCGACCGCATCTTCAATGACGTCCTCGGTGATGGTGAGTGGAGGAGTGAGTCGGAAGGTCTTGTTCCGCGTCTCTTTGGTTAGGATTCCGTTTTTGGTGAGATTGCCACTTAGTTTATAGGTGTCGATGCTATCGTCAACTTCAAAGCCGATAAGCAGTCCGCGACCACGGATTTCAACAATTTGTTCGAACGGTAAGTCGTGAAGCTTTGCCATAAGGAGATTGCCCATTCGCTCGCTTTTACCCGCGAAGTCCTCGGTTTCCATAACCGCGAGGGCAGTGATGGCGACAGCTGCACCCAATGGGTTGCCGCCGAATGTACTGCCGTGGTCACCGGGTTGAAAGACGTCCATGACTTCTTTGGTTCCGACGGCGGCAGAGACGGGGAGGAGACCTCCACCCAGAGCCTTTCCG
>JBAXBU010000190.1:0-2419 GCA_037141835.1 Armatimonadota bacterium | reverse complement strand
GGAGCAAGCATTGAACCCACTATCGACCTACTCCCTTGTACGTAAAGCCGGCTGCTTGCCAAGCATCACGATCAAGCACATTGCGGCCATCAATTAGCAAACTTGAGCCTGAGATTCCAGCCCCGCTAAAGGATTCCACGAGTAGTAGTCCCACATAACCAGTTCTCATAACTGAAGTTTGACCCATTCCCCGAGTCTAGAACTTTCGGGCTTCTGAAGGAGACAACCGAGAGAGCTCATAAGCCTCGGTAGGTAACTACAATTGACATACCTACTCTGCTTGGGAACACCATGTCATCAACTGCCATTTCAGTAAACGGAGTGTCGAAGTACTTTCGCCTCTATCACGAAAAAAACCAATATCTTAAGACTGCAATGCTGCGTGGTCGACGTGCTCGATACGAGGAATTTTGGGCATTGAAAGACATCCGCTTGGAGATTCCCACCGGTTCAACATTCGGAATCATCGGGTCAAATGGTTCAGGTAAATCGACTCTCTTGAAATGTTTAGCTGGAATCCTCACACCTGACGAGGGGAACGTCACTCATAACGGCCATGTAGTTGCATTGCTTGAATTAGGCGCCGGATTTCACCCCGAACTCAGTGGCCGTGAAAATATCTTTCTCAACGGTGCAATCCTCGGTATGACGCATTCTGAGATTGAACAGAAGTTTGACGCCATCGTTGAGTTCTCAGGTCTTGAACAATTCATTGATATGCCCGTAAAAAATTACTCGTCAGGAATGACAGTCCGACTTGGATTCGCCGTGGCCATCAATGTCGATCCCGAAATTCTCATTATTGACGAAGTGCTCGCGGTCGGTGACGCTTCATTTCAATTACGTTGTTTAGAAAAAATCGAAGAGTTTCGGAAACAAGGAAAGACCGTCGTGTTCGTCAGTCACGGTCTTGATCAAGTAATCAAACTGTGTAACACAGTCGCCTGGTTAGACAAGGGCGTGGTCAAAATGCTCGGGCCTGCACACGAAGTTGTCAATGAGTATTCCGGCATGAGCTATGGCGCCGAAGAAACCGAAGAAGGCGAAATCGGTAAGCGTTGGGGCTCTCATGAAATCGAAATTTCAAAAGTAGAACTTCTCGACGAGACTGGTCAGGAACCCCGTGTTTTCACCACCGGTAAATCAATGACCGTGCGTATGCACTACAACGCGCATACGCCACTTGATGATGTGATTGCCGGAATTCGCATCACACTGCCACTTGGCACCAACGTGTGGGGCGCAAACAGTAAGCGTCGTGGAGTACTTTTCCCACGTTTGTTCGGTGAGGGCTATATCGACCTCCATATTCCTAATTTGCCACTTCTGGAGGGTTCCTACGATCTCACGCTTGACCTCGCCGACATAAGTGAAATCCATGCTTATGACCATTGGGACAAACGAATTCGATTTGATGTCGCTCAATTCAATGTTTTTGACGAGGGCACTACAACGATTGAATCAACGTGGAGTATCCAAAACAAGAACTAGCTAGGAGAATCCTCATTGGTTATCTCTGCAAGCCTCTTTTCAAGCGATAACGCGTACTCTTCGGCTGAACGAAATGAACTTTCTCGGGCAGCTAACTCGTGAGAAAAAGTCTCGGACATTTGAGAAATCTTTTCGTGAAGTTCCACCGCTTGTTGTGACAGATCATCAATCACCCGTGTCAAATCATCAATTTCAAATGACTTCCAGCCGTCAAAAACATTTGCGGGTACGGACATTATTGCCACTAAATCTGGCATATCGTCTCGAACATAAAACTTGTTAAGGCCGTCAAAGAGCGCCTGCACATAACCGGCACGCAACACAAGCTGCTCCCATTCTGCAGAAACATCAACAGTTGAGTTTGGTCGTGTCGCCTCTATCACTAAAACCCATGGCCGATACTTTTCGATTGAGGCACCCTGAATTACTGATTTCTCGAAACCTTCAACATCAATTTTCAAAACGTGAACAGTTTGAATTTGATTATCTTCCAAGATCTTGTCGAGACGCATAACTTCAACTTCGAAAGACGCAAATGATTGACCAGTGCTTCTATAAAGATCAACTAGTTCTTTGTCTCCTGTAGTTGCGCCGCGATTTTCAATTGGTGCCTCATACAAGGTCACTCGCCCACTAGATTCTCCTGCCGCAACCTCGCACGTTGTATCGCGAGGACGGACTTCCCTTAAAAGATCGGCCTCTCGCTTCATCGGCTCCACATTGATTCCACGCCAACCTGCCTTGTACAGGGCATACGTAACATTGTCCAGTACTGGGTGCGCCGCCCCGACATCCACATAGAAACCTTCTGAAACGAGCTGTACTAGTCGAAACAAAACCACATCTTCTTGGTTTTGCGAGTAGGAGATCATTTACTTCGACTTTTCCACCGCAGCCAAGCGGCGATCCAGACTCTCCACCAACTTTT
>JBAXBU010000189.1:0-2535 GCA_037141835.1 Armatimonadota bacterium | reverse complement strand
GTCCCGAATCCAAACCAGTTTGGCGTAGCGGAAATGGAAAACGACAAAGTCGTTCGATTGGAAGAAAAGCCCAAAGAACCACGGTCAAACCTTGCGCTTGTCGGCGTCTACTTGTTCGACAAAGTCATCCACGATGTCATAGCTCAGCTGAAGCCAAGTCCTCGAGGTGAATATGAAATCACAGAAGCGATCCAAGGACTCATTGATCGAAAGATGACGGTTAGGTCTCATATCGTGACTGGTTGGTGGAAAGACACTGGTACCGTCGAGGCAATGCTCGAAGCAAATCGACTGATCCTTGAGGATATCGAGCCAGCCCAGCACGGAGAAGTTATTGACTCTCAGATTGATGGTCGCGTGATCATCGGAAAGGGGGCAATCGTTCAGAACTCTTCTATTCGTGGACCAGCCATCATTGGCGAAGGATGCGTGATCTCCAACAGCTACATTGGCCCCTTTTCGGCGATCGATAAGAATACGAAAATCCAGGATTCCGAGATTGAGCACAGCATTGTTTTGCAAGACTGTCAGATTGTCGGCGTCAAACGAATGGATGGTTGTCTCATCGGCCGTGGTGCAAATGTTAAGCAGGGGTTACAAAAGCCGGCTTGTTTGAGATTGGTTCTCGGTGATTCCAGCGAAGTTACGCTACCGTAAAGTATTCTAATACGAAATGAGTTTGCAAGTCACACGATGGACCGTGGACTACGGCAACGGGACGATCAAGGAAGTTCGGATTCCCCACGCCTGGCGCCAAGAAGTCGATGTTAGGTGGGAAGGTCCTGCCACATATAAGACCCTGATTGATGTTCCTGTTCGCCCAACAAAGTTGCGGTTTAACGGGGTTAGCTACGCCTGTAAGGTGTTCATCAACGGCGTCCAAGTTCTTCGTCACGAAGGCTTGTGGGATGCATTTGAAATTCCCCTCACACCGTATCGCGGCAAGCGCATAGACATCGAAGTTCAAGTGATCAAGAATGGCGGCAAAACATATCCCGTCAAGAAGACCTTGGGGGGATTTTTGCCCTACGTTTACCAAACCTTTGGTGGAATCTTTCGCCCCGTAGAGATCGTGGACGAAGCAGATTCATTGAACATTCAGCCTCAAGAGCATGCTCCGTTTGATTCTTACATGCGAGGAATCCTTCACTGGGGATGGTATCCCGAGTTTGGACATTGCCATCCCGACGAGACCACGACCAACAAGGAGCTGGACTACATCCAATCACTCGGATTCAATACGGTTAAATTTTGTTTATGGCTGCCTCCCCACAGTTACTTGCAAGAAATGGAAACCCGTGGAATGTTTGCTTGGCTAGAATTGCCATTGTGGCTCCCTGAAGCAGGTTTATATGAATCACCTGGAGTCGACGCCGAACTTGACGCGATGATCCGACAATATGCCCACCATGGCAATGTAGTTGCTTGGACGCTTGGATGTGAGCTAGGAAATGCTCCGGCTGAGTATCGCGAAAAGTGGGTCAAAAAAATTCAGGCCCTTACCAAGTGCCCGCTCATCAAGGATAATTCGGGGGGTGCGGAGATGTACGGTGGTGATCCGAGGGAATTTGGAACGTTTTATGACTACCATCCTTACGCCGATGCTCAATTTTTCCCTCCTCTCATCGATTCCCTTCAAACCGGGCCGCGAATCGACGGCAAGGCATTTCTTGGTGAGACGATCGATTGCGATGTTCACCGCGACATCGAACAGATTGGTGAAACGATGCCGTTCTGGGCATCTGCCCTTTCGGAGCTCAATGATAAAGGAGTTCGCTGGCAATATGATCTGCCGAATTTCATCAGCGAAAATCGATTTGCCAATGAAGCGAAGGTTTCTCGGCATAAAGAACTAATGGCAACGAGCATCGACAAAGCACTGTTTGTTCGAAAGCACCTCGTTGAGCAATTTCGATCTAAGTCTGACTTTGATGGTTACGTGCTTACTGGTCTCAGAGACACGCCGATTTCAAGCTCGGGAATTCAGACTGACTGGGCAAGAGAGAGATACACGGCTGATCAATTTGAAACATGGAATGCCGAGAAAGTTTTGTTCTTGATTCCATCCAGAAATCCCCGATGGACTCGCGGAGGAAATCGAATTGGATATTCAGATTTATACAACTTCTTTGCAGATAAACCTATTCTTATCCGAATTGGATACGCTGGTGCGGAAGCCAACAGCAGTGCAATTTGGACTCTGAGAACTCTTAATGGTAGACCTATTCAAGAAGGAATCGCAGAGCCTACTTCCACTTGTGGACGGCCGATCCAAATTGCGAATGTATTCCTTGATTCTCTCGATCCGGGGTCTTATGTATTTCATTGTGAATATGGCGGAGCACAGAATTCATGGGAGGTCCACTCCCATCTTCCTTTAAGCTTTGACGACTGCAACTTAAAGTTCGAGGATGATCGATTCGAGGGGGTCAAATTTGGGAAGGAGGGATTGCCAATCGTATCAGGTTGGCGAGAATTTCTTAGAGAGGGAATGGGGCACCCAATGGTTGTTCTGGTTGAGGGACAAGGTGGAGT
>JBAXBU010000188.1:0-2593 GCA_037141835.1 Armatimonadota bacterium | reverse complement strand
AAGTGTTTTTAGTCGACCTCGCTGAGCTTGATTCGGTCATTCGATTTGCAATGCTCGCATTGCTTGGTACTGGCATGATGGGTGGTGGATATTGGTACATTCTATGGAGACGAAAGAATCAGGCAAATTAAAGGCCTCGGAACGGATGACTCCAACCCACAATGAAGAACCCTCAAATCTTGTTCGGAATCGCTCTCATAGTATTGTCTATGACGCTGATCGGAGTTATTGTTGCTTCGAAGCGCAAGCCAAATGTTTACGACCACGCGAACTGGGATCCAGTATTCGAATTCATTCAGAACGCTGAGAAGGTCGATACTATCGCAACGACCTATGATGGATTTGAGTACAAAAAGCCACCACTGGATCCAATCAAGGTCCTGAACCAATATGACCCAAATGGGCATCATATGGTAAAGGAAGTGCCCCAAGCTAGCCGGGCAAAATTGGTTGCAATTCTCAAAAAAATGCCTGAAGACCAAGAGTCAGTGGATGCCTGCTTTTGTCCGCACCATTTCATTGTTGCTTCGAAAGGCAGTCAGAAAATGGTGCTATCCATGTGTTTTAACTGTAGCGCAATGAGTACCGACGGAGCCTTGAGCGTGAGCACGGGGATGCGGAAAGATACGCAAAATGAGGTCTCTGACTTTTTTGGGCTCGATGTGTTTCCGGAATTGAAAGAACACCGGTGCATTTTCAATAGAGGTACTTATGATCCGGGTCTTGCCGAATATGGAGTGAAAGGACCCCAATAGCACGGCCCGGGACTTCAGCAGATTCGGTAACGGATGGTTTAAACTTAACGTCAGAACACATAACCATGATTACATCTCTTGCTCTCACTTTAGTCCTTGCTCAGCCGGGCAGCACATTCAAGGTTCCGGTTTACAATGCCGACCAAAAGAACCCTGCGGTGACAAGCTATGTCAATACCACGCTACCAGCGGGCTTGCAGATGAAGGTAAATTCGGTTCTGGAGCGATCAAGTCCGATGACGGAATCATCACCGTTACTCTCCTCAAGTCGTCAACGGCGATGCCTTCATTGCTTCGCAATCCGAAGTTTAGCCATCTCAAAGACTTTACGACTATTCGAATGACGAATTGGATTGGATTCAGAAACAGCAACCCTAAAGGCGAAGACTACAAGCTGGATTGGAGCAAATACCGACTCAACTTCAATCTACAGGGCAAAGATAAGACAAAAGTAATGGCTCTCCGCCAGGCTCTCCACACGATTGTGGATGGTCTTGTTTTGAACTAATCTACATCATCTGAAACTCTGGCGTAGAAAACATGAGTTTGCACACAGCCCGCGCAACGGCATTCGCGTTGCGCGGCGCAATTGTTTGACCGCCTTCACTCTCCGCAATAGAAACTAACCCGGCCACCTTCGTGGCTGGAAGGGAGATATCGAAGACTGACATCAAGGACTTCACGACGCCAGACGGCGTGGGGTCTTCGGCAAAGAGCGGATAAGCCTGGAAGCCAACTTGCGGGCCACGGTTTCCGCCGAGTGGGTTGGTTGGATTCTGGGAATTACCGATTGCGGGACCACCAGCGAAGAGCTTTTCGGCCCACTTCATTCGTTCGACCATGGTTGCCGAAGTGATCCAGTAGGCACCAGTCCGCCACCCCGACACATCTGGTGGAGCTAAGAGCTCAAGCCCCATTGAATTAGAAGACGAGAATGCGGCTTGAGCAGGTGCCAGAGATCGAACAAGTGGCAGATTTAGGCCACTTTGCTCGTTAACTTGCGGATTAGCAAGACCGTCTTTGAGGCGTTGAATCATGATCTGCCCTGCTCCAAGTTGCCGGATCGTCGAGACTGTGAAATCAATCGGATTTTTGATGACTTTGCGGAATGCCTTCTCGGAATAGAATTCTGGTGCCTCCATGACAGAGCGGACAAGCCCTTTGATGTCGAGGTTGGATGCGTAAAACTTGGCAGCCAGTCGCTCAATCAGGGCATCTTCAGGATTCTCGTACGCGAACCAACTCCAGAGCTTCTTGGTGATGAATTTGGCGGTTTGCTTCTGTTTGCAAAGAAGGAGCAACATTTCTTCGCCGTTCAGGTTGCCGGTCTCTCCGAGGACAGTTTTGATTCCTTGATCGTGACGATTGAGGAAGAATTTGAAGGTATCGATCCGTCGTGGAGCGGTATCGGTGGCACGAAGTCCGCGACCATAGGTCCAGCCGGTGAAGCATCGCGCAGCTTCTTGAACGTCCTTTTCGGTGTAGTTGCCAATACCGAGCGTAAAGAGTTCCATGACTTCACGAGCAAAGTTTTCGTTAGGATGTTCAGCAACGTTTTCCTGGCCATCAAGAAAGTAGATCATGCCTGGATCTTTGCTAACCGCTTCAAGTAGGACATTGAATCGGCCGAGAGCATATTTTCGAAGCGTGAAGATATGGTTGTTCATGACCAGTGCGCTGTCGACTTTTGCGCTACTGGTGGCGAAATGATTGTGCCAGAACAGGGTCATCTTCTCTTCAAGTGGGCGCTTTGTGCCGATGAGCCGCATGGCAAAGAGGTTTTGAATGACTTTTATGTTGACGACGTTTTTGTTGTTTGAAAATGCAAATGGGTCTAC
>JBAXBU010000187.1:0-2595 GCA_037141835.1 Armatimonadota bacterium | reverse complement strand
TTCCTAATGTACTTGGCTTCTTCCTTAGTCAAATCAGCGGTCCTGCGCATAAAGTCGTCTCCAACCAGAGCAGCGATTGCGATACCAACAAGACAGAGCAAGTAGCATTTTCGATGCCGATCCTTACGAATTTTCTCGTCACGAGTTGTTCGATATTCTTCCGGTTCGAGGTCAAGGGTTAGTCCAGACTTCGCAAATGTACTAATGAACGGAGAAGCAAGCTTTTGCTCATTGCCGTCAAGGTTGACATTGTAGGCAAAGGTCTTTGAACCATCCCCAGTCATCGCTTTCAATCGGGCGATTTCATTATCAAGCGAGTTGAGGTCGACAACCTTTGAAGAAACGAGGTCTCCGTAACGATAGACGTCAAGATTTACAAAGTCTCCAAATCGTTCGGCAAAGATTCCCGAAGAGAGCGAGTTTTGCTCGGCTGATTTGAGCGTTAGCGCTTGGGCCGGAATGATTTGCTGAATGACAATTCCAATCTTGGAGCAAATGGCAATGATTTCATTGATGTCTGAAATTTTTGCGGCGAAGACATTACAAACTCTGCCGTTATCATTCTTCTCCATTGTAGGAATGTAGTCAAAGGCAAGTTCAGATGCTGGAATAGGGAAGACATCAACCAGCTTCATCTTCAAGGCGACAAGAACATCTGACTTTTGCGCATCTGGCAGGGCAATCGATCGTTGGAGGATCAGGCGTCGAGAGAGAAGCAAGATGGCGGTCTTACCATTCACTCCCTCAATACCTTCTAGATTCGCTCCTTCCTTTGTGTTAGATGAGTCGACAAAATGCACGCGCACCCATTCGCGATCCCATTCGATTAGTATTTGTGCAGCTTGCGGTTTCTGGCTCATTCATTCTCCAATAACGTGGTTACGTTTGATTCTTCTGCCCAAGTCCATCTCTCCGGCATATTCGAAAAATTTGATTGTTCGATCCGAACGACAGTTGGGATCGAGTTGGTTAAGGTTACAATTGCTTCCAAAGCAACCGTCGATTGGCCAGCTTTTCCAACAACTCGGATTCGGAAGCTTTGACTGTTAACGGTCAGTGAGTCTACGGCAGCGCTTAAGAAAGTACTGTCGCTCGATACTGTGAGAATCTCACTTAAAAGCTTATATCCATCGGTTGGTCGGCTATCAACAATTTGATTCGCGATATCTTCGGTTATCCCTGGCAAAATACTGAGAACTTCAGCGGTTGCCGTATTGATATTGACAAAACCTTCAACTCGAACGGCCGGCGAAATGGTCATGCGGTCCAAAACGCTTCTTAAGACGGTTTGATTTCCACTTATTCCCGGCAAAGTGAGAACTTGGCTGAGCCTGACAAATTGCCTGTTCGGTTGGGTATTTCGCGAGTTAATGATCGTCGTAGCGTTTTGAATCGGAATTTGAGCGTTTTGCGATAATTGTTGAGCGGTTAGGTTGGCCTGATTGACATTGGTCTTGCCGTTTCCTTCCGGGTTATATGCCCCACTATAGCAATCAAGGCTGACGAGATCGAATATTGGGCTGGTCGGTTCATTATTATTTGTTCGACCAGAATTGACCGTGTTCGTCTGCACGTTATAAAGGACATCAGGTGTCCACGCTTTAATTTGTAAGACTTCGCTGACCGTCTGAAGACGACCTTCACGAGTATTGTAAGGCTTATTAAGCTGGTTGTAATATTCGTCTTTGGCTCCTTCAGTTCTTGGATTTTGCCCTGGTTCTCGCCAATCCAAGAAGCAATCAATCTGCTCCTGCGTCAGAGGCAGGTTGCTCAATTGGGCTTCAGTAATCGTATTGAGATCGAGTCGCGATGTGTTATCGATGATCTGGAGTCGAAACGATTCGTTACCAATTATAAAGGATTCTGCTCCAACTGATCCGAGAATTCCCCAGTCATCGTCGGATGTCACCGGGTCTTGGGGAGCATCTGCGACCGTTTGCAGTGTTGTGAGCGCGTATTGGATTCCTGCTTCAGCCGCTGTTCTTGCCCGCCGTTGCTCGCTCCGATTAATCGACGTTTTAACTGCGTCATTTTGGTTCATCGAATAAATTGCCACACCAGCCAGTACTCCTGCCAATGCGGCGAGAACGACAACCATGACCATTCCACTACGTCTTCTCATTACGGTGTCTCCTGGGTCACGGGATTGTCAACGGTGACGTCACTATGAATCAAGCGAACTACGAAGTAATGATCAACTTCGTCATTTCTACGTCGATATGTAATTCTAATTGCTGCGGGGAGCCTAGGTGGATTCATGCTGGTTGTATCCCAAGACACATCCCAGCCAGTTCCATTATAAAATTCGTAACTGATGGATTCAATGTCTGGATCGATGATCGACTCTAGCCCACCTTGACTTGGGTCTCCATCAGACGGGGTCTGATGACGAATGAATAGTGCTTGATCAACCGGAGCGTTGCCAACAGGAGTTAAGCTGAGCGAATACTCCGTCATGCCGCCTTCGGGGCCAAAAGTTTGATTAAGCGTCTCAAAATCGTCAGTCGATTCGATCAATTCGGAAGGAATCCTTGGGCTGAGACCAGAAAACACAAGCTGGTTTTCATTGCTTGTCCCATTTTGGACTTCCACGAC
>JBAXBU010000186.1:0-2628 GCA_037141835.1 Armatimonadota bacterium | reverse complement strand
GCGATGGCATCAATGACGCTCCTGCCCTCACTCTCGCGTACGTAGGCGTCGCGATGGGCGGACTCGGAAGCGATATTGCCCTCAATGCGGCCGACATCGTTCTTATGAAAGATCGGCTCGAATCCATTCCTGAAATCATCGCATTAGGCAAGAAAACCAATCGAATCATCAAAGCCAATCTGGCACTTGGCGGCGGAGTTATTGCGACCCTAGCAATAACGTCTTTAATCGGAATTCTGCCTTTGCCAATCGCGGTCGTCGGACACGAAGGCTCAACCGTCATCGTTATCTTGAACGGGCTTCGACTATTAAGGGGTCCAAAGAACGGTTTCTAGTTCTTTCGCGGTTTCACTTTGCCGAGCAAGATCGGAGCCTGAGCAACCGCTGCCACTGGCGCAGACCCATCATCGGCCGGCCTAAAGTAAGGCACCAAGTTGATCGTACCGCTCTTGTGAATCTCAATCACCCCAAATCCATAAGTCTTCCCGCCTTCCGGCTTCCAATCCTTCTCAAGCTTACTGCCACCGTTCCCGGCGATGACCTGCCACGGCATAGCCCCGTTGATCTTTGAAACATCCCAAGCGTGAACATGCGCACAAAGATAGCTAATCACGTTCGGGCTGGCTTGCATCGCCGAAATGACTTTCGAACCGGACTCTGGCTCAATCGGTGCATCGCCCTTTGCGGTAACGCCTTCAACAATGTTTCGGTGTCCAAGGATGAATGTTGGCTTGGAAGTTTTGCGGATGTCTTTTGCAATCCAATCTGCCGGAACATAGCCAATCCTTCCGTCCTTCGCCCGGGTATCCGTATTCAAGCAGATAAAGTGAACTCCATCGGAATCAAACGAGAAATTGAGCTTGGATTGATCATCAACTAGGTTATCCAGTCCACCCATGGTCGGACCATTGGGTCGAACCGGCATCAGGTGATTGGTGCGAATCCAGTCGTTCCAAATGGCGGTGGTGTAAGGGCTTTCCATCCGAACATCCTTCCGCTTAATGTTCAATTCATGATTCCCCGACATTGGCACTAAGGCAATCTTGCCCCGAAGCGGGGAAGTTCGGTACTCGGCAATCCAGGCGTCCAACTGCTCACGAACCTCTTCGCCCTTGTCGTCTCCGTAGCCAATCACCAAATCGCCCGTCGCGAAAAGAATTTTTGGCATCGGTTTGATGTTAGAAATGTCCAAAAAGTTCTGTCGGAGCTGAGGCAAATTCGCCGTACTTGGGTTCGATGCCTTATCCCAATCCCCTTTATCGATTCGATTGCACCCGAAAAACGCGAATGAGAAAACAACCGGATCGCTCTGGATAGGGGCAACGAAAATGGGTAAGAGCGAGATTAATCCAAGCATAACAATGTTAAGAATTATGGGGATGGTTGTGTGAAGGGAATGTTAAGGAGAGACGGAGAAGTGAATGTGATAAGATTGGACTATGGTCACGGCGCAAACGAGTCAAATTCAAAAATTCTCGTTGATTAGCCCGTTTAGGCAGCGAGTATTGTGGTTGGTCCCAATTTTTTTTCTCGCTCACCTCGGGGTTTGCATATTCGCAAGTAGTGTGACCAAGGGTATGGCATTTCCAGCCTTGGTGACAACAATGTTCGTTTGGGTCTTTCCTGCAATTTCAATTTTGAGATTTGTTCAAAGCGAAAAGACAGGAAATGGTCTCGAAATCGAAGGAAACATAGTTCGACTTGTTGGCAATAAAGGCCTTGTCAAATATACGGAGGACTTAGCCAATGTCGTCGATCTTCGAGAGATTCACCCAATGAATTCAAAGAAACCGGAAGGATTTGCCGTTCATTTCGAAAGCGGTAGGCAATTCATTTTTCGCGATGATGTTGCGAAACGGGTCGAAATTGTTGAAATGCTTGAGCACAAAACCGGACTGAAGTTCACCAAGCCAGCGAAAGAATGATCTCCAAATTCGAAGCCCGAACCGCATACAATGCCGGAGTCGATATCTACTCTGAAACCATTACCAAGACCTGGAGAATGCCAGGTGCCGACAAGAACCATGGTGATCTCTACTGGTATGAAGACGACCAACTTTTTCATATTGAGACCGAAGGACAATTTGACGAATACTCACTGATTTTTCGACTATCGTCAACTAGGTTGGTGGCTCTGTCCGACGGTGAGGTCCGTGTCGTCTCCGATAAAGGTTCATCCGAGTCAATGGACTGGATTCAAAACTATTTGGTCTCAGAGCAAGGAATCTTGTTCTATAGTAATACCGACGCACTTTGGGTCACCACCGAATCATCCTGGGATACTGGGCAGATTGCCTCGGATGAGCTGTCATTTTCCGAAATCAGCCCAAATGGAATTGCCCGCGGGATTGGCTGGCAGGGCTCGGACCATTTCGCGGTTGCCCTCAACTTGACCGAAAAAAAGATATTGAAGTCCGCGTACTTCGGATAGCACCGGGGACGCCTCTTCGCTACCGCTTCTGTTCAAACAGCTGATTTTATTGAAAAATATTTTGGCTTTGCACTCTCTAGCTTCCTGATTCGACCGGACCGATCCCGGAGGGATCACATATAGTAGCCAGGGTGTCGTTGCCTTAATCGAGACTTTGGCGAAGATTGAGGCAATGACCCCTGGAAAGACCGAAACTG
>JBAXBU010000185.1:0-2675 GCA_037141835.1 Armatimonadota bacterium | reverse complement strand
TGTGATCCTGAATCCAAATTACGTCCTTTTCAGTTTTCTCGAGTAAACGGACAGGGTTGTCGGCGCGGTAGATTTCCTTGGACTTGAGGAGAGTTACCGGTTCAGGTGAAATTGTGTAACTCGCTGGAAAGTGTGCGTCACTATGCCAATCTCGTTTGAGGAAGTAGGTCGCCCGTTTGTGTCCGGGAAGATTCTTGACATCTCCGACTAAAAATGACCCGTCATTAAAGAACGAGTCCGTGGAATTCGAGCCTAAAATTGGATTTCCATAGGTCATTTTCACCGTTCCATTGGGCAGCAAATGAGGGTCAGGATAATAGGCTGACCTCCTTAGCGGTACATTGGGACGCAAACGCAGGTCAGGGTCCCCAGGCACTCTCTTCAAAGACTGTTCTTTTTTGCCAGTCACTAAGACATATTCTTGGTTTTGAGTATCCCGGTTAAAGAAAAGCACGTCATTGTCGGAAATTGCCAACAATCTTGCTTTGATGAGAGGCAGGCGTTCAATCGTAGCAGAAAACGTTCCGGTAGGAGGATTTCCCGGCTTATAGGTTCTTAGAGGATTATAGGAGGAATTCTGTGATCCTTCTCCTTCGAGATCATTGGAGGAGTCGTGGTTTCCACATCCGGTTCCACATAAGACAACTCCAATCATGATTAGTCCAAATATAAAGCCCTTTGGGTTTAAGTGTCTGGTTCTCATCGCCGCTTTGTTTTAGTATGGTGTTTCGGTTGAGTTTTTGGCATTGACTAAGGCTTGATTGACACGTTGAGCAAGTAGTATTCGCTGGCGTTCGTTTCCGTATTGAGCACGTTCCGAACGTAGATGTCGCCTTGGCGATTGGCGAGAATAATGACCGACATCAGGCCCTGCTTCGGCCAATTAGGAAGGTCATTCAAGATGACGCAAGCATCGCCTAACCATGCAACTTGGCGAATGTTCTTGCCATCCGTGGTCGTGACATTGCCAATCATTGCCCCATTCGTCATGACTTTTTGCACGAATGAGAAGTCATAGCCTTCAGGAATTGGAAGCTCACGCCATCCATTACCAACGCGCAAATGGGCTCGTAAGGGCCGATCTCCGTCGATTTTGCCAAATGTGGCGACGAGGTTCTCTCCGGTATTGGCTACCCTCATGACGTCTCTATAACCGGCGGGGAATTTTATTTCTTCTGAGCTATTTGGGTCAATTCGGATGAGTTTGTCATTTCCATTTGAATTGTTTCCATTACGCTCTCGAACCCATATTGTGCCAAGATCGCTATTGCAGAGTAGCGCGATGGGGAAAGCAGACCTGAATATCTCCTTAGATGTAGTGGAAGTTGTTGCTGAACCAAACGATCCAGCCCCTGAGAACCTTGATTGAGAACTTGCCTGCCCATTTGGAATATCGGAATTTGGCACATTCTTAACACCCTGTGAATCGACAATATTGGGAGAAACTGATGATTGGGTGTCGCGATCCAATCCATAGTGATCCATTTTTGTTTTTGGATCATGTTTCGTTCTCACAACAAAATAGGATTTATCCGAGTCTATGTTGAACTTGAATTGGTCAGTCTCAAAAGGAAATCCAACTGGACACGTTGAATCGAACTCAGCCAACTGACTAGTTGTCGCAAGATGACCGCCTGTACTGAGACGTAAGGTTGACGTATCCTCAAGACTTCGTTTCTCAACACTGATTCCATCGAAAGTATGGTTGTATTCCCGAAGCTTGACGCCTGAACGTGAGGTCAAAAAAAGGTAGTCCCCACGATCATTCATATCGGCGAGTAGCCCCAAGGTTGAGTCTTGTCGGTTGATCTTGACAGCTAACGTCCCACTTGGCTTCGGTGCCTTAAGATAGTTCTTCACTACCAAAGGCTTCGGGCTATCCATCTCAGTGTCAACTTCTTCGCCCCTGAGGAACTTAAACGTAAGTCCTCCAGCCAACAGGAAACAAACTCCCGCCAACCATATCAATCCTTTCTTATCCATATCCCCCGGTGATTATAAGATGCAATTTGAGAAATTGCGTGTATGAAATTGATCGATCTCAATTTTGGCAGCTGGACCTTCTTCTGATCGGAAGAACTATCCTAGAGAACTAAAGTCCCACGTTAAGCAAGTAATTTTCACTCGTGCCCACATCGGTATTGAGAACGCTGCGAACATAGATATTTCCGTTCCTTGTTGCCCGCGTTACAAATGAAAACTGACCAAGTTTGGGCCAGGATGGCATGTCATTGAGGATCGCAACCGAATCGTCTTTCCAAACAACTTGCTTCATTTCGGCTCGGTTTTGGTCGGTGACAAACCCAAGTATCAAACCACTGTTAAACACTTTTTGAACATAAGAAAAGATGTAACCAGGTGGTATCGGCAATTCCTTCCAACCATTCGAATTTTTTATAAATGACCGAATGGGCTCCTTTTCTGCCGTATTACCAAATGTTGCCGCCACGATGGTTCCAGTCGCGACAACCCGGTCAACCGTTCTATATATCAGCGGATAGGGAATAGTCTGAATCTTTCCACCTGAGGCTTTAAGGAGTTCATCCCGCCGTTGGGATTTCAGCCCAAAGGATTTTTTGAACCATATCGTTTCATTTTCTTCAATTTCCAAGATGTTCAAGGGAAATGGTGCCGTGTAATAGACCTTTGTTGCTGACCCAATTCGATCCTTGACC
>JBAXBU010000184.1:0-2710 GCA_037141835.1 Armatimonadota bacterium | reverse complement strand
ATGGATGTCGCGTCCCCATTCGCGGCGCGAGGAGGCTCTTCGGGTGCGAAGGCTTTCAGTCCGCCAACTGCAATCTCCGCACTCGACTCCTTGGCTTCGTAGGTTTTGAGGTCGATGGCATACGACTTGTTGTTCAAGCGCACCAATACGCTTTTGAGATCCGGAGTGAAATCGATCTGATTAAACGGAAGCTTGTCTGGCTCGGCGGCATTACTCGTTACTTTGGTGACTGCCTCCGCGACCTTTTTATGATCGAAAGCCGGCGCTTTCTTGCTACTTAAAGGATCGACAAGGATGAACTCCTTGGTGCCTCCGACGCCTTGCTTCATGTACCAAAACTTCTCCGAGTTTCCGATCCAGTTGGGGGCGATTCGCTCGTTGAGAACGAGTCCGCGGAATTTCTCTCGAAATCCGTTGGCTCGGTCGTAGTCGGCTTTGGTTCCTTGGGCACTGACGAGAATCGGGGTCAGGAGGAGTAGCCAACACAATTGTTTCTTCATGGTGCCAGCATAACCCAGCGGGGGTAGGAAAGGAAAGGCGAGAGGATGAGCAGTAGTCGTTTTATCTTCACGGCTCTCCCGCGAATTCTCGGAGCATCATGAATTGTCGATTTTGGCCGCTTCCACCTTCGTTAGATCCTCAATTCGGCAAACTAGTCCTGGCTCTTTTTCACTCGGTTTTATGCGGAACCAGCCAGCGAGCCCAAGTTTTGCGTCGCCGTATTGTTAGGATTGTTAAAGAAGAACTTTGTTGTACTTACTTCCACCATAATTTCTCGACCGGTGTAATCATCAAACCGCTTGGCTTCAGCTCAATCAAGTCGTAAGCGAAGCAACGCGATATAACTGGAAATGCCCAGCCGCCGTTGAGATGAAAGATGTCTAAGTCGGCATTTTCCGAATTGTTATCGATGATAAGTGGGACACCGTCTCGTCGACTGTAGTCGGCAAAACCACAGTAGCGACACCTCCATCGAAGTTTCGCGTAAGACGCTTTTGCGTCGATTTCGGCGTAGGAGGTAGTCGAGAGGCACGTGTAGTTCTCTGGCGTCCGTTTACCGGAGAAAAGAACCGGACGGGCGACTAGACCACGATACTTGTGTAAGTCTAATTTTCCGGCAATTTCATGAGATACAGCAAATTGATCAAGATCAAGCAGGACATCGGTGATCAAACCGCCTCCTATTTTGGCCGTCAATATATCCGGAAAGTAATTTGTCCTGCTTCCATGCATAGTTGGCGCATTCGGACACTCTTCGTGGCCATAGTTAGACGAATCCCAGCCCATTTCCGCAACACGCTTGCCATTGATACTATCATAGACCGGCTCGGAAACAAGGCTAAAGGATTCGCCGTGAACGTAAAAGTATTTAGACTCCAAATGATTTCCTCATTTGGAGTCTAAATCTCAGGACTTGCTGCCTCCGTGGTTCTCTACTATCTTTCCGTCTTAGGCTTCCGTTTCCAACTGGTGATTTCATTTTTCAAGTCCGGGTCAGTTGACAATTCATCAATCAGATTGATGGAATCTTCGTCACGTTTGCGCCGAAAACAGCTTAGAAAAAATACCCGAGTTTTGCCTCGAGATTTATCGCGCAACAGCTTAATGACTTCCTGACGAAGTTCTGGTGAGTTAGATTTCTTCAGATGCCCACTTAATGCAACGGCGAGACCTGTCATCAGTCCTGGCGAAGCGTCCTTATCCGCAATTTGGTACATTGAAACGAGATCTCTCCACAAAGGAAAAGCCGCGGGAAGTTCGAGAAGTCGACCTAGGGTCTCATGAATTCTGTCCAAATATGGCTTCTGGAGGTGCAAAAAAATTACGTCGATCGCGGCTGAATAGTCCGCATATTCGCGCAGAATTAATATGTTGTCTCTCTTGAAACCAAGGCGTTGCAAATCCGGCCGGATCATATCGATCTCCGAAGCCAACTTCTTCAAATACTCCATCTCTTCGGTTTTGGCCATGTTATTTAAATACCCTATATAGTTTAATCAGACCTTGGGTTACGAGGGATTGAAGTGGTTTTGAGAGCGTTGTATTCTTTCGTACAAATAGATTGTAAATCATTTTGTTGTCTTCTGCATATCGAATACCATCAGTTATCTGCTTTGTCTTTGCCAGAGAGCCCACGTTTTTGATTTCGGTGTAGAACATTTTTGTTGTGCCATCGGCAATTCTAAGCATTTCAAGGTCGTTGAGATATCGGGTCTTGGGTCCAATCTTAATCAGCGAGGCGACACGACTCTCACCAATTTGTCCGAGACTTCTTACATTCGCCATTCGACTTACCACAACTGTTTCACCGGCTTTAGCCGCGGCAAGTTCACCAATCCCCACTTCTGGGATTCCACACATCAAAAGTGTCATATCAAGAGACTTGAGGAGAAAAGGCTGGCGTTGTGAATATCTCTTGCTGATAAATTGTCCAGAATTGTCGTAACTAGACTTAGATCCACCCAAAGTGAGGTGTCTCCAGGTAAATTCCATCCAACGACCGAATTCATTCGAAATGCTATCGCATCCACTTGGATCGACTAACATTACAGGGTTACCATCACAGTACGAGTACGTATTCGTTCCACCCTCAAGGCCAACCGGGTCTCGGCTCAACCATCGACCCGAGTTTGGATCGTAGAATCGATGCGTGCAGTAATATGCTCCTGTATGGGCATCGGCAATGTAGCCGAATTGACCTTTGTATTGA
>JBAXBU010000183.1:0-2718 GCA_037141835.1 Armatimonadota bacterium | reverse complement strand
ATCCAAAAGTCCCCATTCCTGAACATCCGATGACTTCCATCGTTGATCTATCAAATGGTTTTAACTGAGCAAGAAAAGATCGCCCATTTGCTACGTCGATTTGGTTTCGGCGCAAGCGAAGCCGAGCTGACTTACTACAGCAAGAATGGCCTTGCTGGTGCCATCACCGCCCTGCTTGATTACGAAAAGGTTGAAGATGTCTGCGAGGTGGATCCAATGTCGTTCTCAAACGGCAAAAACGTGGTCAACCTCAGAGTGATCCAAAACCTGTTTTCCATGCGCCTAATCGGCACAAAGCGCCCGCTGGAGGAGAAGATGACCCTGTTTTGGCACAACCACTTCGCCTGTAGCAGTGCCAAAGTCGAAAACGGCTTCGTTATTTACAACCATATCAACACCCTCCGCAAGTACGCGATGGGGCGATTCAATGTACTCCTCGAAGCCATTAGCAAAGATCCCGGCATGATCTATTATTTGGATGGTCAAGAAAATGTCGCCGAACACCCCAACGAGAACTTTGCCCGCGAGGTCATGGAGCTCTTTACGCTTGGCATCGGCAACTACACCGAAAAAGATGTTCAAGAGTCCGCACGTTGCTATACCGGTTGGACCTACGGGCGCGGATTAAGGGCAAACGATACGTCGCCAAAGCGCATAGACACGTTCAAATTCTTCCTCAATCGCCATGATCAAGGGATCAAAACCGTCCTCGGCGAGACCGGCAACCTCAACGGTGAGGAGATGCTCCTTTTGCTCTGCAAACAAAAGCAAACTGCCAAATTCATCACCAAGAAGCTATGGAGTTGGTTCGCTTATGAAGACCCTGAAGATGCTCTGATTGAACGACTAGCAACTAAGTTTTACGCGTCTAATCTTGATATCAAAGCGCTTGTCCGCTCCGTCATGGAGTCGCCAGAATTCTATTCCGATAAGGCATTCCGCAAAGTCATTAAGAACCCAGTTGACTTTACTGTCTCAACCATCAGGCAACTTGGGGCGGGTCAAATCATGATTGAGCGTCTGAAAGAAGGGATTGCTAATCCCCAAATTAACGAGCAAAATGGTCTCAATCTGCCGCTTGTCCGATCTCTTGCCCCAGCTCAAACCGCCTTCTCGTCGTCCAAATCCATGGGAATGGAACTCATGGCCCCACCCGATGTATCTGGTTGGCGGACGGGTGCATATTGGATCACGTCAGCAACCATGGTCGAACGAATGAAGTGGGCCGACAAACTCTTTGCCGGTGGTCCAGCCGGAAACACCCAGAATCCTGCCAACCCTTTGGGTGGAAACCGAGGACCTCAAGTTGGCATCCAAGCCTATCCTCTCTTTGCCGAGGACCCCACTCCCGCTGGCATCGTAAAGTCATTAATGTCTGTATTCGATATCTCACTCCCACCCGCAAAAGTGGCGGGACTAGTGACAACCGCCGAAAACGAAGGTGGACAACGAATTGATCAGCGAAACGCGAATGCCGTCGCGCGGGCAGTGTGCAAACTCATGTTCTCTACGCCAGAGTTTCAGATGATGTAATTTAGTTCAAAACAAGACCATCAACAATCGTATGGAGAGCCTGGCGGAGAGCCATCACTTTTGTCTTGTCCTTGCCTTGGAGGTTGAAGTTAAGTCGGTATTTGTTCCAATCCAGCTTGTAATCTTCACCTTTAGGGTTGCTGTTTCTGAATCCAATCCAATTCGTCATTCGAATAGTCGTAAAGTCCTTGAGATGGCTAAACTTGGGATTACGAAGCAATGAAGGCATCGCTGTCGACGACTTGAGAAGAGTAACGGTAATGACACCATCATCTGACTTGATCGCTCCAGAACCAAATTTTCCTTCGTCAGCGAAGCCCGCTGGAAGAGTGGTCGAGACATAACTTGTCACCGCCGGGTTCTTTTGGTCGGCATTGTAAACCGGAACCTTGAACGTGCTACCCGGCTGAGCAAGGACGAATGAGATGGCAAGAGATGTAATCATGGTTATTTGTTATGACGTCAAGTTTAATCCGACTAGTACTAAATTTTTCCAGACCCGCGATTAAAGGAACATTGTGCATCCACCAAATGGGGGCTCAGATCAATTCCAAATGCCTTGCCCAAATTATCTTTATCGACTTCGCGAATTCCAGAACTAAATTCCTTTGAACCATGGACCCAAATTGCCGAGCAATGAAAACAGATTGCAATGATCAGCTTTTCAGATCCGTTGCTAGCAAAGACAAAGTGGTGCGGGCAAAAGCACGCAGCTCGTTCGCCTCCATCATGCGGGAGCTTTTTAAAGAGAGTCAAAAAATTTGAGCGCTGTTCGGATGAAATGACTTGAACGAGATGCTGTCCGTCGGGTTCTTTAGACTTAAGGAAAGTACTAAGATCCTTTGGAGGAGTGTCGTATGCCAAATTGTCAAAAGTTGTCGCGACGGTCTCCACCTTTTCGGCTTTTTGGATGAATTCAAAGACCGGGTTCCACTGGTAAGCGTCGTACACATTTGGCTCTCGTTTCATCGAGGCTAACACGCCTATGAGTGCAAAGGAAAGCACTATCAAAGCGAAACCATATGCCATTCTAGGATTAACTTTCAAGTTCATTTCCTTTATCGTGATTCTTTCGTCTCCAAAGAATGTACCAATATCCACCACCCATCATGCCAGTACCGAGCAATGCCAGCATTGCAAATCGAATGACCGAATCAAGCTCAGCGAGGTCGACTAAAAACACTT
>JBAXBU010000182.1:0-2719 GCA_037141835.1 Armatimonadota bacterium | reverse complement strand
CCGAATTACCTCCCACAACCGGAAGTCGGGTCGCATCCATGTTTCCCATGGTCCGCCTACCCGCTTTTGCCATTTTTCTGAGCTGGGATGGGGGCAGGGGACGATATTGAGCATCAGCTTTTTGCCTGATGAAACGCAAAGTTTCATCACAGCTTCGAGGCGTTCGGGAGCCACGATCTCGCCTGGGTTCCAACAGATTTCCCAAAATAGGAAATCTTCTCGAATCCAGCAGGTTGGGAGTTGGCGAACGCTTTCGGCAATTGGCTTCCAGCGTGGATCAGTGACTTTACTTGGCAGCCCGGCGGTTACGCCTCGTTGAATCAACCTTAGATGCCTTCCAGTCGCTTGGTGGTTAAGAACGTCTCAATTTGGTCTGGGCTGAGGACCACAACCGTTGCCTGAGCACTTGCCTCAAATTGATCAAATGAAATGTCTTCTAGTTCGCCGGAATCCTTAAACTCCTCGTAGAGGTCTTGCAGTACCCTCGTTTCGGTTGGTAATTCTGGATAGGCTTCGAGCCAGACCCCGGTTCGTTCTTTATTGGCTCGATATGAGACCGCTCCCAGAAATGGCATATCCATCAGATCGAAGTCATCACCAATTGACCATAAGCCTTCGTAAACGTGAAGTCCTTCGGCGTGTAATTTTGATTTAGCTTCCTCGACCGTCATGTGGGCAGCGGCGATGACGACCATTTTTTTGTCGCCTTGACCAGCAGAAATAACGACGCGAGCCTTGTCTGAATGGACATAGGCATCGTGGGTACTAAGATTTCGTCGCACTGCCTCGACAAATCCATCGAATGGAACTCTGAGGGTCATGTCCAATTATGGAACAGAGAACACAAATACCTAAAGATTAATTGTTAATTTGCCGAAAAGTAAGTAACGATGAGTACGCCTACACAACCTCTTGCGTGGACAGGAGAACGAATGATCCCTTTCGTCAGCGACTACGCTACCCAAGCAACCCACTGGCAACGGTACCTTTACTTCCGTCCTTGGTACGAAGATGCAGTCGTTGTTGACGCAGCGAGTGGTGAAGGCTACGGCACAGACTTTTCCTCCATTTTTGCATCGAAGAGCTTTGGCGTTGATGTTTCTGCTGAGGCCGTGGGCCACGCAAATCAGTTTTATCCTCGGGCAACTTTTGATGTGGATGACGTTTGTAATTACGACTATTCGAAAGCAGATGTCGTAACCAGTTTCGAAACTATTGAGCACCTTCCTGACCCGGAGAAATTTTTAGAAGCCCTCAAGGCTTGTAAAGGCAAGATCATTATCAGCACCCCCAATCGAAAGCTTTACGATCCAAATGCAAAGCTAGGCGATAAGCCGACCAATCCTTATCACACCATCGAGTGGACCGCCGAAGAGTTTGCTGAGTTGATTCAGCGACACTTCCCGGATCGTCAGGTTCGATTCCTCAGTCAGAGCACGACCCTTCCGGGACGGCTTTATGAGGGGCTTGACACCGACGCATGGTTTACGATTGCGGTTATTGGCGATGGCGAGTTGCCTCAGTGGCCAAAACTTGGCTTTTCCATGCCGACGGTCAATAACGCCCAGATGGGAATAGAGAGCATCTCCGCGTTTGTGACGTATTATCCTGGCGAAGTAGAGTTTGCGGTTGTCCTGAACAACACGGATACTGCAAACAAGAAGCTTTGGTACGATTTTGCCGCGCAAGCACCGCATTTCTTGTCTCTTTTGGAAAATTCGGAGAACACCGGATATGGGCAAGGAGCGAACAGAGGTCTTGAATATCTTCAGACGAAAGGCGGCTTTGATGCCTATGGAGTTACCAATGATGACGTCTATGCTTCGCTTGGATGTCTTGGTGAACTCGCTCATGCCTATAACAACTTGAAGTCAATGGATCAGAATCCGGGGCTTCTCGGGGTGGTTTCCAACAAGGTTGCCGGCAAGCAACAGGTTGAAATTGGACAGTACACTGACCTTCCGAGTTTGATGCGAAAGGCAAATGACTATTTGCACGCAAAGAAGTCTTCGGCTTCGCCGTGGAATCAGATCCGAGGTTTGTGCTTCTTGATGTCTCCAGAGTGTTTGACCGCAATTGGTGGATTTGATCCGGTATTTGGTCTTGGCAACTTTGAGGACGATGATCTTTGCGTCCGGTCTAAGTTGGCTGGCTTCACGAACTGGGTTGTTGATGGCGCATTCCTTTATCATGAAGGCTCAAAGACTTTTGCAGCGTTGGACATTGATTACGAGGCAAATATCGCCCGCAACATGCATGTATTCAACAAAAAATGGCAGTTAGAGAACCATTTCGAATTTCTTGAAATTGCCAAAGTACCGAAGGGCGTTAGCCTTAATGTGCCCCTCAATGCGACGTTCAAACCGACTCATGCAATTGTCATTAGCGGTGAAAATGTGGACCTCAAGGAACAAGCTTCGGACACGGAATTTGCCTACTGGGTCTATAGCGTAATTCGAGAGAAAGGCGACGATGCCCGAGATCGTGTGCTGAAAGCACTCGCTGCCTAGTCAAAGGCGGGTAAAACCGGGCATGCCTTTCGTGCCCGGTTTATTTCTTCTAACCCAAACCCAAGGTCGTTTCCAGCCAGGAAACCCTCTTCCCGGACTCCCGCCGATCATGTTAGACCGGCAGCTTCAATATAATGGACCAGCAAAGCAGGTCTGCTCCCGATACGGTCTTGAAGCCCGAATTATGTGGATTGATGCCACTGCTAATG
>JBAXBU010000181.1:0-2750 GCA_037141835.1 Armatimonadota bacterium | reverse complement strand
ACCACTGTCCGTTGGAAACGGTTCTTCGTTGAGGACAACACGAGTTATGTGAGACATTTTGATATCTTAACCTGTAAACTCTTGGTTAGCGCAATGAGGCCAACTTTTGACGAAATTCTAGCCGCAAAGGAGCGGATTTTCCCGGGAATCAACGTCACTCCGTGCAGTCCTTCACCGATTTTCAGCACGATGTTCGACTGTGATATCTATTGCAAGATGGAGTACCTCCAGGAAACTGGTTCCTTCAAGGAACGTGGAGCACGCAATGCCCTGATGCTTTTGAACGAAGAACAGCGTCGAAACGGCGTTGTTGCCGCCTCGGCTGGGAACCATGCGTTGGCTCTTGCCTACCACGGAAAGCTCCTGGGAATTCCGGTTCGAGTCGTCATGCCGGTAATTGCTCCGATGGTCAAACAAGAACGATGCCGCCAATTTGGTGCCAAGGTAGAACTCTTTGGCAACAACATCGCAGAAGCAAAGCAAAAGGCCGATGAATATGTTTTGAGCGATGGACTGACCTATGTTCATGGTTTTGATGGCATTGATGTCATAGCTGGGGCTGGCACTATGGGTCTCGAGATTTTGGATCAAGTTCCTGACGTTGAGGCTATTGTTCTTCCAATTGGTGGAGCCGGATTGATAGCTGGGTTAGCCTTGGCGGTAAAAACTCTTAAGCCAAACGTGCAAATCATCGGCGTTGAGCCAGAATCTGCCGCTTCATTTAAGGCTGCTCAAGAAGCTGGTGGTCCCGTACCCGTTAAGATGGAGGATACGCTTGGCGATGGGTTGGCGGTTCCGTGTGTTGGGGCAAACGCATTTGCGCTGGCTAACAAATATGTTGACGAAGTTGTTACGGTTAACGAAAAGGATATCGCTTTGGCAATACTTCGTCTCGTTGAAATTGAGAAGGGGGTAGTCGAGGGCGCTGGAGCGGCTCCACTGGCCGCTCTTATTGCTGGAAAGCTTGGTAGCTTGAAAGGCAAAAAAGTTGTACTTGTCCTTTGCGGTGGAAATATTGACCCATCAGTTTTAGGGCGAGTGATTAATTATGGACTTCGGTGCGATTGGCGGTTGGTTCGATTTCGTTGCGAGATTTCTGATCGTCCGGGTGGGCTTGAAAAGCTAACCCATGCGATCGCAGAACTGAGCGCAAGTGTGAAGCAGATTAGTCATGAGCGAACCTTTGGCAAACCAAATTTCAGCCGGGTGACCGTTGCCTGTGTGGTAGAAACAAGAGATAAGGATCATGCCGATGTACTGATCGCCCATCTTGAAGAATTGAACATGCCGTGCGAGCTCTACTAGAAAAAGCAATTCTTCCAGCCTTGAAGTTTATCTACAAGAACGATTTTCAACTCATAAGGGGCATATTTTGCCTAGGATCTTACTTGTGGATATGGTGGCTTTTTTCGTTAAGAAATTTGCAGTCTTGGACCATTCCTATGGAGCTCTTTGGATATTCTTCACCGTTCTTTGCGGTTGCGAACCTCATCATATTAGTTTGGCGCCTGCGACCGATTGATGCAGTAATTACCTTTTTCTCATGTATGGGATTCGGATTAAACTATATTGTCTTGCGTGAAATGGCTAACCCATGACCCGATCGAATACTTTAGTAGAATTCATTGATCGATTCGAGCTTATCGAACTAATTCAGAGCAAGATGAAAGTAAGTGAGCAAATGGTCCAGATCATTTGGAAATGTCCTTGAAGAACAAAACAAAAGCAGTATGGAGATTTTTGAGCGAAGATGACTTCATGGTCATAAGGATCGTTCTCATGTTTGCTTCGGCTCTGCCCTTCATGATTCTGTCAAATGGAGAGGATCGGACTGCAATTCTGTTTGCTACGATCATCGTGCTGGCTGTAATGTTCTTTGTAAATGCGTTCCTAGCAGGAATTCGAAATCGAAACGAAAACATCTTAGTAGGATTTGCTTGTCTGGTTTCCATCGCAATCAACTTATTCATGGCGGCCGCAAGCTAGTTCAACTCAAGTCGAATTTTCCAGAACCCCGTATATTTACCACCTGTCATTTCCACTACCTGGTGGAACAACTGTCCTGAGGGGAATCGGGTCTAGATGTTTACAGTTATTGGAATAGTTATTGTTATTGCCGCGGTCATCGTCGGGTACGTGATGCACCATGGCAACATGGCGGTGCTTATTCAGATCAACGAAATGATTATCCTCTTTGGTGCGGGATTCGGTTCATTGATGGCTGGCCACGGAATGGCAGGCGTAACCGGGGCGATTAAGGGTGCGATGGGTTTGATGAAACCCGATCCCTACACAAAGGCTGCATTTGGCGATCTCCTAAAGATGATGTATCAACTCTTCAATGTTGCTAGAAAGGAAGGATTGCTTGGCCTTGAAAAGCATGTTGAAGAACCTGTGAAATCGGATATTTTGGGTAAGTATCCGACATTCATCAACAATCATCATGCCTGCGACTTCTTTTGCGACACGTTGAAGGTAATTCTCTCGGGATCAGTTGGTCCTCACGACCTCAGTGATATGATGGAGCTTGACCTTGAAGTCGCTCACCATGCGGCTTTGCTTCCTTCTCAGGCAATGCAAACGACTTCTGATGCCATGCCAGGGTTTGGAATTGTTGCGGCAGTTCTCGGCGTTATCATTACCATGGGTAAGATCGGCGGCGACGCCGGAGCGATCGGTGAGTCGGTTGCGGCTGCGCTGGTTGGAACGTTCTTAGGAATTTTGCTTGCTTACGGAATCTTGAGTCCAAT
>JBAXBU010000180.1:0-2768 GCA_037141835.1 Armatimonadota bacterium | reverse complement strand
ACACTCTTCTTATTCTCACGAATCGCAAATTCAATTGCGCTGTAGATTAACCGCTGAGAACCTTGCTTGCTGACCGGTTTGATGCCAATTCCGACAAGAAGATCAGTGTCCGGACCGTCATGCACCGCTTTGCTCCACTCGGCTGTCTTTTCGGTCGTTCCAAATCGGATTTTTCCGAAGCTCTTCGGAAAATGTTCCTTGATGAAATCGAGAACTTTTGATGCGTCGGCCGAACCGGCAGGGAACTCGATTCCCGCATAAATATCTTCGGTGTTTTCTCGGAAAATGACCATGTCAACATCTTGGGGTCGCTTGACTGGGCTTGGAACTCCCGTAAACCATCGAACCGGGCGAAGACAAACATAAAGGTCAAGAATCTGTCGCAGGGCAACGTTCAGCGAAGTAATTCCACCACCGACTGGGGTGGTCAAAGGACCTTTGATGCCGATTAAGTACTGGTTAAAATCGGCGAGGGTTTCGTCGGGAAGCCAATTTCCGGTTGCATCAAATGCCTTCTGCCCCGCAAGTACTTCTTTCCAAGCAACTTTCTTGGATCCTCCATAAGCCTTTTCAACGGCAGCGTCAAAGACTCGGACGCTTGCTCGCCAAATATCACGCCCTGTGCCATCCCCTTCAATAAATGGGATGATAGGGTCGTTGGGGACGTTAAGCCCCTGAGGAGTCATCGTAATCGCTGTAGCCATTACGGTTGATTTTACCGAGGATTGGTTGCAACTCGTTAGTCCCGAACATCTTGTTCTTGGAGAAGTCTTCTTGAGTCGTCGTTTTTAGTGAGTGCCTTATTGACTTTTCCTTTTGATCCTAAGCGGTTCTTGCCAGTGCTCGGTAAGCATATATTTTGCCGGATTGAATTCAGTTGCCATGTTGTTGGGAGTTAACGCCAGTTTGAGTCGACTTGCACTGATCGCATTGATGAACCGATCGTGTCGTCCATTGCCCTTGTCTGGTTTTCCATCTTGAGTCCCTGGAAATGCCAAGCGAGTTACTGCGTGAATGTCTTCATTGCTCTCGGAGCAGTCATTGGTTGTATCCCAGCCGATGACAAATCCGTCATATTTGCTCGCAAATGGTTTAGGATCATAAGTCATATTTGCTCCTCCGTTGGAAGTTTCGGCAAGGATTACGACCGTATCAGGGTTGTCTACGAGCGGTGTCGAAAAGGACGCATAGGGAGCGTAAAATCCATAAGTTGAGGGAATGGGCGGTCCGCCGTTAGGATTTGCCGAATAGGCATACTCTTCCGATGAAGCAGTTGGACAGACAAAGTCAATTCTTGATCCCTTCAGATCATAAATGTCGCTAATCCAGGTGTAAGCAATGCCATTGGCATCCGCATCGGGCTCACCCTTCTCGTTTTCGTTGTAGAGAGGCGGAAACCGATCATCATGTTGAGCTGAATACAACGTCAATGCAGCCATCATCCCATTGATATTTCTAACGCAAGTCGCTTTATAGGCTTTTTCTCGCATATAAAGATAAACGGGGATCATCCCAATGATCAGGAATATCGTCACCAAGACGATTAGTTTGAAATCTTTTCTGGTCATGTACTGACCACCAGATGGTGCAGAGGCTCCTTCTGGTGCGTTTGGATCGAATGCGTTATTCTCGCTCATTAGTTTTTTTCACTCGCTAAACTATCTAGAAAACCGTTGTCGGTCAACATCTTTTTGGCTCTTGTGAGGTCGAGTTCCTCAAATGAACCTCGCCCAGGGACGGTTGGAAGTCTTAACATCTTGATATCTTTTTGGGCGACGCCTTTTGCAAAAATGGCAAGTCCAGCAACTTCCGTATTGCTAAAAGTATTTTCGCCAAGTACTTTTACACCCTGCTCGATGATCTCAGGGAGATTTTTCCAATTCTTTACGACCTCACCCTTAAAGGCCATGAGCAGTTGACGCTGACGCTCTGTTCTCTTAAAGTCGCCACCCGTGTCCTTCCGAAACCGGACGTAGCACATGGCATCATAGCCATCAAGCTTTTTTACCCCCGGGACAAAGTGGACGTGGAGCATTCCCGCATTGTCGTCGTAATCCATCTTATCCTTAATGGTTACGGTGATCCCTCCAATTGCGTCGACCAAGTCTTGGAACGCGACATAGTCCAAAACAATGGTCTTATCGATGGTTACGCCAGTAAGATATTCAACTGCATCTTCCTGCTTTTGCTTTGCTTCATCAGGCTTGGCGAGGTTATGATAGGCATTTAATTTGTGAGACGGTTCTCCCGGTAATTGGCATCGAGTATCGCGTGGAATAGATACACCAGTGATCGTCTTTTTCTTAAAATCGAGGTGAGCCATCATGATCATGTCGGCTCGACCCGCTTGTTTGAGAACCTTTAATCCGCCAGGGGCAAGATCTTCATCACAACCAAGAAGAAGGATGTTGAGTGAGTCACTTTTAAAAGTGTCTTCAGGTTTTACATTGAAGAGGACTGATTGGGCCAAGGCGACTGCTACTGGTGACCGGTTAAGGTATCCGGCAAATGTTCCGCCAATTGCAAATGCAGCGATCCAAACGCCATAAAAAACAACACCAAGTTTTCGCTTAACAGGCGCATTTTTCTGCTGCTCTCTTACTCGAATCGGTATCTTAATTGGTTCTTGCGGTTGCATCCTTGACCTCAAATTGCCTATTGGCTGTTTCAACACGTCTTCCTTGACGAGGGTTCCATTAATTATAGTTCATGCAAATCAACTACGATTCTCGGTGCGGAAACCGAATTCGGAACGTTGTTCCTTTTCC
>JBAXBU010000179.1:0-2806 GCA_037141835.1 Armatimonadota bacterium | reverse complement strand
TTCCTCGCCTCCCTTTATGACGACGCCGTGACGGCTCACTATTACACTGGCGATTTTAAAGAGACACGCCAAGAACTGATTAAACGACTTCTGGATCCACAGTTGAATCTTGAAGAAGTGAGCCGCTTGTTAGGAGTCTGCCCGACTACGGTTCGACGGTACACCAACCGAGGCTGGCTCCACCATCATCGAACCAAAGGCGGTCAACGACGGTTCCTGCTAAGTGATGTTGTGACGTTTGTTGAAAAACACGGTCGCTTCCCTGAAGCGTAGTGGAGGCAGTACACTCCAGTCAGGAGTATGAAGCCACTACGCATAGCCATTTTTTCGGATAGCGTTTGGCCTGGGCAGGATAAGTTCCTTTACTCAAGGGACTCTGGTTTAGGCGACCACCCCAACTAGTGACTAATTTCAAACAGATCAGGCAATGGCTCGCCATAGCTCTTGTCTCAGCCAATATAGCTGAGCACTTGAGGCAATTATGAACGAGGACTTATTGATAGACCAGAGAAATCAAATTCTGCAGAGAATGAAAGCCATAGATCCCAGCGACGTGGAGAGCGATGACTACACGGAGCATCTTTTCCTGTCCTCATTTCACGATACGAATACTGGCATGCTAATGTTGGTTGAAAGGTTCGGTGCAAAGGCTCAACCTATTTATGCCCTGGTGGGAGGCATCGCGGAGTTTCTCATCAAATATGATTCGATGATGGAGGAAGATCAAGAGTCGAGGATTGATTGGTTAGAACTTGAGATTGACAGAGTACGAGCAAAATTCTGGCCCATCCATGATTCAATTGTGGGCGATAATACCAAATAACTGCGGTGAGCCACAGAGTGAACAAATTCGGAAAACTCAATGTTAAACTTGATGCTTATTAATGTCCTTGATTCAATGGCAAAGGACAAGCTATTGTTTGAATATCGACTTAAGGACAAAATTGTTTGGCAAACCGTTGGCGGCCCGCCAAACTCAAAGCGAAGCATTATTAAAAAGCTCATCCTGGACGGTTCTTGGGGTCTTGCCAACAAATCTTTCAATGCAGCAGTTAGGAAAGTCAATAATGTTGCAACTATTGAATTCTTCAATGATCGTGGCAACAACTGGAAACTAAAAAGCATGAATGGCGGGCCAATTGGCTCAAGTTCAAATTCGGAATATTTCTTTGACCACGATCAGAGCATCACCCAAATCGTTTCATCAGCCATATACAAAGTGTCCGCTGACTCTTTCAAGCTGCTGGGCAAAGTTCCTGGTCGAGCGCTTGACGTCATTGGCAACTCTATAGTAACCGCTACTTCTGACCGTGAAATCCAGTGCTTGGATGTCAATAACTTCAAGGTTCAAAGTAATGATGTGGGGCTATCTCGACGTATTGTGACCCTTTACCGCAAGAGGCTTGAATTTTCAATTTCGGACCAATATTGGAATAGGTCAAACGGAAATATTCCACTTTCGTCTGGTGATCCTCAGGACTACTTGAGGATAAATTCAGATGGAAAGTATTGGTTCGAAGGAGAAGCAAGGATCTTTAAAAATGTCGTCGAAAAAGGATTGTTACAATACTTTGCCGGAGATGTTCTCCTCTCAGGTAAGGGACTTGAATGGCAATGGAAGTATCGTGGTCCTGGATTGCTTGGTTCCTACTTCCCGAACGAATCTACTTTTCGATTCTGTCGTAATGATCGCTTCCTCATGGGATCAAAGAAATTGTCTTGGTATGCGCCTGGCGTCTATGACATCAATTTGAAAACAAATACCGTAAGAAAGCTGAGTACGGATCCTATCAAGATAAAGGACATTGTTGAAGGCCGATACGCTCTGTTACCGAACTAGTAGCCTGGTGAGCCACTTAGTGAGCTGGATAATCCTTAGATCAGGGTGTGACCAGGTACCGACGTCCGCGACCTTTCCGCCGTAGTGTGCTGATGAAGGAGGGTTGGAAGGGGGATAGCGCGAAGGAAGATGCTCCAAGTATTTAGAGGTTCTCAAAATGGCTCCCTTGTCGGTTAAAAGGGGAGTTCCATGTTCCTGACTTAAAGTTAAGTGACAAAAACATGTCCAATCGATATCATCTTCATCGGCACTTGCTTTTGCCCTGACTCCACACCTAGTACAATTTAACCAAGAGCATGAAGCCATTACGCATAGCCATTTTTTCGGATAGCGTTTGGCCAGTACTGAACGGAGTTAGTATCAGCATTCAACTCTTGGTTGACGAGCTTCGCAACCAAGGGCACAGCGTGCATATTTTTGCTCCCCGGTTCGCTGGGTATCGCGAAACCGATCCTAACACGATTCGATTTCGAGCTCTCGAAACTCCGTGGAGCAAAGGGCACCCCATTGCCTACCCACCTTATTGGAGAAAGCTTCGTCGATTCAGACAGCAAGAATTTGATGTCATCCACACCCACACGCCTTACATGCTTGGCTTTGTCGGGTTGAGATGGGCAGAAAGTCACCAGGTACCCATTGTTTCCACCTATCACACCCTTTACGATCGGTACGCCCACTACATGTCCGCGTTTCCTCGCCGCTATATTCGTTTCCGCATCGCAAAGCATACGAACTTTTATTACAATAGCGTCAACCAAGTCATCACCCCAAGCGAGATTTCGAAGCGTTGGCTCCTTCGCCATGGCGTCGATACACCAATTACGGTGATCCCAACCGGAACCCCAAAGCGGCAACTGATTCCACGCGCCGAAGCACGCCAGCAATTAGGAATCCCGCCAGATCAACGAATCCTCCTTTATGTCGGGCGACTCGCCCAAGAAAAGAATTTGGGGACGCTACTTGGCA
>JBAXBU010000178.1:0-2835 GCA_037141835.1 Armatimonadota bacterium | reverse complement strand
GGACTTATCCTCCTGCGGACGATCATTATGAGTTTGTCCATTTGGGATGGTTGTTGGCACGGCAATCGCGATTGAAGTCATTTTTGACCAACAAGGTAGGGGAATTGACGGTTTTGGAGCGAATGGAAAGAGCATTATTAAGTCCCGATTTCGAGACTTCAACTGGCTTATTTGTAACGACTAGACAGACGAGAGCCGTGGGTTTTGGGTTTTGTGATTCGATTACCTTTACTGGCAAAGTCTTATATCCGTCACTTCTTCGGTTTCGAGCGGCGAAAGAACTCTTTAGCCTAACCGGGGATCGCAAATATCGGGACGAGGCGTCGAAAATAGCCAAGAATATTCCTTTGGCTTTTGCTGAGAAAGAGTCTGGATGGCTTAGAGCGGCGACCGAAGTTGGTAAGCAACCTGACGTTTGGGGAACCCTGTTGGCATTGCACTTAGGAGTTTTGGAATCATCTCGGGCAAGGCTTGCTCGAAAGACAATTTTGGACGCGCATCACGCTGGGACGATTACACTGGAAGGTGCGGTTCGGCATGTACCAACCGACCGCGATTTTTCGGCGTCATCGGCATGGGAGAAGGCAATGGGTGGTAAGGGCACCTACCAAAATGGGGCGTACTGGCACACGCCGACAGGATTCCTGATTGAGACTCTCATGAAAGAAGATAAGGAGCTTGGCAGCAAGGTTTTTGCTGAGTATGTTACTCACCTTCGAAAGGGCGGCGAGATTCCTTGGGAGTGCTTTAACCCAGCGATTGGGCATACTCAGAACGGCGGGTACTTAGCATCGGTTGCTTGGCCGTATGCGGTGCTAAAAAAATTGTTCTGATCTGATTTTGCGGGTTCTGCTTCTTAGCTGGCAGGCTGTTGGTTCGTCGTTGTGTTGAATCACTCGACTTCTTGAGCTTTATTAACCCAGCGATTGGAGACACGCAAAATGATTGCTAGATACCATCCTTAGACTTGCCCAGGTCGACAGTTAATGGCTTGCTTTGAGTCTGAACTTCTTGATCTTCATTCTTGGAACTTGACCGGCTTTCCTCTTGTAACAGCTCTTGTGTCACATCCATCAAGGCTTCAACTTTTGCCTTTACCTTCTGAGTAGCGTGACGCATCGAATGTCGGATAAACACTCCAAAAGAAAGAATTAAGACCATTAGCACCAAGGTAATCCCTATCGGGAATGCGCTTGGCGAGTTCATTCGGGATGTAAGCCAAATGCCTAGAATCCCGAGAACAAGAGGAAAGGCGATACCCATTGAGACAACACTTGTCGCGAGACCCTCGAACATGGCGGTGACGCCAAACTCCACCCTAATTCTCGTTGAATCGTTCTTTTGTACTGACGAAGCATTCGCGGAAATTGCTCCAATATTGCAAGACCATTCTCTGGTCGAGCCGGAAAAATTGGATGTGCCCGAACTACGAAATATCTTTCGCAATTCGCTGAGCATCTCTTGCCATGTGCCGTCATCCATTTGACCATGGAAAGTCCGGGTCACGGAGAGATCCTTCGAATTGTCAAGAAGCGAAGCTTCGCTAAACTTGGACCATTTAGATGTGGGTTTGGATAATGGTTTGCTTTTGACATTATTGAGTGCGGCCCTAACATTTAGAGGATCAATGCCAACTTCGGCAGCTGCCCTTTCGATGTCTTGTTGGCTATAGCCATCCAGGTCGTGGATTGGCGACGAGTTTTTATTTTGTTCTTCTGAAGCCAATCGAAGAACCTCTCGAAGTTCACTTTCACTATAGCGCCGCTCGGACATGTAACCATGATAGCGGTTCGACTCACAATAGTGTTACTTTATGTTTTCGGTCAAAACTCATTTATTCAATCGCAATGCGAGTTTCTTAATTTCAGGCTGCTAATCGCAAGTTATCCAGTTCCCAAGCTATCCGATGCTCAGGAACCATCGAATTTTGGTTCCTAAGCAGGGCATCTCAGTTGAGCTACGCGGTGACGACATTCATCGGACAGCGCAGTGAGATGTCGGTGATTCCACCAGCGATTTCGGCGATATTCTCAAAGCCCGCTTGCTTGAGGATAGACACAGCAATTGGAGATCGTCCGCCGGAAGCACAGTGAACCACAATCTTCTTATCTCGTGGAAGCTCGTTGAGCCGACCTCGAAGGTATCCGAGCGGGATATGCAAGGAGCTCGCTAGGTGAACATTGTTCCACTCATTGATTCCTCTCACATCGAGAACGACTTCTGAACCATCTAATTCTTGACATGTAGTCGTCACAAAGGTCTCGAACCTGGATTGATCTAGATCATCAGCCAGAATCCAATCTGATACAACATCAAGGCCAATTGTTGCCATATCTCGGGCGGCAACGTCGGCTTGTTCTTGGTTGTCGGCAATAAGAGTGATTGGTTCTTCGTAGTTGAGCAACCAACCAGCCCAGTTGGTTAGACCCTTTCCGCTAGGAATAACTAATGATCCAACATAGTGGTTACTCCGAACGGTAGCAGCACTTCGTACATCGACTAGCTGGTTTGTGGATATCGTAACCCGGTCAACTTTTGGCATATGACCCAAGATCGTGGGACCAACCTTGTTGAGCCGCTTCATTTCTTTGAAGTAATAGGGTGGCTCAGGCTGGCCACTCAGAACTTCGTCGACGAATTTGTCTTCATTGTGGATCTGAAATGCCCAGTTTGCTTTCCGCTCATATCCGAGAGAAGAGACTGGACTTCCGCCAAGCGACTTTCCGCATGCTGAACCTGCGCCGTGAGCTGGCCAGATCAGGAGTGAATCTGGAAGATGCTCAATCTTCTTGAGGGAGCTAAACAACACTCTTGCACCTTTTTCCATTGTTCCGA
>JBAXBU010000177.1:0-2916 GCA_037141835.1 Armatimonadota bacterium | reverse complement strand
GTCCAAGTTGGTGAAGCCGCAAAGCCAATTGCTGAGTCTGACAAGGGACCCAATGTTGGAAAGTGGATTTGGAGCGAACACTCAAAAAATGAGGTTCCTGTTCGTTTTTTGAAGTTCGTCACCCTGGAAAATAGCCCGAAGATGGTGCGCAGTTGGATTACCGCAGAAGTGCGCTATCGAATGTGGATCAATGGCAAACTTGCTGCTCGAGGACCGGCAGATATTGGACGCGACTATGATTCGGGACCCTGCGGACCATGGCTCGAAGATGTTCGAAATCTCTCATCGTATTTCCGGAAAGGTGAGAATGTTATTGCGATTGAAGTGTTCCCAAGCCCGCTGGTTCAATATGATGCTTCGACAATGCAGCCGGGGCTCAAAGCAGATTTCAAGATCACGGATCGGAAAAATACGATTTCG
Source organism: Armatimonadota bacterium (assembly GCA_037141835.1). Lineage (GTDB taxonomy): Bacteria > Armatimonadota > Fimbriimonadia > Fimbriimonadales > Fimbriimonadaceae > Fimbriimonas. Next base: position 2,496 of record JBAXBU010000177.1, on the reverse strand, counting down.
ACCATTGGGACGGATTCATCGTGGACATGTTCTTCCGCGGATGACTTGGATCAGTCGGGAGCGAAGAACGGATATCGAATTGATTTGAAGCTCGAACCTGCGGGTTGGCAACTTGGGCAGATTGACGCAAAATCCTGGAAACCATCGGTAATAGCCCAGCGAGTGAAGCCTCAGACACTTGTGAGTGAGTTGCCTCCAGCGGTTGAAGCGATTCTTCCTTCTGTGGGATTCACCAGAGTATCGCCGGGGGTCTTACCGAGAAAGAACACCGGTGGGGCGGTTTTCGCCTATGACGGGTCGTATTCCGTGCAATACGGACATGTCTTGTCTGGTTACGTAGGAATGAAGGTTCGCGGGCACGTCGGGGCAAAGCTGATTCTGAGTCCCAATGAGCACGATGCTCCTGGAGCCAATCGGCAATCTGAGATCATTCTTCGAGAAGGAATTCAGACATTTGAACTTCCCTACTACGATAGTTTTTCGGTGATCAACATTAAGGCAGAAGGTGTGACAGAGCCGATCGAAATTGAGGATGTTCGATGTGTCTTTACGTCGTATCCAGTTCAATATTTCGGTTCATTTGAATGTAGCAATTCCAATTACAATCGGATTTGGGATGTCAGTCGTTGGGTCACACAGATTTGCATGCAGACTCATCATTTGGACTCACCGCATCACCAGGAGCCAATATCCGATGCTGGCGACTATCTCATCGAATCACTCAACTCGTTTTACGCATTTGGCGAAGGAACCTTGGCGAGGCAGGACCTCAAGAAGATCGCCAGAACGCTTGAGCAAAGGAACTACCAAAGCTTCCACACGAGCTATTCCCTGCTTTGGCTGCGGATGTTAGTCCAGTATTACGAGTACACCGGAGACGCTACTCCATTAAAACAAATGGCTCCTCACGTCAAGCAACTGATGAGCCGTTTTGAAGGCTATTTGGGTCCGAATGGTTTGGTCTCGCAGGCTCCCAATTACATGTTTATGGATTGGGTTGAGATCGAAGGATTCAACTTGCACCATCCCCCGGCTGTCATTGGCCAAGGATATATGACTGCGCTTTATTACCAAGCCTTAGAGGATGCGATTTCAATTGCCGCGATCACCAAGTCGCCAAAAGAATCGTCCCACTATCAGGCATTGAGAAAGAAGATTTCGGCGGCATTCGAATCAGAACTCTGGAATTCTAGCCAAGGACTTTATCGAGATGGAAAGCCGTTTCAGACAACAATTAAGCCGAATCAGTGGTTACCAGCCGATAAGGACATCGAGACATTTTCGACGCAGGTCAATACGCTTGCGGTTTCCTGTGGTTTGACTTCACCTGAGCGTTCACGGTCGGTAATGAAGGCGGTGTTGTCTCGAAAGGACATGAATTGTCAGCCGTACTTTATGCACTTTGTTTTTGAAGCGATGTTTAAGGCTGGCCTCTTTAGTTCTGAGGCTGTTAAGCAACTCGACCGGTGGAAAATAGTCCCGGACACCCAATCCTTTTACGAAATGTGGACGGTTGGCGACCTGAGCCATGCTTGGAATGCGAGTCCAATGTTTCAAATGTCGGGCCGAATTTTAGGTGTCATGCCGAGGAAGCCAGGATTTAAGGAGTTCGTGATTGATCCTCAACCGATCGGGTTGACGTGGGCAAAGGGCAAAGTACCAACTCCGCACGGTTTGATCGAGGTGGCTTGGAAAGCTGTAGGCACTCAAATAGAAATGGACTTCTTGGTTCCCCGGAATACAACGGCAATCGTTGGCGAAAAGAAATTTGGCCCGGGGGAGCATCGAATCTCAATAGCAACACACTAACTTTTTCAGCCAAAACGGCTATTATTAAGCTGTGCAGATTCCTAATTGGTGGCTGATTTTTTCTGGACTCTTCTTTGTGGTTAACGCAATTTTCTTTTGCGTGCTCATTTTCGCCATGATCAAGCTCATGGAAGTTGCCAAGGATTTGAAGCCAAAGGTTGACCGGATTTCGGATCGAGTTGACTCAATTTCGGAAAAAGTGGATTCCATCGCCAGCGAAGTTCAGGGACGGGTTAAGGATTTAAGCAATACGTCCTCGAAGATTTCGTCTTCAGCAGATCTGTTTGCTTCAATTGCGAATCAGGGAGTTTCTAGATTTGCGCCTTACATCGCCACGTTTGGTCTCATTTTGAAGGGCTACCAGATGATGAAGGATCATGGCGTGAACTTTCCGAAGAGGCAACCAAAGTCTTTGCCATTGAAGACGAAAGAGAAATAAGGATTCAGGGTTCGGCTTTCTTAAAACCTCCACCGCATAGTCACGGAATCCTCAGCGATTGAGCAAAAGCTACCGGCAATTTGTGGTCGGGCAGCGGAGGCAGCGAACTTTCGAGGCTCAAACATGATCGGTTCGGCCGATCTATTCTAATTCTTCAATCCGGTCTGGAAGACTGGCTCCCAAGAACTTCCGCATTTTGCGATGAGGGATTCCAACTTCTTCAAACGGCTCGTCGAACAACTCATAAC
>JBAXBU010000176.1:0-2923 GCA_037141835.1 Armatimonadota bacterium | reverse complement strand
TCCTTGATCAGGTTGAGCAACCGGATTGGCTCTGGTCGACCTTTGGAACGATCCCATTTTGCGAGAGGTCTTGCCGTCACTTCTCGACCACATCCACCACATCGCCTGGTTCAAGCAGGATGTCTTTTTTCTTGTCTTTGTCGAAATCGCTCCACCGAATTTTCACTTCAGGCTTGTTAATCTTGGTGATTGACCGTACAACTACAAAGTTCTTTGGGTTGAGAACACCTTGAGCCTGCTTGATCGCTGCTTTGGCAGTCAAGTTCGGTGACCATTCGAGATTGATCGGTTTCCGAACTAATCCGATCACCGCAATATATTGGACATCGGCTTTTGCTTCCACGCGAATCGAGTCTCCTCGTTGAAGCTTTACGTCGCCTTTGGTTGCCAGATCAAATGGTCCCATCTGGACTTCTCTTAAGACGAATACTCGTTTTGAATCTCCACGAGCTGAAACTCCACCGGCCATATCGACTGCTGCCTTGATCGTCATTCCCTCGTAAAAAGCGATGGACCCGGCTTTTCCGACTCCACCTAAGACGTAGACTTGCGGTCGAGTTTGTTCGGCCGGAATTCTGATGCGGTCTCCCGGTCTTACTAAGCCGTTGAGCGGGTTTGGACGTCCATTGACATCAAATGATTCGGCTTGCGTTGCGTCGCCATTCTCAAGAACGTCGACCAATGAAAGCAGGTCTTTCGCGGTCATTGCTCGGGGGGCAGCCAATAGCAAAGCATTCTTTACCGCTCCGGAAATAGTTACGGCTGATGATCGGTCGGACTCAAATTTGACGACAACGTAGTCTTTTACTCCGATTGTTTCGGAAATCTTTGATTCGATCATAGTCTGGATCAGCTCAATGCTTCTTGTAACCACGACAAAGCGTCCTAGCGCTGGCAAATTGATCGAACCGTTCGACAAAACTCGGTACCGGCTGTTGAAGCGAGTCTCGGATTCACAATGAACCACGACGACATCTCGAAATTGAGCCGTTTGGGCGACAGGTTGCTGGGCAACCGAAATTGGCGAAAGTGCCATTAAAACCATTATCGTGATGAAAAGAAGAATGGTGCCACAAGCCGGACTCGAACCGGCGACCCAAGCATTTTCAGTGCTTTGCTCTACCAACTGAGCTACCGTGGCACGATAATGGCGCGGATGACGGGACTTGAACCCGCGGCCTCCGGCGTGACAGGCCGGCGCTCTAACCACTGAGCTACACCCGCGTTGGAATGAAAAGTATGACACCTTCATGCGCCTAAGATCAACCTCTTTCAAAAGATGCACTCCTTCAAAACCACCTGTTTCTTCATTATGGTTGGTTCTGATGGGCTTTTGGGAACATTTTAGGTTCAGAAGCGTATCAAGAGTCAGCATAGTATTTGAAATGAGAGACGAAATATCTGCCGAGACAATTGCCAAATTTGTGGAGATTCGACAGAACTGTCGCTCAACTTCGGCTTTAAAAACGAAAACGGAACACTGGATTGTAAGAGCGGTGTCAACAATCTTTCCTGAATTTACTCAGAGTGTGGACTGTCACGGTGCGGTGGTAACTCAGGACCTTCTCACGGTTTGGCAAACATTTCGTGAAATTGAAGCTTTAGTTGATTATCGATCTTTCACTTTTCAAGAGGCGGCTGATCAGCTCTTGGCGATTCGTGAGGTGCTCATGCAAGATGCAATCTTTGCATTTGAAGGCGATCCGGCGGCTCAATCCGTTGATGAAGTCATCCTTGCATATCCGGGCTTTCGGGCATTGGCGTTTTTTCGAGTCGCAAACGCCCTGCATCTCAGAAAATATCCATTGATTCCTCGAATCATTTCGGAGTTGGCTCATCACCAAACCGGTATTGATATCCATCCCGGAGCAACAATAGGGCCACGATGCTTCATCGACCACGGTACGGGCGTGGTCATTGGTGAAACGGCAGTCATTGGGTCAAACGTGAAAATTTACCAAGGCGTAACCCTCGGAGCACTTTCGGTTTCCAAGGAACTAGCGAATACGAAGCGCCATCCGACCGTAGAAGATGATGTTGTGATCTACGCCAATTCCACGATTCTTGGCGGTGACACCGTTATCGGGACAAAATCCGTAATCGGTGGAAACAGTTGGATCACTTCTTCTGTTCCTCCTCAATCATTCATTAAGAAGCAGCCATGAAACACGATTCCATCCTTCAAGCTATCGGACAAACACCGCACATCAAGCTCAGGCGACTGTTTGGCGACCGGGTTTCGGTTTACATCAAGCTAGAAAAGCAGAACCCGGGTGGCTCCATTAAAGATCGAATCGCTCTAGCCATGATTGAGCAAGCCGAGAAAGACGGTTTGATTAATAAGGACACTACGATTATTGAACCGACGTCGGGAAACACCGGTGTCGGCTTGGCGATGGTCGCGGCGGCAAAAGGCTATAAGTTGGTTCTGGTGATGCCTGAGTCGATGTCGGTCGAACGACGCGCCCTGATGAAGGCATATGGGGCAACCTTTGACCTCACTCCGCGCGAACTAGGCATGAAAGGAGCAGTAAATCGAGCACTAGAGCTAGCAGCAGAAACGCCAAATTCTTGGGTGCCACAGCAGTTCGAGAATCCGGCTAATATTGCCGTTCATCACCAAACTACAGCTTTGGAAATCTTGGCTGACTTTCCGGAAGGGTTTGATGCCCTGATCACCGGCGTTGGCACCGGGGGACACATCACGGGAGTTGCTGAAGTTCTGAAGCCTAAGTTCTCATCGCTTAAGGTTTATGCGGTTGAACCCGCAAAGTCCCCGGTTTTGTCGGGTGGTGCTCCTTCGCCTCACCGTATCCAAGGAATTGGTGCCGGGTTCGTCCCCGGCAACCTGCACAAAGAGGTCCTTGAGGGTGTAATCCAGATTTCTGATGAAGACGCCATTGAGTACGCCCAAAGAATTGCC
>JBAXBU010000175.1:0-2965 GCA_037141835.1 Armatimonadota bacterium | reverse complement strand
TAAGGAATCATACTTGAATGCTCCAGTAATGAAGCCAAAAGGCAAAGTCAACGAAGAACAAGCCAGAGGAATGACCGAAGAGACTACTCGTGGTATGGGCGAGAAGAATATCGGAGAAAAACGATAGGATGGATGGAGTAACGAAGCAGTTCGTTACTCCATCTCTCATTTTGGTATCAAAGTGTGGTGCTTGCCTGGTGTACTCTAGATACAGGTAACAAAATTGATGCAGATTCATGTCCGTTGGTCCTTAATTTCAGCCGGATTATTCGTCTTTGCTTCAGGCGTTCTTTCCCAACCAAAAGGCGAAGATTTATCCTTGGGTACGCCTGGTCCCGTACCTTATCCTGCCAACAATCCATACTCAAAAGCCAAAGCGGACCTCGGAAAACTACTTTTCGCCGACGGTAGACTAAGCAAGACTGGCGCGACACCCTGCACCTGGTGCCATGAACCAGACCGAGGCTTCGGTGACGGACGAACGATCTCTATCGGCGATACCAAAGAAGCCCTCAATCGCCACTCGCCGAGCCTTTACAATGTCGGCTACTCAGAACGACTTTTCTGGGATGGCAGAACTTCAAATCTCGAAGAACAGGCACTGTTTCCGATCAAGCATCCGAAAGAAATGGATATGGATCTCGATAAACTTCCTGCAAAGCTTGTCAAAGCTGGTTATGAGACCCAGTTTGCAAAAGCGTTCGGCACGAAGGATATTACTACCGAACGAATCGCCATGGCCCTCGCTACCTACGAGCGCACCATCACTCACAACAACACCCCATTTGATCACTGGCTGAAAGGCGAAAAGAACGCCATGTCAAAGGATGCAATTGCCGGCCTCGCCATTTTCAAGGGCAAAGGGCAGTGCATCAACTGTCATGCTGGACCCCATTTCTCCCTCGCGTTAACCAAAACTGGTCCCGCTTACAAAAACACCGGTGTTTACCAATCTCCAGTTCTCGATCCAGACCCAGGTCGAATGGCAATTGAAAAAGCAAACCCTGAACTAAAAGATGCCTTCAAAATTCCGTCCCTTCGAGGTGTTGGCAGGAGCGAGCCATTTATGCACAACGGCAGCATCCCAACTCTCGAAGAAGTCGTTGAGTTCTACAATCGAGGTGGCGACAATGGCAAGCTCAAAAAGCTCAATTTAACCGCTACAGAACAAAAGCAGCTTGTCGAATTCTTGCGAAACGGAATCACCAACCAAGACGAGTAGGTCAGCCGGCAATGGAACCAACGCTACTCATGATCAGGCCATAAAAGATCGCGTAAAGTAGCACCTGCAAAACCAACGCGCCAACGCAAACCGTCATGGCTGATTTTGCTTTGTAGGAGCCGTGGTGAAAAGCCATGGCTGCCACAAAAATCCCAACTACGCAAAGTAACGGACACAAGAAAAACCCTGCATAGCCAAGTGCCTTAGCCGTATTTGCATACTTGTCTCCGGGTGTCTCGACGATTCGGGGATAATCTGCCGGACTCGGTTGAAAGCCCGCATAGTAGTCCCCTGCCGGAGGAAAGCCAAGACCTGTGATCTGACTCGCCATGATCTGCCTCCCCGTGCCGATTTCTTCGATCATCGTATTGGGTTGAATGCGCCCTTCCTGAACCCAAAGTGTAAGGACTTGAAAATCGGCTGGCCCAAATTTTTGACCAGTAGGAGTTATGACAAAATATTGCATTTCATACCTAATCCAAACCTACAATCGCAAAAAAGCCAATCACGATCAATATACCAAGAACTAGCCCGATAATCGAACATATCATTGCACCCCTTGTGTTTGGGCTTCCTTTCCTTGATGCCTTCCAAGAATAGACGATTCCAAAAATACTGAGTACATTAATGATGCTAAAAATGGGGCAGAAAAAGAGGAAGACGATCGACCCTATAATCCCGGTTGATGCAAACAACCACGCAGTTTCTAGGTCCTTTGCTCCTTCATCAATACCAGCAGCAATTTGATCACGAGGATAGTTGGACTGAGGATTGCCTTGGGAAACTGCAGAAATTGCGGGAAAATCAAGTTCAGGAATGCTCGACGCCAAAACTTGCTGCCCAGTTGAAACATCTTCCAGCGTCGAGTCCGGTGTGACCCGTCCGTCCTGAACCCAATGATTCAAAGTCAGAACATCAACCGGTCCAAACTTCTCGCCATCGAGCCCAACAACGAAGTACGGCATCTGTATGCCTTGTCAATTAACGAAACGAATTTACTCCAGCACCAATCCCACGAAGGACACCGCCAATGCCACAGGCCAAAACTAGGCTAATAATCGCCACAATAAGCGCAGTTTGCGCTTGAGGGTGTCCTTTCTTCTGAGCGTTGGTTGCAAAGACGATGGCTGCAATTCCGAACCCAAAACAACAAAATACTGAGAGTGCCGAGAAAATCCACACCTTGGTAATATCCGCTGATCCATCATCCCCGAACTGCGGACCAGTAGCATGTTGAAAATTCGGCTGTTGGAAATTTTGACCAGCTGGCGGATTCATCGGGAACATGATCCCAGGCACCGAAGTTGCCGCAACTCTTTCCCCCGTAGTGGCATCTTCGAGCATCGAAGTAGTCAGAACCCGACCTTCTTGAGCCCATTGATTAAGGGTAGGAATATCGGCGGGACCATACTTTTGACCGTCAGCAGCAATTACGAAGTAGTTCATTTTTGTGTAGTTTAACCTTGTAGAGTGGAGAATTGCAGAAAAGTTGCCTTAGCAAACAAATTAATCGAGACGATAGCCATGGTAAAAATCGACATTCAAAAGAACTCCCATTCGCGAATCGCTTTGCCCTGATTAAGTTTCTGGGCAACCAACAAAGCGTCGATCAATGTCAACGGATACCAAATGAGAAAGGCCATGCCGCAGGTTGCAAACCCGAGAATAGTTCCCAGGAGCAATCCATAGATCAGACCTTTTGCGATCTGGCGATTAACCAACATGCCCGCCCAACCGCCACAG
>JBAXBU010000174.1:0-2989 GCA_037141835.1 Armatimonadota bacterium | reverse complement strand
ACAACACGCCTGAGAAGATTCAAGCGATTGTGGCTCGAATTAAGTCAGCGGGATTCAACACCATCGTTTTCGACGTCAAACCGCTTTCGAGCGAAGTGGTCTATCCCTCCAAATATGCGCCAAAGCTTAAGGATTGGAAGGGGAAAGAACTCGGAGATTTTGATCCACTCGGGCCAATGTGTGCTGAAGCTCGAAAGAACAATTTGTCGATATTTGTTTCGATGAATGCCTTTTGTGATGGGCATCGATTGGTGAATCGAGGGCCAGGATTCAATCGACCGGATGAACAATCGGTTCTTTACGAGGCAAAGCCAATTGTTCGTATCGGGGATCACAAGTTTGAATATTCGACCAAGTTAGACACCGCGAAGGTCACATTCCTAAGCACACCTCCTCCGGCTAATTCTTATGGGATACCGTGCGACCGGAATGGAAACATTCTCGAGGACGGGAAGCCTTTGCCCAAGGGCGGATTTTATGCCGTTTCGCAGGGTCTCGGAGCGGCGATGTTACAGAGCGTGAGAATCGCTAATGGGACGGTTAAGCTCGATTCTGAGTCTTCATTTGTACGAATTGGTGATTCGGTCAATGACAAGCAATATCCGCTCATGACGAGTCCGACGAATCCTAGTGTGCGTCGAAGGTTGTTTGATTTGGTCGAAGAAGTGACCACAAACTACGATATTGATGGCGTGATTTTTGACGATAGGCTCCGATATTCGGGGCTTAACGGTGATTTCAGTCCGTTGGCTCAAACGATGTTTCAGCAACATATTGGCAAGCGGATTCAGTGGCCAGACGATGTTTTCAAGTTCAACTTCTCGTTTAGCACGCAACTTAATCGAGGCATTAAGCCTGGTCCGTACTACGACGAATGGATGACCTGGAGAGCGAGCGTACTTCAGAAATTTGTTGGTGAATGTCGAACCCGGATCCGGCAAATTAAGCCGAAAATGCAGCTTGGGGTTTATGCAGGTTCATGGTACGGCGATTACCAGCAATATGGCAACAATTGGGCTTCGCCCGCAATGGATGCGGGTTTTTGGTTCTTGACTCCGGAGTACCAAAAGACCGGGTTTGCGCCGACTCTCGATTTCTTGATTACGGGTTGCTACTATCCGACGGCGACTGGTTACGATGCTTTGGTTGAGGGGCGAGGAGTCGGGTTTACGGTTGAATCGGCGGGAACTCTGTCCTACCGAGCCGCCCACGACCAGACTTTTGTTTACGCCGGCATATCGTTGATGGACTTCAAAGACAATCCGGTCGGTTTAGGGAATGTGCTTCAGGCGGCAGTCGCTTCGTCGAACGGAGTGATGGTATTCGACCTCAGCCATGACATCGAGCCAATGTGGTCGGTATTTGAGCGGGCGTTCTCGGTTGCAAAGGCAGCACCTCATTCTCAGTCGGGGTATTTGGCTGAAACAAGACGACTCAGGACTGCGTTGGATCGCAAGGGCTTCCGTGAGCCGCCGATTGTGATTGCGGGTGGCGCATCAGGCGTCGGGTTTTAGTAGTTGGCCGTTTGCCGTTTGCCGTTTTAACCTGTGAGATAAGCATGAAGTTGGGAAAAGTTTGGAGAGCGTTCTTTGTTACGCTAGTACTCATCTTTTCGGCCACGGCAATTTTTTATGCGTTGATGATGCCTAAGCCGAGTGAAATCGATTTTGACTTCGTTCGCAATCACGTACCAAACCATTTAGGATTGGAATCAGTTTCGGGTCCAGCCTATGATGGTGCCCAATATGCGAGCTACTTCTGGAAAGAGTCGTTCGCCAAAGCTGAAGCAGAAGTTACAACTGAACTACTCCGAAAAGGCTGGCATAAGGAAAGCAAGGTGCCCAATGAAGGATTCGATGTTGCGACGTTTTTTGATGGTAAAGGAGGCTGGATTTATATGATCGACTCGGGTAGTCCTGACGGCAAGAACACGCCTACCACTTTTTCCCGCGATCGAAATCCAAATTCGGTTACAGTCGAAATTATTCGACCCTTGCCGCCCGGACTTTGGTCAAAGCTTAGGGTTCTAATGTTCGCGAGGAAGAAGTAAGCATGAAGTGGGGCAAGTTTTGGAATGTGTTTATCGTTACCCTGGTTCTCCTCTTGTCCCCTGTAGCGATCCTATATGGGCTGATGATGCCGAAGGATCCACATTTTGAGTACAAGTTCTTGGCCGGGCATAAGCCTATCCAGGTTGGACTGATTCAAGATATTGGTGGCGGGCACGACGGCTCAGAGTTTGCGGTTTACCGCTGGCGGGCGCCCTTTGCGGAAACTGTTCACATGGCAAAGATTGAGCTTGCAGGATTAAGTGTAAAGAATCACAGTTGGGACTTCGTTGAATTCTTAGATAAAAGCGGGGGTGGGGTCGGCCTTATGGCGACTAAACTCACCAAGAGTCGCATCACTTTCTCGGACAAAGATGATGTAAAAGATTCGAACTACGTGACCGTGATCGCTCAACGTAGGCTCCCTGTGGGATTATGGTCGGAGTTGAGGGTGATCTTCTTTCGGACGAGGTTTTGATTTTCGAAACTACCTTCTCAGCAATATCATTTCGTCGAAGCAGGCTTCCATGACCAAAGCGCTTGCAGGCAAGCGCACTCCCACACCTGCCCTCACCCCCTTGCCCCCTCTCCCGTCCAAAGAGACAGGAGAGGGGAAAATATTTATCCAGCGCTGATGGGGATGCCACCTTCGGCTCCGACAGCGAAGATGTGATCGTCTTTATTTTTCATCTTTACAACAGCATGGTCAACCTCTCCGACGTTTACGGTGCCTTGCCAGGTTGGAGAGTTTGTTTCACGCCAATAGACAACGTACTTGACTCCTGGTTTGCTCTTCCACCGGATTGTGGTGTCATGGGCTTGCTTTGCTTCGTATTGGACAGCGGTTGGCGCTTCTCCGGCTGATGCCAAAGCTTCCATCGTCAAGATATTGAGCTTCGTAACGTTAGCGAGATAAGTCCAGTCAATCCATTCGATTGTGT
>JBAXBU010000173.1:0-3092 GCA_037141835.1 Armatimonadota bacterium | reverse complement strand
TGAGGGAACTCGACTCGGGATCATGAACTTGGAAAAAATTGCGAAGGAGATTCTCCTACCGGCAACTTCCAAGTACGGAAAGTCATACGAGCGAACTACCGAAGTCTATTCGAACCTGATGAATCAGTACATTACTGAACTCATGCATGTTCAGCAATTGGTTGGTGGTGTAATTGAGACTGACAACCATGTGGGTAGAGGTCCGGGTGCGATCTTCAATCCGGTGCCAGCCGCCCAACAGGCGAAAGCAGTTAACCTATTGATGATGAAGGGCGTTCGACCCCCGATGCCACTTTTGAGTCAGGCAGTCATGAGCAAGATTCAGCCAACTGGCTATTCGGAGTCCATGTCTGGCGTGCAGTCAATCATTCTTCGAGGGTTGCTTTCCGATCGAAAGGTTAAGAACTTAGCCGACTTCGAGGTTCAATATCCAGGAAAGGCTTACACGGTCTCGATGTTGGTCAATGATGTGGTCAATGCAGTATTCATGGAAATGAATCAGCCGAAAGTTACGACCACGGTATTTGAGCGAAACCTTCACCGCAACTTCCTTAAGATGGTAGATGGTCGAGTTAACGGTGCAAGCGCAAGCCAAACTGATCTCCGACCGCTTATGAAGGATGCTCTGCGAGGCGTGTTGGCAAAAATGCCATCGGCTATCGCGCGAGCAGGGGACAAAGTCACTAAGTCTCACTTGATGGAAACGAAGATTGATCTTGAAAAGATCTTGACCGATAGCTTTGCAAAGGCTGGCGGAGTTCCTCCGCCACAAAGCCTTCGCGAGATGCTTGGTTTGCCTTTGAACTTTGATGCAAAGTCAAACGATAAGTGCTGGGCTTGGCATATTCCAACGGAAATTATCGAGATTTTCAAAGAATACAAAGATAGGTAGAGAAGAGGTTTCAGCTTTCAGCCATCAGATTCAGGTTTGGATCTGGTGGCTTTTTTTGTTTTTAGCTTTTGACCAAGCGAAACCCCTCGCAACTTATCAGCGTTCTTATTCTTGATGTTGTATCCCAAGGACCCAAAGGTCCGAGTTGTGCGTCACGACAAAACGTTAAAAATTGAATGGAATTGGGGAGGCGGTGGCCATATATTCCTCTTTGTGGGAGTCGCTCTCCTGCCGTTCTTTTGGTGGACTTTTGGTCTTCCAACGATCAACCATGACGTTCGCCCACTCGGCGAGCACATCGGGCTCTTCTTCATGGCCACATGTCTTGTCTCTTTGCCAATCATTCTTGGTGCCTTGACGATGATGCTTAACAAGACGATGATTCACGCTGATCACGAGCGGTTTCTTGTTCGGGTTGGACCTCTTCGTTGGAAGAAATCGAAACTTGTTCCCGCAAATGATATCCAGCAGTTCTTTGTTAGCGGAAACTCGAGCGGTCAAGCCACCGTAAGCTCCTTGTATCTTCTCGATGCCAATTCTCATACCATCTTGATCGCATCCTATTTCCCGAGTGGATTTGCATCACATCAAATCTGCCATGAGCTTCAAGATTGGTATGGCCTAGATGATCTTCCGGTCTATGGGCATAACGACCTCCCTCACCAACCAGGACCAAGAGCGAAGTAGTGCTTTATCCTAAGGATGCTTCTGTTTCGGTCGTCAAGACTACAGACTCAATTGAACTCAAATGGAATTGGTACCGCATGGGTCGGGTAGCTCTATTGGCGAACCCAATTTTGTTTGCTGCGATTGGTCTAGGAGGACTGTTGGTTCCAGAGAAGCCCGGACAGGTTACGCCACACTTCGCGATTATGATGTTTTGGTTCTTTTTGTTAGTTTTGGTACCTGGAATGACTCTTTTCACACTGATTTGGTTTGTCAATAAGTCGGTCGTACGCGCAAGTAAACATTCGATGCGGATCCACTCGACTCTGTTTCCCTGGTTCAAGCCAATTGAATTCTCAGGTGAAGGCATTATTCAGTTTTTCGTGACTCAGTCAAAGTCAAGCAATGAAAAGGTTTTCACTCTTTATTGCATCGATGCTAGCTCGAACTTTCACTTCCTTGGGGAGCATTTTGCTTCTGAAATTGCCGCGCATCAAGTTTGCCACGAGCTCCAGGATTTCTACGGACTTGAGGACCTACCGGTCTATGGTCAAAATACTCAGCCGAATCAGCCAGGGCCAAGAATTCGGTCGAGCAACACCTAAGGTTCCCTGAGAATATAAATCGCAGCAAAGCAGGCTCCTGGGAACTTTGTTCCTCTAGTCCGAAAGCTAACGCAGGCGTTAGCACTCCCAAAATTGGCTTGTCGCTTGCTTGCCCTAATAAGCGGTAAACTAACCGCTCCCCATGCTAAGAGCCGGTAATGTTGGTCTGCCAAACGTAGGTAAATCTACGCTATTTAACGCTGTCGTCGCGAATGCGCAAGCACAAGCAGCTAACTTCCCATTTTGCACAATTGAGCCGAATGTTGGCATGGTTAGTGTGCCTGACGAGCGCCTTGATGTCCTTGCAAAGATTAGCGGATCGGAGGCTATTTTGCCTGCGCGAGTCGAGTTTGTTGACATCGCTGGGTTGGTCAAGGGCGCCAGTACGGGCGAAGGTTTGGGTAACCAATTTCTCGCGAATATCCGCGAAGTGGACGCAATCGTTCACGTGGTTCGTTGCTTTGAAAACGACGACATCATCCATGTTGCGGGATCAGTCGATCCGATGCGAGACATCGAAATCATTAATATTGAATTGACTCTTGCCGACATGGCTCAAGCTGAGAAGCGATTGGATCGTGCGAGAAAGGATGCCAAATTTAAGAAAGAAGCCCAACTTGAGGTTGATGCGCTCGAAAAAATCGTTCCCGTACTTCAAGCCGGTGGAGCAGCGCGGACAGTCAAGCTAACCGAAGACGAAGCTCAGTCAATCAAGGCTCTTGGATTGATGACAGCAAAGCCGGTCATCTATGCTGCAAATGTGAGCGAAACCGACCTCTCGACGGGAAACAAGTGGGTCGAGGAAATTCGAGCATTTGCTAAAAAGGAAGGTTCCGAAGTTGTGGTTATTTCGGCTCAAGTTGAATCCGAACTCGCCGAACTGCCAGAAGAAGATCGCCAAGAATTTCTTGAATCGCTTGGTGCAAAAG
>JBAXBU010000172.1:0-3239 GCA_037141835.1 Armatimonadota bacterium | reverse complement strand
TTCCATGAACGCGGTTCACCTTCCATCGTTTGCCGCCAAGCAGTTCCGAGGTAGCACCAAGCAAGGTCCCCATGGCGACTACATCAACGAGATGGATTACATCGTCGGCGAGCTAACTAAGACCCTCAAGCGATTGGGAATGGCGGACAACACCATCGTGATGTTCAGCAGTGACAACGGTCCAGAAACCACGAGCGTCGTCGATATGCGCAAGACCTACGGCCATGACGGAGCCCGACCGTGGCGTGGAGTCAAGCGCGACGACTGGGAAGGAGGACATCGGGTGCCGTTCATCGTTCGTTGGCCCGGCAAGACTCCAGCCCGAAGCACCAGCAACCAAACCGTTTGTCTGACCGACGTCTTAGCGACGTGCGCAGCAATCACCGGAGTCACGTTGCCCGAAAACTCAGCCCAAGATAGTGCAAATATCCTCCCAGCCATCCTAGGAAAACAAAGCATTGAACCGCTACGGCCGTATACCCTCCACCAAACCATCAGCCTCGCCTTATCAATCCGAAAAGGGCCCTGGAAGTACCTCGACCATCGCGGCTCCGGTGGCAATAACTACAATAGCCCAGAGCTAATGCAATACGCCTTACCAGACACTGAGCCAACCGCTCCTGGCCAGCTCTATAACCTCGAAACCGATCCGGGCGAACGGGTCAACCTTTACTTCAAATATCCCGAAATCGTTCGTGAAATGAAAGCTCTCCTGGAAGCAAGCAAAGCCGCTGGTCGAACAGCGAAGAACTGAGTGTTTCCCCATAGCCATCACTTGACATTCGAAATTCTAGAATATAGAATGGCTGAATGAAATCCAAGAACACCATCTGCCTTTGGTACGAAAAAGATGCCCTTGATGCGGCTAATTTTTACGCGGAAACCTTTCCCGACAGTCAAGTGACCTCCGTTTTCGAGGCGCCAAGCGACTTTCCTGGTGGCCAAAAAGGCGATGTCCTAACTGTGGACTTCACCGTTGTTGGCATCCCGTGTTTTGGTCTCAACGGTGGCACCTATTTCAAGCAGTCCGAAGCCTTTTCTTTCCAAATAGCAACCGACGACCAGGAAGAAACCGATCGATATTGGAATGCAATCATCGAGAATGGCGGCACTGCAAGCGAGTGCGGCTGGTGCAAGGATCGCTGGGGCGTGTCATGGCAGATCACACCGCGCGCACTTACGGACGCTTTGGCGGCGGGTGGCGATAAGGCAAAACGAGCCTTCGAGGCGATGATGACGATGCAAAAAATCGATGTGGCAGCTATCGAAGCTGCTCGAAGAGGGTAGAAACGGCGGGACAAAGAGCCTGATCGGGACTTGCGGTAGCCGGAAGAACAATTATAGGTCTCTTCTATCAATGATGCAGGGGCAGGTAGGTCCACAGAAAACGACTCAGAGCTCTTCTTTAGCCCCGAAGGTGGCGTTTCAGATTAGCCCGGCATGAAATGCCGGGTCTAGTCATCTTTAAATCTAAGGGCTGAAAGTCCGTTTCAATCCAATAGAATAAAAGCTCGATGTCCCAATCTCTTTCCCAAGTTATCGTTCATGGCGTGTTCAGTACCAAGCACCGAACTCCTTGGCTCGACGCCGAACTGCGAGAGTCATTATTTGCCTATATCTCGACATTGCTGAAGTCCCAAGGTCACGTCCCAATCATCGTTGGTGGACATGACGATCATATCCACATGCTGTTTGGTCTTGCAAGGACAGTGTCCGTTTCGGACACCATGAAACTTACCAAGGTTCATTCATCACTCTGGGTGAAGCAGGAATTTGAGAATCGAAAGGACTTCGGATGGCAAAGCGGATACGGCGCGTTTAGCGTTGCCTATTCATCAATGGATGCGGCAATTGCCTATATTGCCAACCAAGATGATCATCATTCTAAGACTTCGTTTCAGGACGAATTTAGATCGTTAATGAAAGAACATGGAATTGAGATTGACGAGAAATACGTTTGGGATTGAAGCGAACTTTCAGCTCGCGAATATTCCTTGGCGCTACCCAGCACTTCGTGCTGGGCTAATCTGAAACGCCCGCTTCGGGGCTAAAGAAACGCCACGCGATCTTCAACGTCTCGCCTTACGAGCAATAGTTTTAGCTTCTTCTCGCCTATTCGCCACGACGTTGGAGCTCCAGGCGATCCAGAATACGAAGAAAAGGCAGTAACCCAGAGAAACGAAAAGAGGCACATTTAACCCCGGTCTTTGATCAGGATCCCTCAAATAACAAAATAGATAGTAACAGAGGCAACCCGGCAACCAAAGAATTAAGAATGTCATCAAAAGAGTCACCCCGACAGGTTCGTGAAGAACAGCGAAATACACGCATCCAAACAGAATTGTTGCTGGAAAAACCCATAACGCTTGATGGTTACGCATGAGAACATCCTGTAACCGAAACTCGGCTAACTTGAAGAATGAAACAGAGGGAAAAGGTGCAGAAGCCAAATCGTCCAAAACCAATGATCGAGTCAGCTTTTTTGCTCATTCAGACTCCGGTTCATTAGAATCTCCATCCCGTGTTAATTTCCTGAAAGAGACTTCACTATTTCGTACAACAGCCGCTTCCCCTCATTGATCACATCCGCCGCTGATCGAGAACCCAAAGTGTTCGGTCCAATTCCCGCCAAAAAACCATCAAGCTTCGCCCGACCAATCGCCGCTTTCGCTGAGTTGCTTCGAGCCAATTCAGCCCGAATAATCCTTAGCTTCTCATAGTCCTGAATGCCCTCCCTTATCCGTTCAAAACGAACCGAACTCTGCGCATCTGGATACACAAGGAAGGCGTCCCCGCTTGGCCAAGTCACATATCGAGAGTCCGTTTCGGGGCTCTCGACCCAACTGTTATAAGCCCACCTTAGAAATCCGTCGAAACCCATTGCCGACGCATACCAACCTTCGTAACATGACTCAGAGGGCGGAGAAAAGGTGAAGTTATTGGGCTTCGGAATCATGCAAGCGACGTAGTAAGTCGTCTTCAGCCCGCGCATCTTTCGCGACCGCATGACGTCCCCCGCGATATCTTTCACCGCGTGCCAATTGGAACTGAAATCGTAGATTGCGGGGTTCAATTCCTTGTAGTAAAATCCCGCCATGGCAACCTTCAATTCCGGGGCAGTAGTCTTGAGAAACTGAAACAGCTTCGACATTTCGTCTTGCTCCCGTTCATCAAGGGCAATCGCAGTTTTCTGTAGCCACCCTCGAAGCTTCAGATGAGCTTTGAAATCCGTCAAGAAG
>JBAXBU010000171.1:0-3342 GCA_037141835.1 Armatimonadota bacterium | reverse complement strand
TTCGAGAAAATCCCTTCGTAGTAGTCAATCTTTAGCTTAGGATTCAATCCGCCCTGAAACAGGATCTCAACTCCGCCCTTATCCACTGTATCTTGAACCTTAGCGAGAATTTCCTCGTCCGAGTGGGTATATCCTTCCTCGTTTCCGGGAGTTCGGTAAAAAGCGCAGAACTTACATCGAACCCAACAAACGTTGGTGTAGTTCAAGATCCGTCCGACAATGTAAGTCGCAATGTTTGGGTCTGTCCGTTGTTCGCGCCGAAAATTTGCCAACGCTGCAACTTCTAGCGGATTCGGATGATCGAACAAGAACCTTGCTTCCGCAATCGAGATCCGTTCATTGGCATACACTTTATCCGCAATCGTTTCAATCGAAATCGGAGCTAATTCAGTTGTCAGTGTTGCCATTATCTTCGTAGTTTACTACGTGGCAACCCCAACTTTCATTGCTGTCTGAAACTTTGGAAGGTAATCATTGAAGTGGAAATTGACCTCAATAGCAGGTGACTCTTGCCAAGAGTCCTTTCAAACCTGAAGTTGGTTTAAACACGCTTGTAATGACATTTGAACGTCGCTGCCCAACTTCCGTCCTTCTTCTTTACTTCCCAGAGCCACAAAAACGACTTCGCCGTAATGTCTTGAAAGACCATTCGATGCTCAATATCCCCTGGGTTAAGAGGAGTGTCATAAAGCACCATCTTGTTGTTTTCCCACTTGCCAGTCAAAGCGATATAGCCAGATTGATTGTCAACCCATGTTTGGTGCCAAACTTTTCCCTTCGGATCATAAACGGACCAGCTCTTACCCGTCAGACCAGGCATAGTAAAATTTTCCTGAACAACTTTGCCTTCAAGAATTTTCTCAATTTTGTTGGTTGCTTTGCCTTTTGTCCATTCCTCTTTAGTCGGATCAGAGCGGGTTTCCGCTTCGGCTTGCCAATTCCCGACCCAAAAGTCAAAGTGTTTTGTCGGATCGTTTTTCAGATGGTTCATAAGAGAAATTATTGGGAACAGATTGACCATGACCAAATATACGAGACCCATTTGAACTAATGTCCTAACAATATGTCAAAATTTAGCTAACAATTGTAAAGCGAATTGGACGCGGAAATTGTATGGCGAAATTAAGAAGCTCAGGTTCCCGGGCAATATCAGAGAACTTAAGGTCGAGAATTCTGCGGGGTGAATTTCTCCCTGGGCAAAAAATGCCAACCGTTCGCAGTTTGGCTGAGGACTTAAACGTATCGTCGGACACCACTTTCCGAGCCTATAAGAGGCTTCAAGAATCTGGGCTTCTGGTTATGAACCGTGGGTCCTTTACAACAGTTGCATGCCCGCTTCCCGGAGAAAATGAAGCGGGAATCCTTCGTAACTTAGTAGCAACCGGTCCCATCAATGAGTATGAAGCTTTGAGCGAAAGTTCCAATGTTCGTTCCTTTGCAACAAATGTTCCTGACCTTAAGTTCTTTCAGGCCGATTCATTTTTGGCAGAGATTCGAGATGTTTTAAACCACGGTCAATGGGGCTTCTACTATTCTCCTCCACAAGGGGATCTTGGGTTGAGGATCGCCATTTCCGAATGGTTGAATAAGCTTGGGACATCCTGCTCGCAAGAGAACATCGTGATAACTCTTGGCGCCCAACATGGACTAGCACTTACCAGCCGTTACTTACTTGGCAATGGCAACAAAATCGCGATAGAAGGAGCAGACCACTTAGGTGGGCCGGCTCGATGGGCGTCGCTTGGTCTCGAACGGATTGTCATTCCCCGCTTACCGGGTGAAGTTTCAAATATTGATGGGATTGTTAGTTGCGGTGCTAAGGCAATTGTAGTTTCGCCAACCGGGTGCGGGCTATCTGGAAGAACGTTAACTTCATCGGACCGCCAAGCGATCAAGGACATTTGTAAATTCAATGAAATAGCAATTCTTGAAGATGTTTCAAACTCATTTGTTACATACGAGGATCGTCCAATGGATATGTTTGACATGAGCGGGGAAGTGATCCAAGTTGGGTCGTTCTCAAACATTCTTGCGCCAGGCATTCGTCAGGGATTTATCGTGGCAAGTCAAGACCAGTGCCATGATTTGGCAAGGATGATTCAGAACGACACAGGTGGCTTGGCCCTGCCGATCCAGATCGCGCTAGCTTCATTCATTCGAAAGGGATTGCTCAAAGACCATATTCGCAGGGTGATTCCACGCTACAAGAAGCGACGGAATTCTCTGCTTTCCGGCTTGGCGATTCATATGCCAAAGCATGTATCCTGGTCGATTCCAAAAGCAGGTTTCGGCTGCCGAGTCAGTTTTCGAGAGGAATCCGACGTTGAAAGACTTTACGAAAGGACAGTTGAACGTGGAGTTTCATTTACCCCCGGCAAGTTGCTTGTTCACGCCAACGAGGCAAACAAAACGATAAGAGTTTGCTTTGGAAATCAATCCGAATCTCGAATCGCCGAAGGGACTAGGATATTGGGTGAACTACTATCTTGAACCCACTACTTCTTGCTCGCGGCCCGTTTCTCGAGCAAGTCAACCAATTGCTTGGTGTTTTTTGCCCCTTTACTCAAGATCAATTCTTCCTTGGCAAACTTCATCGCCAAATCTTCACGACCGGCATAAAGGTAAAGCAGAGCCAGATTTTGGCGAGCATTCACAAACTCAGGCATCGAATCAATACAGTCCAAATAAGCCATCTCCGCACCCTGGTAGTCCTTAACTTCTTCCAAAGCAGCCCCATAAGGGAACATGATCTGCGGATTCTTAGGTGACCACGCCATTGCGATTTCAAGATCCTCAATGGAATGTTGATACATCTTCCGCTTAAGGAAGAATAATGCTCGTCGAAGGTGAGCATAAGCAAAGGCCTCACTACTCATCCGATTGATTCTTGCTTTAGGCTTTTCAAACAGCTCAGGATGCTCTGATTTGAACTTAACATCCGCAGCCAAGACCTCCGCATCGGTAGTCTTTCTCTCCAGAACCTGAAGCAAAAACCCGTGTGGCAAACAATATGAGTACATATCACCTTCTTCGCTAACCGCAAATTCGGTAAAGAATGGGCGGGTCTTAATCTCCTCTTCCGAGAGCGTCCGCGACAAATTGAGCGGGTTCAATTGGGGTCGAAAAATGAAGTCTTTCAAAAACGCTCGCTTCAAGTTCAAAGTCCAACCGTCTTTTGGTTGCAGAAGGTAAACGTTCAAGGGCATTCCAAAGGTGAAATAAATGTTAGGAGCCACGCCGTTGGCGTAGTGTTCGTATCCAACAATATGAGAACTATTGTCGCAAAACGTCGCGACAATCGCGTTGTCCGGAACCGAGTCCGTAAACATGTGGGCGTAGGTG
>JBAXBU010000170.1:0-3396 GCA_037141835.1 Armatimonadota bacterium | reverse complement strand
GCTTTCATCGCCGCCAACTTGAATTCATCGTCGCCAAAGAGTGTTGCTGCCTTACACAACGGTGAAACAAAGAATGCTTCCGCAGTATTGACCGGTTTCCAATCGACTTTCAAGATTCGCTTCGCATGCAGCGAACATGCCTTCCGAAGGAACGACTCCCATTTGGTCGTTGAAACACTCTTCATTTGCCGACCAGTCAAAATTGCCCGAGCAAAGACCTCCATGGCCTGCCCTTGACTAACCGGATCTTGGTCTCGCCACTTCTGAGTATCAGCATCGTAATTGACCATAAATCCATCGGCATTGAAAGGAGATTCGGTAAGCCAATCTAACGACCTTTGACCGTAATCAAGAAGCTTCGGATTACCAAGCTTTTTTGCCAACGCTACCATCGAATAAGCGCCCGCATCCGATTGCCCCGCCCAACCCATCACGTACTGGGTTCCTTTTACATAGTCGGGAAACATTTCGAATCCCGCATCCGGTTTTCGATCTCGAAACCTTGAAAGAGCAAAGCGAGTCTTGGCGTGAATGATCTCATTGAGGGTTGGCAAGCCGTCCGTCGAGGTTGCCGGATGCAGTCGCATAGCCGGTCGCAGTGGTTGACGAAATCCACTCCCTTGAGTTACTTCCGGCATGACTTCCAAGAAGAATGTCTTTTCAACCACCGCCTTCGGCGCAAGATTTATCCATGTGTCGGGATAGTCAAGAAACCTATCTTGAAGTGCCTTTGTAACGCTGGTCTTGTGATTCGCTGCCGTCGGTCCCGACAAAGAAGCTAACTCAGTTGAGTCCGCCAACGAAGTCAAACCAAGCGTCCACCATTGGTCATTTTGGTTCCCTCCAGCCGCCTGAGAGGGATTTGTGTGCATAGCCGCCGAGCGATAAACGTTTCCATCTTGCCACTCAATGCTTTCCCAAGGCGCCGAGAAACGATGTTCTTCGAAGAACGATTGGTCTCCCGGATTTCCTGCATGAACGGTAACCGCATGGTTCCCGGTTTTCTCGCCAGCTGGATTGCCGTAATACACGATCCCCGGCATCATTGGTTTTGCATTTCGAGCACCTGGAACCGTCCACCGGATTGAAAGCGTACATTTCTTCAGCGTCTCCTTGCCGTTCCAAGTCCATCGGCGAATTCCCCGGACCAGTCCACTTTCGATTCGGTACGCATCTCGAACCAGCATTTGCCCACCCGGCAAATCAAGCTTCCCGGAAAGGACCGTCCACTCTCCTTCCTTCGTGGTCGTTTCAGGAGATGCGTGAAACCAGTCTGAGGGCCATCCATCTTTCCAGTCCGTGGCTACTGACCACAATCCTTCAACCGGCGAATGAATGAACATTCTCTCGTTGCCAAGAACTTCGACTCGGCGACGTCCACCGATTTCTTTGACTTCGAAATTCACAGTACTTTTCGCCTGACTGTTGCCCGTCGTAGTTGCCAAAACGGCGACCCCAGACAGAAATGCTGCGGCAAGAAGATCGATCATGCGGCAAGCCTACCGCAACGAATCTATCCAAATTGAGGATTACTGGCTTGCCACTCTCGCTTAAGGATTGCAAATTGGTGGGTATCTCGCCGCTCACCGTCGACATCAACTGCGTCCGATCGAAACGTCGCTTCGAGGGTCATGCCACACTTTTCGGCAACCCGAATACTTCCCGTATTTCGGGTATCGCATTTCCAGATCAGCCGCTCCCATCCCCACTCGGTAAATCCCCATTCGAGCATTTGAGCAAGAGCACGAGTTCCCCAGCCTTCGCTTGCGTAGCTGCTTCGAATCCACATACCAATCTCTGCACACTTCCATGCAAACGGTCCGCAACGCAAGTGGAAGCCAGTTCCTCCCACCAACGTACTGCCATCCCAAATGCCAACCGTGTAGTCGTCATTTCCGTGATATCCACTGATCAGTCGACGTACGATCTTCTCGGTCTGGAATATCGTTTGACGGTCGCTTGCCCAGGGCATCCAGGGCTTCAGGTGTTCGTAAGACTCAAACGTCGCATATTGCAACTCGGCAACATCTTCGAGCGAATAAATTCGGAGAATCATCCCATCGCCCGTCCATGTGAGGGGCGGTAGCCAATCGCTAGGTACTTCCACCTTACTTATCCATCGGTTCGGTCTGAACAATCTGCCAAGTCTTGCCAACCTTTTGCCAGACATCGAGGGAGCTAAAATCTACTTTCCTCGTCTTCCCGTCTTTAAGTTTAAACACGATTGACTCAGAAATGTAGGCGGCAAAATTGGTTTTGACCGCCATCACCTTGTTAATCTTCGTCGTGAAAGACTGCTCTTTTGGAGCGTCCTTAATCGACCAGCTTCCGGTTATACCATTCAAAAATTCCTTCTTAGTCATCGGCTTGGGACTTCCTTTAACCTTTGCCGTAAAGCTTGGCGCCAAGATGGAATCCATCGTTTTCTTGTCGTGAGCAAGGATCGCCCGATCCCATTTCAAATACATCGCGTTCAGTTCCTTTTGAACAGTTGCTGTATCTTGGACTAACAGAAGGATCGGTGCGAGCATAAACATGGTTGAGTGATCAAATTATAGACGAAATAAAAAAGCCACTCTTGAATTTAAGAGTGGCTTCCTTCGTCAATATTGTTGGTCTACTTCTCGCGTGCGCCTTGCTTAATCCACGCTTCAACTGCTGCAATTGTCTTGGCATCAAGCGCATGCTTCGGTGGCATCAGCTTTGGCTTGCCCTTAAGCACGGTAAAGAGGACGCTCTTGGCTGGATTTCCAGCCACAATAACTTTTCCTTCTTTTCCGCCTTTCATAGCCGCCGCATAGGAGCTTAAGTCAAGCCCTTCTGGTGCTCCCGCACCGGTATGACATCCAGCACAAGCTTTGGTCATCGTTGCCTTAATGTCTTTGTTGTAGGTCACTACCGCGACTCTCGGAGCCGGACCCTTCGGCTTAGGTTTGCCTTGGGCAAAAGAAAATGTTGGAACGGAGACCGCACCCACTACAACGAGGGCAAGGGCAAGAAATGCTTGATTTGACTTCATGATTTACTCGAACTGAACTCTTGAATTATCGTATATTTCAACGCATTTTTTCAGAGTAACTATCCCATATTTCATTTATTTGGTAAACACTTGATCGTACGGTTGGCCATGTAGCAAAAAAACTAATCGGTCTAATGGAAAGTGAGAATCAAGATTAGGGATTCACGTCCGCATCGCAACTAACTTTGAGTTCGAGTTTAAGGTTTACTCCATTTGCCCAATGAACGAAACCGAAGCCCTCATGCGTGCCTATTTTGACGCCTTCAACCGACATGATCTCGAAGGCATGCTCGCCACTCTCGCCGATGACGTCGCCCACGACATCAATGAAGGTGGTCGCGAAATCGGAATCGACGCATACCGAGCATTCAAAACCC
>JBAXBU010000169.1:0-3403 GCA_037141835.1 Armatimonadota bacterium | reverse complement strand
CTTAATCTTCTGTGCGAAATTCTTCATAGTTTCCCTCTCCTCCGAAAGGCAATGGCGTCAACGCCATTACCCCGACACGAACAAAACTGTTACTCACGCCGGCAGGTGCGGCCCAACGCATCGCCACGCGTTTAACCACCGACAGAGAAAACAACATTAAGCCCGTTTCCGGGCAACGATTCGAACGCGAAACGTCATAGGAAACTTAGGATGCTTTTAATGTGAGTCAAACTTTAACGCTTGAGTAAATTGCGGATTCAGGGCGAGAGTTTCGGAAACTGCCTTGGAACAACCTGCACAAATTGCATTTTCGAAAATCGTGTTTCTGTCTTGCTTCTCTAGGAAATGGAATTTCCGGTAGTTGGGTTAACATAATCCAATTCCCGGAGGTATTCCATGTCCAAGAATCGAAGAAATTTTTCAGCTCAACAGAAGGCCGACATCGTCAGGCGGCATCTCAAGGACAAAGTCCCTGTCAGTACTTTGGCCGAGGAACTGTCAATTCAACCAACTCAAATTTATCAATGGGTCGCGATGGCGCTCGAACAGGTTGATCGTACTTTCGAGAAGGTGGATCGAGGCGCGAAGGCATCGAAGCGATCCGAGGCCAAGATCGCTGACCTAAAAGAACAGCAGATCAAACGGCTGCAGGAGAAGCTTGTCCATAAGAACGAAGTCATCGCCGAGTTGATGGAAGAGAACATCAAAGCAAAAAAAGCCAATGGGGACCTTTAGAAGGCATTTGGGTTCCCCACGATATTCGCGATTCGATCGTCGACTACATGAAGTATTGGCACGAGCGAACTAACATTGCCTGCAAGGACTTACTGGGCTGGGCGAAGTTGCCGACCAGCAAGTACCACAAGTGGCTCAAACGCTATGGCAAAGCTAACGAACACAACGGAAAAATTCCTCGCGATTGGTGGCTCGAAGAATGGGAGAAACAAGCCATTCTTGACTATCACGATAAGCATTCGTTGGAAGGCTATCGACGTATGACGTTCATGATGCTCGACGATGATGTCGTCGCCGTCAGCCCCAGTTCGACCTATCGCGTTCTGAAGGCCGCTGGGCGTTTGGACCGCAAAAATATCTCGCCCAGCAAGAAAGGTACAGGCTTCGTTCAACCAACGAAAATCCATCAAGAATGGCATACCGACATCAGCTATCTGAATTTGGGAGGGACGTTTTACTTCCTGATCTCAGTCCTCGACGGCTACAGTCGGTATATCGTTCATTGGGAGATTCGCGAGACGATGACTGAGCGAGATACCGAGATTGTGATCGCCAGAGCTCTCGAAAAGCATCCTGGCGTCCATCCTCGAATCATCAGCGACAATGGCCCTCAATTCATCGCCAAAGACTTCAAAGAGTTCATTCGCGTCTACAATCTGACACATGTTCGCACGAGTCCCTACTATCCTCAAAGCAACGGCAAGCTTGAGCGATGGCACGGCTCGCTGAAACAAGAATGCATCCGACCAAGTTGCCCAGCGACGAAGGAAGAAGCCGAGAAGCGAGTAACCCGGTACGTTCTTCATTACAACTCGGTGCGTCTTCACAGCGCGATCGGTTACGTCACGCCCGCCGATTGTTTGGCAGGCTTGAGCCAAGTAATTGGCGAAGAACGCGATCGCAAACTCGAGGAAGCTCGTCAGCGACGTCAAGTCAAACGCTTGAATGAAAAATATGTTGCATAGTCATCGGCCAGAGGCTACAACGAAAAAGCTTGTACGGAGGATAGGGCAACGTAGAGGTACGACCCGAGCGCCGATGCAAGTGCCGAAGTTAGAAGCGGGTGGCTAGAAACGGCCACTCTCTTCCCTTCTAACTTTGGCGAATAATGCGATAAACCTACGCCGCAAGATTCGAGAACGGTCTCAACATCTTGCATTTTTGTCCGTTAGCTCGACAACTGGAAATTCCAATTACCGTTGAACCAAGACACAAGTAGGGGACCGCCCGTTTAGTCTCGTTATTTCTTAGTTTCCGTGTGAAGGCGTGGATTTAGTTCAAACGCAATTGAATGATCGTCTTTAGGTAGGTGAGCATAAATACCAACAGATTACGCTTTGTCTTACCAAACGCTCGTTGCTTGAATGTGTAGGGCAGTTCTAATATTTTGAGACCAGGATTCATCTTGTTCAATTTGTAAAGAATTTCTTCGACAATGTCGAAGTTTTGGCATTTCAAATCGATCGGCAGAAGCTGTTCTCGCTTATAAATTTTGAAGCTATTCGATACGTCTTTGCAATTAAGATTCAAAATAAAGGAATAGGTAATATTGAGAAACCTGCTCATTGCAATCAGAGCCCAAGAATTATCCGTGAAACCACCCTCGATGTAGCGAGACGCGATAACCACATCGTAGTCTTTGGAGGATGCTTCCAACGTAGCAATGAATTCTGGTGTGTGAGATCCATCAGCATCCATGAATACGACTCGCTCTCCTCGCGCCGCAGCGATCCCCGTTCTAACAGCATCTCCAAACGCATTACTCGGTGATCGATTTAAATAGCGAGCATTATTTTGGGTGCAGACTTGCTTTGTTTCATCAAGTGGAGAAATCGTGTCTACTACGATAACTTCATACGTCTTTCCAATTCGTGCCAGCGTTTCGTTGATTCGTGGTAACAGGAAGCGAAGATTTTCTTCTTCCAGGTACGAGGGCAATACAATGCTAATAGCGATATCGTTCATACTATTTAAACCAGCAATGTTTTAACCCAATCGATCATTCCCCTTACTCCGACTTCTCGAGAGATCTGAGGACTCCAGTTTAGTAATCTTGCTGCTTTTGTTGTATCTGCGACGAAGACTTTTTGATCGCTTTGCCGCGCGGGCAATTGATCGTAGGCGAGCGAACACTTTAGCTCTTCTTCCAGAAAGCCAATTAATTCTAAAAGCGAAAAGCTATTTTCAATCCCTCCGCCGATGTTGAATGCATGACCAGCCGCTAAATCAATGTTTTTTACCGCGCAAAAGTAACAGCTCACTAAATCCGGAGCGCAAAGCAAATCTCGCACTTGTTTACCGTTTCCAGAAATTGTAAAGGCTGGTGCACCCTTCAAAGCTTGCGACAAAGCATTCTGCACAAACCATCCAATCCAACCTTGATCGAACGTACTGAACTGTCGCGTTCCATATATTGATGAATGCCGAAAAACAACAGTCCGAATTCCAAAGATTCGATGGTAGTCGAGCATATATTGATCAATGGCTCCTTTCGAGCAGCCATATGGGCTCTCGAAACTCAACGGCAAACTTTCATCGAAACCGCTGGGGAAATCAGGTGCAAAGTAGCGAGATTTGTTTTCTTCGATAACTACCGAATCCATCGATCCATAAACTTTGTTTGTTGATGAAAAAAGTACGATCGCTTCAGGTTGATGTCGTCGAACGC
>JBAXBU010000168.1:0-3486 GCA_037141835.1 Armatimonadota bacterium | reverse complement strand
AGCTTTTGGTAAACGGGTGTGTCACTGCCAGCAAACAAGATGTCCCTATTCCACGGAAGCTTTTGTCCAGATCCATCGGTTACCGTCCAATCGAAGTAGGCGAAGCTCAGGAAAGCATCTTTGGCGATCAAGTTAGAAAAGCTTGCCTTTAAGACCAAATACTTAAATCCCGTTGAAGGAGCGTATCCCTTGATTTTTTCGGTGGTGAATTCCCAGCCATCGTAGGTGACCCCAAACTCTCCCATGTCAATTAGTTTGTCTTTTGATAATTCGGGCATCCAACTTGTCTGGGCATAGTCCACGCCGTTATTGGACCATGCAGATACCGGATTCTTCATTTTTCCGGTTGCTGGATCGATGTTGGCATCCAAATTTTTGACGTCGTACGTTCCGGTCAATTTTCCAGTGAGATCATAGCGTAGAATCGGACTTCCTGAGCCCTTTTCTACCATTACTTTTGTGACGGGGCCAGTCGAATAGATCGGGAAGGCAACGGTACATTTCACCTTCTGGGCAGGCTTCAGATTCTGTTCCAGGTGCATCCTTTTTGGTTGACCGAGGATATAGCCACTAAATTTGAAATTTTCATCGTCTGGCGAGACGGCAGTAAAGGCAAAGGTTGTTGCCCCAAGTCGCATTTCTTCCTTTTGTGGGTTTTGCACCGTAAAGTTCAGGATTAACATCCGCTGGTTCTCGCCTGCCACTAAGACATCCTCTGGTGCCGAATAGTAAGGCGCCACGGATGCGGAATCAAGGGTGTAGTGAAGTTCTGATCCTTTGGCACCTAATTGGTATGTCACCCCAATCTTTCCGTTGTCACCTGGAAGTTGCACGGTTCCCAACGTTGGAGCAGTTTGTGACGGCCTTGTCGGTGGGGGATTCGTCTTTTGCTTTTGCAAATCCTTGGTGAGAAGGAGGGAGGCGGCGATGACGGCGAGGCTCATACCTGAACTTTACACTATTTCTTGCTCGAATCCTATAGTGGATTCCAAGGTGTTTTCAGGACTAAATTCGGTGAGTCGTAGTTAGCGGACAAGATGCTAGCGCTCTATGCCTTATCTGCGGCGGTTTGAAGCTCCCCATACTCGCATGAAGATGAAAATGAAGACGATAATGGTCGCAAAAAATAGGCCAGTATAGATGTGCCCCATCAAGATCACTTGGCTGGTTGTGGGTCGAGTTGACCCGTCTAACTTGTCAACCCAAGGCGTTCGCAGGTTTAGCCAGATAAGGAGCCAAGTAACGGCTTGATAGGTGATTAGCCAAGCAAGAAATTGTTTGAAATTCATTTTCTGATCCCGACTTTAGATGCCGGCTAAACCCATGACGATGTCCCACTCGGCTTTGGTAACGGGCATGACACTGAGTCGTTGCCCTTTTCTGACGACAAACATGTCTTCAAGACCCGGGATTGTTCGAAGTTCGGAAAGAGTCACGACTCGTTTGAACTTGCTCATAAATTCGACATCGCGGAGGATCCAACGGGTTCCGTCTTTCGGGGCTTTTTCGTCGTAGTAGTCGCTGAGCGGGTCGAACTGGGTTGGGTCAGGATAGGCATCCCCGACTATGCGCATGGTGCCAACGATTCCAGTTGGATCAGCGATTGAGTGGTAGAAAAATGCCATGTCGCCATCGGCCATAGAGTCTCTAAAGAAATTGCGGACGGTGTAGTTTCGACATCCTTCCCACATGGCTGGCTTCCCTGCTCGTTCGAGATCATCGATCGAATATGTTTCGGGCTCGGACTTGAAAAGCCAATAGTTCATGACGCCAGTTTACAAGCTAAACGGGCGTATTGGTACGGCTGCCAATCTAAAGAATTTTTGGGTGACACAATTGAAGACAGGGACTTGGAATTCAGGTTCTCGAATAAACTGAATCACTCTCGAAGCAATTCGAATTACGGTAAAAACACGGAGACCAGGATGCCAGACAAACTGGTATCGTAGATGCCTTAAGGATGAGACAAACCATACTTGATTTAAGCGACGCCAAGGAGATTTTTGAAGGCATTGCCCAGCATTGGAAAAACTCAAATCAGTCGCTTTTAGGTTCGGGAATTGTTCTCAAAGGCGATTATTCGGTTGCCTCATTTGAACTCGGACTTGAGCAGTTTGATCAGCTTGGAGCCAGCATTGATCATATCGTAGGGCAACGCGATAGAGCCAGCGAGAACCTTTGGTTGTACAAAACCAACATGCGTGCGATCATGCAGCGCTTTGCCTTCCTGGTTCGCGGTCTTCACCCTGATTACGCAAAAGATTTGCCTGCTCTTCCGGACGTGCGCTCCCATGAAGCAAAGTTTATGGCTTCCGTCGACAAGACGCATTTGGTTTGGAAGAGAATCAATCGAGTGAGTCCGATTATCATGCCCGATGGCACGACCCTTGAGGCGTTTGTGCAGGGCGTCAATGTGATTCGTGCGGCATTCAAGGCACGAGAGCGAGCGTTTGCCCAGGAGCGGCATCAACGGTCGGTGCGTCGTCAACACCATCAGGCCCTGATTAATCGGGCCGTGCAATATCGGTCATTGGTGCTGGGAACGTTTGGCGAAGAAAGTGTGCTTTCGAAGACATTGCCTTATTTGTGGCCAAAGCAGGACCGATCTAAAAAGCCGAAGCCGGTTATTGAGCAAAAGCTTGAAGTGGTTGAGGGCGACCAGGCAACCGATATTCAGAACTTGCAAGTCATTTAGGGCTAGATAGGGGAATCTACTCTCGCGTTTTGACCAACAATTTCTCCTTCTTAATGAGGAATGGTCTCAACGACCTCTCTTTCAAAAAGAGGTATTCACCTTCGGTGAGCTAATTTTGCAGCTGAAGGCCAGTTAGGATTCAATTAGGACGTAATGAGGTCTATTGTTCCTCTGATTTCGTCCGAAACTTAACAGGTGGTACCCAGGCTCCGCCAGATCAACCCCCACCGCTTCGAGGACTCAGCGACTCCCCCTTCTGGGAGAGTTTCAGGTTTATCCGCTGTTCATTCCCGAGTTCGCTCGAAAGCCGAGGCAGTTCCGGCAGTCAAGGTCACAATCCTTTTCTTTGCGATCGCATTTCCGCTTCTGGCATTCTTTGCGGCTCCAGGGATTTCTTTTCATGATAGCGGTGAGTTTGCCCTAGCGGTAGCTTCGAACGGCCTTCCACACTCACCGGGAGCGCCAACTTGGGCGATCCTTAACCAGATTTTTAAGCTATTTACATTTGGTGCTGAAGCTGCGCGATCGGCGAACCTCTTTAGTTCGTTTTGTGGTGCGGTGACGGTCGCGTTTTGTGGCGCTTTTGTCTTTAGACACTTTGCGGATCGAACGAAAGCAGTGCAATGGCTTTCTGCCACGGTAACTGGATTGAGTATTTTGGGTACTGGGGCGTTCCTTGAACAGTCCTTTATTGCCGAGCAGTACACCCTTATGACGGCGATCATGAGCGCCATTTTGCTCGTGATTCAGACCAATGATGCGAACCCGAAAGCTAGCTGGTATTACCTACT
>JBAXBU010000167.1:0-3558 GCA_037141835.1 Armatimonadota bacterium | reverse complement strand
GGGCAAGGGCAAGGGCAAGGGCAAAGGCGAGGGCGTCGTTAGCTTCTGACCCGCGAGACGCCTATCGTCCGACTTGCTGCCAGCAATTGTTCAGCTGGACTGTTGGTCACTCCTCTCTCGGTTTCAATCCGGGCGAGGACGCCCGGTCTCCCATTACAGATACACTGACTTCATGAAAGTCTGGATATTTGAATCGAATTTGATTTGGTCGTCGAGGTTCGTCAATACGGTTCGAGGGTCCGGGCATGAGGCGGTTGTGACTACAACTGTTCCTGACGACACTGCCGACGTGGCAATTGTGAATTTAGGAGATGCAAACGTGGGTGCCATTGTTGGCGAGCTTACTGAACGTGGGATTTACACCATTGCTCATGCTGGGCATAAGGAGAAGGAGTTGATTGAATTAGGCAAACAAATCAAGGTCAACCGGGTGGCGACGAATAGTGAGATCACCAACAAGTTGCCCAAGATGTTGGAAGAGGCAATCGTCCAAAAGTCCTAGCCGTGAACATTCCAAACAATGGCTCGTCAAACGAAGTGACCCTCCTAGCGGTGGGTTTTATCCTTGAAATAAATTGGGAGTCTCTCGGGGCTCCTTTTTTTTTTTCGGGTCACTTCAATCTTAGGGACGGTCCAGATAGTAGAATCGTTGATAGAATGAACAAAGTTTTTCCGAATGCCAAAGCCGCGCTAGAGGGTCTCGTATTTGATGGAATGACCGTTATGTCCGGTGGATTCGGGTTGTGTGGAATCTCTGAGCACCTTATTGTTGCCTTGCGAGATACAGGGGTACAGAACATAACGGTTATCAGCAATAACTGTGGCGTTGATGACTTTGGTCTCGGGATTTTGCTGCAAACCAAGCAAATCAAGAAGATGGTTTCGAGCTACGTTGGTGAGAATGCTGAATTTGAACGGCAGTATTTAAGTGGTGAGCTTGAATTGGAATTTAATCCTCAGGGGACGCTTGCGGAGCGAATTCGAGCGGGAGGCGCAGGAATTCCGGCTTTTTATACGAAGACCGGTTACGGAACCCTTGTTGCCGAA
This sequence comes from Armatimonadota bacterium, assembly GCA_037141835.1. GTDB lineage: Bacteria > Armatimonadota > Fimbriimonadia > Fimbriimonadales > Fimbriimonadaceae > Fimbriimonas. The sequence goes on along the minus strand of JBAXBU010000167.1, from coordinate 2,511 downwards.
GGCAAAGAGACGCGAGAATTTAACGGTGAGATGTTTGTCATGGAAAGCGGCTTGGTCGCGGACCTCAGCATTGTTAAGGCGTGGAAGGGCGACAAATCAGGAAACCTAGTCTTTCGAAAGACTGCCCGGAACTTTAACCCGATGATGGCAACTGCGGGCAAAGTTTGTGTTGCGGAGGTCGAAGAGCTTGTTGAGGTTGGTGAACTGGATCCCGATCAGATTCATACTCCTTCGATTTACGTGAATAGGATTATCGAAGGGCACAATTACGAGAAGCGGATTGAGCGTCGAACGGTTCAACCAAAGGCGTAAAATTCATCTTCCTCGACCAGCGAGGGAGATAGGTTCCTTAACCTTATAGTTCCCATTGGCATCGATTGAAACTAGAGGCATTCGATGGTTCGAGGCAAACGACTGGTTAATACTGTAAATTTGACTATATAGGCGTGAATTGTTCCGATCTAGTGGCTTTTTTCGGCTTGGAAGAATCAGGACCCTTACTTTGCCGTTTGCCATTCTCGCAATGGTGTAAATCTCTTCGATGGACGAATTCCCCATTGCCAGACAGCCTGCGCTCACTTGATTTCCGTGAATGAAGATGTCGCCTCCAGGATCGCTTGAAGTAGCCAGCGCTCGGTCTGCGCCGTTCGGATAGTTGAGCCCTAGGGATAAGTGATAGGAGCTAAACGGGTTAAAGCGATCAATAAAGCACCAGCCTTCAGGAACTTGCATGTCACCATAACGGCGCTTGGGACCAAGGGTGCCAGATGCGGCGAGGACGCGATACTTTTGAAGGAGTCTTAGCTTGGACGTTGCCGAATTTGCGCCCCAAATTTCTAAAGTCCGCTCGTCCTTGAACGCTCGAAAGAAGACTTGCTTGGGCGGGTACTCGATGCCGGCTGCTTTTGAATATTGTTTTAGGATGGGTTCAACATTGGCTCTTGCCTTCACTTCCTTGTCATTGATGGCAAGAGTTGCGACGATGAATGTTGAAATCATGAGATTTTCCTTAAGGACTTATTGAGTTAACAATTGTTGCGTCGAAAAAGTTGCCTTGCAAACCGCTACAATAAGAAAGAACCACTCATGCCATTAACACGCGATCAGCTTGCTCAACGGGCCGCCCAGGAACTTCGGGACGGATTTTACGTTAATCTCGGAATTGGAATTCCGACTCTTGTGGCGAATTATATTCCGGAAGGAATGGACGTTAATTTGCAGTCTGAAAATGGGATGCTTGGCCTTGGACCTTTCCCTTTCGAAGGTGAAGAAGATGCAGATTTGATTAATGCGGGCAAACAGACAGTAACAGAGATTGCGGGTTCGTCTTATTTTTCCAGCGCTGATTCATTCGCGATGATCCGAGGCGGACACATTGACCTTTCTATCCTTGGTGCGATGGAAGTGAGCGAGCAAGGCGATTTGGCTAACTGGATGATTCCGGGCAAAATGGTGAAAGGAATGGGTGGCGCCATGGATTTGGTCGCGGGCGTTAAGCGTGTCGTTGTGGTTATGGAACACACGAATAAAGCGGGAGAGTCAAAAGTTCTTCCTGAGTGCACGTTGCCATTAACCGGTAAGCAATGCATGGATTTGATCATCACCGATCTCGCCGTTTTTCATGTGGATCGAGGTCATGGTTTGACTTTGATTGAGCTTGCGCCGGAAGTTTCTTTGGAAGAAGTAACTGCGAAGACGGCAGCGAAGTTTACGGTTTCACCCGACTTGAAGACGGTAAGTGTTGTTTAGATTCGTTTGAACGAATCGGCGACCATCCAGCCACAAATTCCGCCCAGATAGGCAAGATTTCCGCCCCAAAGTAAGACTTGGACGGGGTTGAAATTTGCTATCGAAAGGGCCGCAGCACCCGCCATGATCAGAGTAGTAACACCTATTCCAATCATAAATCGCAAGTGGCTGACCGTAAAGCCTCGTTGGGAAATGGTAACCAGGGCGTAAAGCACGGCTGCCGCCCAGAAGTTGACAATTGCAACCATAGCCAGCATTAGGATCGGTGAAGAAACCCTGCCTGTCGCAACTATCGTTGCAGCATTAAAGCGGTCAATATAGTCTCCAGCACAGAGGACGGCACCGGTACTCACGCCACTTAAGAAAATCATGATGACGAGTCCTAGTGTCCAAGTATTGATTAACCCAAGTCCGGGCGTAATCACCGGCTCCTTTGCAAGCATCACATAGAGTCCTGCACTGGCAACGAGGAGCGTGCCAACAATGATGGTCATTGCCGATTTTTGAGTTGCTCGTGCCGCTGAGCTAGGATTTTTGGCGTCGCGGTAGTTGCGAATAAGTTCTTCGTGCCTTTGCTGATAGATTGGGTTGCGGGGGTCCATTTGGGCCGCGTAGGCATACATCTTTGCCGCTTCATCAAGCCTTCCTTTTGCCCGGGCGATATCACCAAGTACCGCGTATGGGATCGGTTGTTTATTGTCCTTACGAATGATGTTGCGGGCTAAGGCTTCCGATTCGGTGTACTGCCCTCGAGTAAAAATG
>JBAXBU010000166.1:0-3579 GCA_037141835.1 Armatimonadota bacterium | reverse complement strand
ATTCAGGGTTACTTTAACGACCCGGCCGGATTTATGAAGAATCCACCTCACTCACGAGTAGTTGTTCCAACCAAGGGTGAATCCCAATCAATTCCTCAATCTGCTCGCCAGAAAGGGAGTGGTATGGGAGACTTTAAGGGATCCGATAAGGATGCAGATACTGATAGTGCATACGTTAAGCACGAAGTTGCCGAAAAGATGGTCAAGATGGCTGAAAATGACCATGTTGTAGTTACCGAGACAGCTGAAGGGATCCTTATCGAGTTCTTAGAGGACGTAACTAGCGTATTCTTCGAATCTGGAAGCGCAACAATTAGTCCGCTTGGAAAGCGAGTTATCAAGGAAGTCGTTCCAATTGTCAAAGACACCGGCAGATTCTTAGTTCTTGAAGGACATACCGACGTTCAACCATACGCCGGAGGGGAGTATACGAACTGGGAATTGAGTAGCGATCGGGCAATGGCTTTCCGACGAGAACTATGCATCTCTGGTGTACCAAACAATCGCTTTAAGGAAGTTCGGGGCTACGCAGATACGAAATTGAAGTTTCCGAAGAAGCCGATGGCACCGGGCAATCGACGTGTCGCCTTGTTGTTGCCTTGGGGCAAGAAGGCGGACAAGACGAATCAGCCCAAGATCAAGAATAGCGAGACACGTAAGTCTCTTGGTCCAAAGGGTGGTCAGAAAGAGAACTTTTTGATTACGGAACCTAAACCCGCTCATTTATAGTCGCTCCTTTTCTCATCTGTCCATCGTCTGGATTCACGATGGCAGAATTGTGCGGAAATTTATGGGAACATAACCTCGCCCGAGTAGTCATCGTGGACGTCACGGATGACTATCGGCTCATGCAGCCGCCACTCCCTAGCGACTTTTACCCAGTCTTGAGGGAAACGTATATGCCAAGGTACAAGCTTATTGATCAGTTGCCGCGAGCGGATCTGGTCAATGGCTACTTGTACGACTGGCATGAGTCACCCGAGAATGATCACGATGTTTGGTACGTAGGGGTTGTGCTTGAAGAACTGGCAAACGAATTGTTAGCAAACGCTTAGGGTAATTGTTATGACTTTTCGGGTCATGACCTTTAACATCCGCAATGGACTTGCGGATGATGGTGTGAATTCTTGGGAACATCGGTGTCATTTGACGGCAAAGGTTATTCGAGAGTCGAATGCCAAAATTATCGGTTTGCAAGAGGTATTTGAGTTTCAACTCGAATACTTGAAGTCCGAGTTACCGGAATACTCCTTCTACTCGGTTGGTCGAGAGGATGGGAATACGCAAGGAGAGCAGTGCACGATTTTGTGGCGTGCAGACATCTTCCATCTGATTGATATGGGGACTTTTTGGCTGTCCGATACGCCTGATGTTCCAAATTCGATGACATGGGGAAATCAAATTACGCGGATTTGTTCGTGGCTTGGGATCTACGAAGGCTTCTATTTTTACAACACTCATTGGGACCACGAAAGCCCACCAGCGCGACTCAAAAGCGCGGAAATGATAGCTTCATTGCACTTAAATTCGGGTCCCTGGATTTTGATTGGGGACTTTAACGCTGAACCGAAATCCCCGGACCTTACTCCTCTTATCCAAATTGAAGGGTGCGAATTCGTCTCAAAGGATAACTTGACCGGGACTTTTCACGAATTCCGTGGTGGAGACGATGGTGCACCTATTGACCACATGTTTGTAGGTGGCGGAATCAAGGCGAAGCTCGTGGAAGTCGTGCGAACTTCCCAAAATGGGATTTATCCGAGTGATCACTATCCGGTAATTTTTGAAGTGAATTTGAGTGAAATCCCGAAGGCAGAATTGACTGATTCGGTCTGTTAGGTCACTTCAATTAATGTTAGACATCTGATTGACTGAAGGCGGTGAATACCTTGAAGCTGAAATTCGATCTGGGATTGAGAGAGATTCATCGGCGCACCGACCGATGTTTATGTCAAAATCAGGGTTCGAGAGTCAACGATGCCACTTGTTTCTATCAATATTCCTCAGATCGGTGAGGGGCTTCAAGAAGCCCGCGTTGTTGCGTTCCTGAAAAAACCAGGAGATAAGGTTCGGCGGGACGAACCAATCTATCAAATGGAGACTGACAAGGCAGTCATGGACGTGGAATCACCCGTTGAAGGAACCTTGGTCTCGTGGTCGGCTAAAGTCGATGACATTGTGGCTATTGGGGGAGAAATTGCGAAGTTTGAAACATCAGGGCTCGGCGATCAGGCCTCAGAAACCAAAGTGGAAAAGACTGCGGTGGAAAAAGTTGCCCCAACCCCTTCGACTGGGAAAGCTGACGAGATAAGCATTGCCCCACTTTTCGTTCCTCAAATTGGCGAAGGCTTGCAAGAAGCAAGGATCGTTGCTTTCCTTAAGAATCCTGGAGACGACATTAAGCGAGATGATCCGATCTATCAGATGGAAACCGATAAGGCAGTCATGGATGTTGAGTCGCCTTACGCTGGAAAGCTCATATCTTGGACGGCAAAAGTTGACGATGTAATCGCAATTGGAGCAGAAGTCGGAAAGATCCAAGTTGGCTCAGGAACCGACGTTATTGATGCTCCTGTCCACGGTATTTCCACGCCTAGCGCCACTCCTAGTCCAAGTGCGTCATCGGCACCTACGAGAGATGATTTGAAGTCGAGTGCTCGACTACAAGGAATTCCGCCTCGATCAAGAGCCTATGCCAAAGAAAAGGGAATTTCGCCCGATACTTTGGTAACCGTTCCTTTTGCCGGAAGCAAACTGATGCCTGCCGACATTGATCTCTTTTTGGCAGGGGGTGGAACGAGCAATGTTGTTGGTACGAGCCAAGTTTCTGCCAGCGGTATCAAGTTCACCGAACGGCAAATGCCCGGCAAGCAGCGAGTTCTTAACAGTCGCATGGTGCGATCCAACTCGTTGGTTGTCCCTGGCACTATGACGGTCGTCACAAAGTGGGGGCCAATCGAAGACGAACGCGCAAAGCTAAAAGCTGGTGGCGGCAAGTTTCAGCCGAGCGGTTTTACGATGTTCGCCTACGCCGTGACCAAGGCGATGACCGAGTTTCCAGCTTTCCGAAGCGGACTAGCGGGCGATGATAAGATTCGCACATACGATTTTGTCTCCTTGGGGATTGCGGTTTCGTTGCCTGGCGATGAACTGGTAATTGCGGTCGTAGATAGTGCGGACACGTTCGATTGGCAAGATTTTGCGTCCGCGACTCGAGATCGAATTGCTCTGGCTCGCAGTGGAAAGGATCAAGCTCACGAAGCGGTTACCGTCTCACTGACTAATATGCAGGCATTTGGATTGCGTAATGCAATTCCAGTTGTTGTCGCGCCAAGCATGGCAACCATCTTCCTTGGAGAGACCTTTAGGGACATTGACGAGGCAGGAAGACTTCAAAAGGTTGTCAATAACGATGACTTTTGACCACCGCCTCTGTAACGGGGTTGGCGCCGCAGAATTCCTGAACAAGGTGAAAGAGTACGTCGAGAACATTGGAGCGATCTTGAAGTGAAGCCACTCATTGGCATTACGGTTGAGTGTGAATTTGACGACTCGAACGAACGGTCAAACGGAAAGGTA
>JBAXBU010000165.1:0-3678 GCA_037141835.1 Armatimonadota bacterium | reverse complement strand
ACATCGTTGATAAGGATGGCGCAGTCATCAATCCTTCAGTTGATACATTTACGCCTGGCGCGGTCCATATTCACGATATGAACGCGACGATGATGCACCTCATGGGCATCGATCACACCAAGCTGACTTATCGGTATCAAGGAAGGGATTTCCGGTTGACCGACGTCCATGGGCACATTGTAAAAGACTTGCTGAAGTAAATTGAGCCTATGTGGAGTGCTTGAACTTGTTCGAGCTTTCAACTGCGTAATTTATTGCGCTGCCAAGAGGATTCTGTGAATTTCGGGCGTTAGGTAGAAATGGCCGAATCGGTTTACAATAACCACATGCAAGAAGAAAATCCGAAAGTGTTCGACCTCCAGTTAACGCTCGGCAACGTGCTCTACTGCCTGTCCTTTTTCTTGCCGTTAATCATGTCATCATTCCTTGATACATCAGCAGGAGTTCAAGCCGTCTTCTATGTCACTGGTGGACTTCTTGTACTGGCATTTCTCGTTTCAACGTGGCAGGATCGAAGGGCCGGAAAACCATTTTTGAAGCTGTCCCTGCTATATCTAATCTTGATGGGAATGATCTATGTCATTGTCACGCCAGTCTTTATGGCGGCTGTCCGCGGTCCCGTGTTGCCTTACCTGCCGCGATAACGGGTCCGCATTGCTTCGAAAGAAAGTGATATTAGATTGCTAGGCAAGATTTTCCAACCAAACGGTTTACAATGAACATATTGTTCAAAGACCGAAACTAAAATTCCGCTTCACACTCGGAACAATAATCATGTGGCTTTCGATACCATTTCCATTTGTCATTTTCCAATTTCGTGAATTTGCCAGAAAGGGTTACCTCATATTCGAAGTTACCGCGATGATTCTTGTTATGGGCTATTTGGTTTATTGCTGGGAAGACCTTCGCGTCAATCGTCCTTTCTCACGGAAGGCGCTGGCCGCCGGGGTGACGGGCCTCATCCTTTGTCTTATCCTAGCACCTGCTTATAGTTCCTCTCGGTGAAGACCGAGGTGCCCAAGCAGTAAGTAAAGAAATTGAACTTTCGAAAATTTCGTCGTCCCGGATAGGGACGACGAGAAGCGATTCGTTGTTCAGTTCCTGGTTTCTGATCGGCTTACCTCAAAGAGATAATACAGCCAGATTAACTGAAAGGTTTAGATCGAATCTATTAATTTTGTTCCGACTTCGTTAACAGCTTGCAGCTGAAGGCTAGAAGCTCTATTCCCTTACTTCACTTTGTAAAGCAATGCGCCGTGAGCTGGGACAGTAACATTGGCTAGACCCGCCATCCGCCCGAGGTCCTTGCGCAGCCACAAATCCCTAAAGCCCTTCTTGCCCGCCAGAATTCCCTTAATTCCCATATCCGACATGCCGAAAGACCGCTTGACCGGACTGTGACCTCGATTAAAGATCGCAATTGCACTCGAGCCGTCATCGAGGGGTCGTGACCAAATCTCTAACTTTCCGCTCTCCCAAATTCTTACCGCCGCCTTTCCAAGCGAATCCTGATCAATCGAAACCACTTCTGGATTACAAATCAACCGTTGAGTGAAGTCGTCAATTCGAGTCAAATCACAACCAAGGAGCAACGGCGCCGCAAGCATAGACCATAAAGTAATATGCGTAACTTGCTCATGCTTGGTCAAATTGGTCGGACGAACCCGAGGTCCCCAACCAAGCCATCCAACCACCAACATATCGGGATCATTCCAGCCACCAGGGCCTGCAAACGGTGATCGTCGGGAGTGGTCGAACCCAATACCCGCCATGCTCGACCATGAATCAGTGATATCTCCAGTAGTTCGCCAAAGATTCCCGCCGGTGGTATGTCCCCACTTAAACACATCTCCCATTCCGTATTGACACAAGCTATAGACAATGTCTCGGCTGCTGGCCTCAAGGGCATTGTGCATCTTGGTGTACGGAAGCTTCAAGCCCGCCAAATCAGGGTTTGGCACGATACTTCCGTAAGAACACCAATCGTATTTAAGATAATCAATTCCCCACTTTGCATAAGATGCCGCATCCGCTTCTTCATGCTTGTAACTGCCCATGTATCCACCACAAGTCTGTGGTCCGGGAGAGCTATAAATTCCAACCTTCAGACCCTTGCTATGGACGTAGTCGCAAAGCCCTTTCATATCGGTGAACCGTTCGTTCGTCGTGATGTCGCCGTTTGGCGCACGATCCTTCTCCCATCCATCATCCATGTTGACGAACGTATAGCCATTATCCGCAAGTCCAAGCTTCTCGAACGCATCAGCGGCGGCCCGTACCTTGTCCGTATCGACCGCCAATCCCCAAACATTCCAACTGTTCCACCCCATCGGCGGCGTCAAGGCCAACTTATCTTTTCCGGCTACTATTCGAAGTTCTTCGCTCGATGATCCACCCGGACCCGAAGCATCGATACGAACTTTGTACACTCCCGCCTTCGCCACGCGACCAGAAATAACTCGTCTCTCTGGGTCAAAGAATAGCCCACCCGGAAGCTGACTCGTGGTTACTTTCAACGGTGCTTTGCCGGTAACCGCAACCCTAAAGAGGAACTCCTTTCCTGGAGTCGTGCCAATAACCTTGGCTCCATTGATTCGAGTTTTGACGTGGTCAATCGGGGCAAGAACAGGATCAGGCTGAACAATATTCACCGCTTGGGCAAGGGGCATTTTCCCATTGCTATCATAGCTAATCTTTGCGTCGGCCCAATCGGCATGATCATAGTTAATGTCATCCCCTCCATCCTCGACAACTAATTCCAAAATGCTCGCTCCCTTGAGGTCAACGTTGACCTCTTTGGCAGCCGAACCACCTTTCATAACTCCACTATCAAAAACCTTCTTATCGTCTACAAGAACCAAAAATTGGACAGAGCCCTTTCGGTCTGTTTCATCATCAACCCCAACAAACGCGTGAAATGAAACTGCTGATTTGTGAAGTTGGATCGTACATTCGCTTGCCGCATGAGTTCCCACTCCGTATTCAAACGTTCTTCCGCCAATCTTTATCGGGTGAGCGTCGACCGATTTATTAGCCTGGGCTTGCCCCCAGTCCTGAACAAAACTTTTCAGATTGAGTGACTCAAGTCGAACTTCGGCAAGGGATTGAAACGCAAGAAACGATGTTAAAAACATGCAAGAAAAGCATATCACTTCTCATTTCCAAGAAGAACGTGTTAAATTAAAGTGTGAAACGAATTTTCGCCCTACTTCTCGTCGTCGCTGTCGTTCTAGTAGCCTGTGCACCGCCTGATTCAAGTAAGTCTCGAGAGGCCGCAGCAAATAAGCTCGAAAAAGCTGGAGCTGACGAGTAGTCCTAGGAAATTAAGTCCTTAATCGGTTCACCGAACACGTCGGTGAGCCGAAAATCTCGACCTTGGAAATGATAGGTCAGTTTCGTGTGCTCTAACCCAAGCTGATGGAGCAATGTCGCATTCAGGTCGTGAACCGTAACCGGATTCTCAACAACATTGAATCCAATATCATCGGTCTTACCGTATGATACGCCTGGCTTGATTCCTCCCCCGGCAACCCACATGGTATACGCCTTTGGATGGTGGTCCCTCCCCGGGAAATTCACCCCATTTCGTTGCTCATTAATCGGAGTTCTACCAAATTCGCCACCCCAAACCACAATCGTCTCGTCGAGCAAACCTCGCTGTTTAAGGTCAGTAATCAG
>JBAXBU010000164.1:0-3709 GCA_037141835.1 Armatimonadota bacterium | reverse complement strand
CGAGGGAGTTCCAGGTACTTGGCGGCCGGGGAGTTAATGTCAACAAACTTGGCTCCATCAATTCCGGTTCCGGCAATGAATTGAGTGTTTGGTGGCAAGAGGGTATGGACTGGGGAAGTCAATACGTTGTCCTTCTTGACGAATTGGACAAGTGGTAGCGACCCCTCAAAGGCGGTCAAGGCAACGAATGTCACGAAGCCCAATATTATAACAAGAATCCCAAGCCATTTCATATTTAATGTAATTTTCCTTAAAATAAAGCTTAAATATTGAAAAATTAATATAAAAGTTGTATGATGAGCTACCGCGGTGTAGCGGTGACCGTAAGCGGCGTTGCTTGAATTGGAGCTTCATCATCAATGAAACACAAGCAATTTCTTCCTATTCTATTCCTTTTTGGGGCAGCCTCTGCCGTGAACGCGCAAACTCCGGTGCCGAAAATTGATGCCGCAAACAGCGCGTGGATGATCGTCGCAACCGCACTAGTTCTCTTTATGACTCCTGCTCTTGCCTTGTTTTATGGTGGCATGGTTCAGAAGAAAAATGTGTTGAACACGATGCTCCTTAGCTTTACCATGATGGCGGTCATCAGTCTGGTGTGGGTTTTGATCGGATACTCGGTCACATTTGGTAAAAGTACAAACGGGTTTATTGGCAATCTTGAGTACATCCTGGGGCGTAACATTTCGATTGACACGCCCTACGGCACCCAGACCATTCCGGCGGCGCTTTTTATGCTCTTCCAAATGAAATTCGCCATTATCACGCCAGCGCTTATCTCGGGAGCGATTGCTGAGCGGGTTCGATTTAAGGCTTATTTGATTTTCATGATCATTTGGTCCGTCGTTATTTATTGTCCAATTGCTTGTTGGGTTTGGAACCCTGACGGTTGGCTGTTTAAGATGGGCGCCTTGGACTTTGCGGGAGGAACTGTGGTTCACCTGGCCAGTGGCGTTTCTGCCCTTGCACTTGCCGCATTCATCGGGCCTCGCTCATCTGTCGAAACGAAGCCAAATAACATCACGCTCGTCCTTCTTGGCGCAGGAATGCTTTGGTTTGGTTGGTTCGGCTTCAACGCCGGCTCTGCCTTGGCTATCGATAAAGTAGCAGTCAACGCTTTCTTAACGACTCATATGGCGGCGGCGGCCGGAATGCTGGCTTGGATTTGCGTCGAGATGATTCGTAGCCCGAGAAAGAAGGCAACCGCAATTGGTGGTGCCAGTGGTCTGGTAGCTGGTCTGGTTGCGATTACCCCTGCAGCTGGGTTTGTGACCTTACAGTCGTCAATTCTCATCGGCTTACTGGCCGGAGTTGTCTGTAACTTTGCGGTCGAACTCAAGCATAAAATCAAGCTTGATGATGCTTTGGACGTAGTTGGTGTTCATGGCATTGGTGGATTTATGGGGGCGATACTTACGGGAATCTTCGCGACCGTATCAGTCAATTCGGTTGTCGGCGATTCGTTGAAACAAGGTCGGGGACACTTGATCCTGGTTCAGTTCATCGCGGCTGGTGCGACCATTGCTTTCGCAGGAATCGGTTCCTATGCGCTTGCGGTTGTGATTAACAAATTTACTCGACTGCGCAGCAGTGAGCGGTCTGAGCAACGAGGACTTGATCTTGCTTACCACGGTGAGCTGGGATACATTATTCCGACTCCTAAGGATCAGACTGGTGGCATTGTGGCCGAACTTGAAGTTCCTCAGGCAGCTACGCTCAATTAAGAGGACAAAAGATACAAAAAAATCCCCGGCACTAGGTCCAGGGATTTCTGATTATGTGAGTTTTACCAAACTCGGGAGTTTGAAGTTCCGAATTCTCGGATGACCATGTTACCACGCTCATTCTCAAGATAGATGGAGTGATAGACTCGTTGTCGGTTGCCCCATTGGTCGGTGAACTCATGCAATGCAGAGATTCGAGCTGAATTTCTGTTGGTTCGGGTTTCGAGGATTCGATACCGGTTGGTATTCGCGTTGCTCGAAAGATCGTTCAACAGGTCAGCAAAGTCATCGGCATTGATCGAGTAATCATATCGACCATCTCGGTAGATTGCGATTTGCCCTCGCTCTGGAACAAGTCGATCCAAGGCCCTGAAGTCACGATTCTCGAAACCATCTTGGAGGTCATCGATTGAGTAATTCAGTTCTCGGTTTGTCGAATTGTTGTTGAAGTCCCAGCCATTGTTATAGCTGTTATTGGTGTACACAAATCCGGTGTTCCATCCCCAATAGCCGCGGTAATTGGTCACATAAACGCTGGTGCAATTAAGGTAGCCAGGAAGGAACGTGTACGAGTACCAAGGAGAAATGACGATGTTGACGTTTCCGAATGGTGAGAAGCAATAGTTTGGATACCAGAAGTAGCTGTCATTCCAATTGTTATTGTAGTGACAGTAGCCCGTTCGCCAACCATTGTTGAAGAGTCCAGATGCGTGCCTTGAGGCATCTTCTCGCAGAGCTCTTTGCTCCATCGAACTTGACTTGATGATTCCGTAAGTTTGCGGTGGAGCTACTACGGCTGGTCTTGAACCAGCTCGTCCATCGACGTTGTTGGTACCTCGATAATTAACCGATCCACTGCGTGAAACTTGGTTTTCGACTCGACCTTGGGCAGGTTGGCCACCAACTCGTCCTCGTCCGAGACCCGAATCGCCTTGAGAACCAATTGGCACTCGACCAGTGTCCTTGTCTCGGTCACGAGATGTTCCTGAAGAACCTGAGCCCTGTCCTCGACCAAGACTACCGTCCTGGGGCGGCGAAGTTTGTCTTGGGTTTGAACCGCGATCGCCTCTTGATGGAAGTGTTCCGCCAGATTGTGATCCAGTTCCGCCGGAATTGCCCGAACCTTGTCCTCGACCAAGTCCGCCATCTTGAGGTGGAGGTGATTGTCGTGGATTGGAACCGCGATCTCCTCGAGACGGAAGTGTTCCGCCCGATTGAGAACCAGTTGAACCTTGACCTCGACCTGAATCTTGAGGTGGAGGGGATTGTCGAGGCTGTGATCCTCGATCTCGTGAAGTTCCGGTGCTACCTGAACTGCCTGACCCTTGTCCTCTGCCTAATCCACCGTCTTGTGGTGGTGCGCCTCGAGATGGATCTGACGATCGGTCGCGTGACCGACCTGAGTCTTGTGGAGGCGAAGATGGCTGTCTAGGCTCGGAAGAACGATCTCTCGAGCGACCCGAATCTTGTGCAGGTGGTGGCGAAGAAGGCTGTCTGGGCTCGGAAGAACGATCTTTCGAGCGTCCAGAATCTTGAGGAGGTGCGCTTCTTGATGGTTCTGAACTTCGATCTCGCGAACGACCTTGATCCTGGGACGAAGATGAGCGACCTTGACTGGAAGGTGGTGGAGAATCGTTCCGAGATTTTGAACCTGAGTCTTTATCTATTTGACCTCTTCCAAGGCCCGAATCTTGAGCCGACGCGAAGACTGTGCAAATCGCAAGGACACCAAGGGTTGAAATTAATCGAAGGCTTTTCATTTTGCTTCTATTGTACGACGAGTAGCGTTGCAAATCGTTTCAATTATTTTATGGAACCAATAGGTCTTCTGGCAAGCACTTTTTTTGATCCTGGTCTCGGAAGTTCTTTGCTAACTTCATGGAGGGTGCCTCGACGGTTATTTGAAGCAATTTAGCTATGAAAATGCTAAGTAGAGGAGCGATCAATATGAGCCCAATAACGGTAAGGTGAACGCTCAAACCATT
>JBAXBU010000163.1:0-3769 GCA_037141835.1 Armatimonadota bacterium | reverse complement strand
TTCCAACAAAGAGAACTTATTCTCGACTTGTTTGAAATGTTTAGTGGAGTTCGAATGATGCCGTCCTGGATCGTGCCAGGCGGACTTCGTGGCGATATGCCAGAAGGATTTGAACCTCGACTTCGTTCATTCCTCAAAGGGTTTGGAAGCGAGCTGGAAGTTTTAGAAGGTCTCCTCTCTGACAATCCAATCTTCAAGGAGCGCACGTTTGACGTGGGAATCCTTTCTGCAGAGCAAGCCCTCAACCTAGGCTGCTCTGGCCCGATTTTGCGAGCCAGTGGTGTAGCATTTGACCTCAGAAAGGACATGCCATACAGTAGCTATGAAGACTTTGATTTTGGAGTCCCCACCGGCAAGACTGGCGATGTCTATGATCGTTACCTTGTCCGTGTGGTTGAGATGAAGGAAAGTATTCGCATTATTCAGCAAGCAATTGATGGCTTGCCAGAAGGCGACTTCCGAACCAAAGATCGAAAAATTTCTCCTCCACCGCGAGAGGAACTTGACACCTCGATGGAATCTCTCATCCATCACTTCAAACTGTACACCGAAGGCTACAGACCACCTGTTGGCGAGGCCTATGCTGCCGTTGAAGGCTCAAAAGGAGAGCTTGGCTTTTATGTCGTGTCGGATGGGACCAATAAACCATATCGATGGCACGAAAGGCCATCCAGCTTTATGAACTTGAAATCTCTCGAAGTTCTGGCTGTTGGTCGAATGTTGGCTGACCTTGTTGCGATTATTGGCTCGATTGATATCGTGCTCGGCGAAATAGATCGGTAAGAATTACTACTAGTAGTAATTCTTACTTGTCTTAACTGCTTCATCAATCCAATCGGCAGTAAATTGCTTCATCTTCTCTTCGGTGGAAGGTCCTTCAGGAATAATGCGAATAAATGCACCTTCGTCATCTTTGCCCCAATGCATCACCTTGTACTTGAACATATCCCATTTGACGCTACTAAACTCAGCGTAATAGCCTTGCGTGATCTTGAGGAAGTACATGGCAGTCTTCTTTTCCCCGCCCTTCTCCATTTCAAACAAAGTGACTGGAACAGTGCCACGGGACTTTGTCACGACACTTTCAACTCTCTGATTAGTCAAATTCCAACCTTGGGCAGTTAAACATGTCTGCGGATCGTGGAAGCTTTCTTTCCTTCGACTCGCAATCGCCACAACTTCGTATTTTGATTGCCCGTCTACAAATACACGAGCAACGATTCCCCAAGGGTTCAAAATGTCATAGTTTGATTGGTCAAGCTTATAGCTGCAATATTGCCCTTGCGCCAGGGCCGCAGTATAGTGCTTAACCTTGAGGGGCAACATTGTCGCGACTTCGGCTTCCGTACGTTCAACCTGTGCAGGTCGTGGTGCGAAATTCAGGACAAGCCCGGTTGTTAAGAATATTCCGCACAGAATTCCGAGTCGTTTACTTAATCCTTCCATCCAAATAACCTCGCAAATTTAAAGAGAATAAAGAAGCATATGAGCAGAGTCAAATAGCCACTGTAATCATGGAACTTCAAAGCTGCATCTGATCCCTGTAGCTCTCCGACCACCGCGATCAGAGCAATTCGGAGCCCATTGATGAAAAGGCAAAGTGGGACGACTAACACGATCATCAAAATATTGAAGCTCAGTTCCTTGCGAGCGATCAGGACAAAGTGGGCAGTGAAACAAGCTACTGCAACCATCAATTTGAGACCGCTGCACGGAACCGCTACGGTTAGAGCATAACTATTGAGTTGGATGTCCGTGCCGCTAAGCCGCATCGGATTAAAACCAAATAATGACAAAAACTTCTCCGCAACGGTTGTGGAAAGCAATTGCAGGGTGTTGGTGTTGCCGTCAATGAATGAACCCCAAACGGGCAAAGCGAAGAGTAAGAATCCGATGGGTAAGGCAATAAACCAAGCTCGCTTGAATCCAAACAACAGCCATACAGCCGTCAGGATTGATGCAACGAATAGTAGGCATTGAATCATCCAAAACTCGCCCACGAACGCAATGTACTGAAAGAACACAATTGGCACAAATAAGCCAATCGCGGCATATCCAGCTTTGACCGGAATAGCGATCAATTCCTGATATCGGATTTTGAGTTGCCAGGCAATGAGAAGCGGAACAATAAAGCCGTGTGAGTAATATTCATCTCCCATCCACTTTTGGCCGGTGGTGACCAATAGGTTTGAGAACATCAGAGCTAAGCCAACAAGTGTTCCGAGGAAAAACCAAGTCCTTGGATTGACAATTAATGCTGGCCAATTGACCTGGGACAGATATTTGAGGCCAACATTTACGTAGCCCATCACATCATCTAATAGAGATGTTCCTTCCTTTTCCTTTGCTGTTCCGGCTTGATCCAATCAGTACTCCACATTTAATAACGACAGTTGTCGCCAAAGAATTCCAACTTCATTGTCGGCAGTTATAACAGTTATTATTGCCCAGTTGGCAAGGAAAAGGGAAAAAAGTCTATGATTTAGCAGGATGCCTGATCTTAAGAATGCTGTTGTAATGGTTTGCGGCGGTGCCGGATTTATTGGTTCACACTTCGTGCGCCTTCTCGTTGACAAGTATCCAGACTCAAGAATCGTCATTTTCGACGCGTTAACATATGCGGGAAATCTCTCGACCATTCAAGATCTTTTAAGCGAACGTGTTACGTTCGTTCACGGCAAAATTCAAGACGCTTCTGCGGTTAATGGTGCAATTGAAGCGAATGGTGTCACTCATATTGTCAATTTTGCCGCCGAAAGTCACAATGATCGCTCGATTCTCGATCCGGGTTCGTTCATTCACACCGACGTCTTTGGTGTTTTTGTCTTGTGCGAGGCAACCAACAAATACAAAATCCAAAAATATGTTCAGGTTAGCACCGACGAAGTTTATGGTTCGATTGACCAAGGACGATTCACCGAGGACTCACCGATCATGCCCAATACTCCGTACTCTGCTAGCAAAGCGGGGGGAGATTTACAGGCTAGAGCTCACCATATTACGTTTGGGACTCCAGTTTGTGTGACGCGGGGCGGAAACAATTACGGTCCGTACCAATATCCAGAAAAGCTCATTTCCTTCTTTGCAGTTCGGTTGCTGATGGGCAAAAAAGTACCATTGTATGGTGACGGGACTCAGGTCAGAGAGTGGATTCACGTTGAAGACCACTGCCGTGGTATTGAGGCAGTACTTTTGAACGGAGTGCCGGGCACCGTCTACAATGTTGGCGACGAGAACGAGCGCCAAAACAAGGAAATCGTCCGGATCCTCCTTGAAGAAACTGGTCGAACCGAAGAATTGGTCAAACGCATCGAAGACCCCAGAAAGGGTGCCCATGACAAACGATATTCGATGACATCGGACCGAACTAGATTGTTGGGTTGGAAACCACAAGAAGATTTTGAAACGCAAGTGAGGAATACCGTTCGCTGGTACCGAGATAATGAGTGGTGGTGGCAACCGATTATCGCATTGCCAGACTACCAAGACTTTGTCAGGGCCTTTTACGGTCGATTTTTGGGTGAAGATTTATGAAAGCATTAATATTGGCGGGTGGAAAAGGGACGCGCCTTCGGCCCATCACGTACAGTCTTGCGAAACAACTTGTCCCGGTCGCTAATAAGCCCGTAATTGAGTACGGAATTGACGCGATTGTTGCCGCCGGAATCAAGGAAATCGGCATTATTGTCATTGAAGAAAATAGCCCCATTGAAGAGTCTTGCGGAGATGGTTCTCGCTGGGGGGCAAAGTTCACCTATATCGTTCAACC
>JBAXBU010000162.1:0-3889 GCA_037141835.1 Armatimonadota bacterium | reverse complement strand
GTTGGACGATTTTTGACTGCGTTCAAAATGGGTTGCCCACTCATGAACCAGTCTTCGGCGAGGAGGGTATCAAACCCTGTTTTTGAATTAATTGACATATGTTTTTGTGTTATCCGCCTCGTGCCCTTTTCGCTTCATAAGCCTTCAAGAACCCTTGGGCGGTGTGTTCGAAAGTTTTGTGATTTCCGCCTCTGCCGGTTGGCAAAGTTGCGGATCTCGGTACCGGCGACTTGGTTCCGTCGCGCTTGGCGACGGCTCGGTCATAAGCGTCAGGATCGACTCGCATGACCGCCTTGCGAACGTCTTCAACCGTGGCGCCTCTTTGGAGATGAGGGCGCGCCATCCAGAGTTGTTCGGGCGAAAACTCGAGCCCGGTTTCGCGAGCCACTTGGCTAGCGACCACGCTCCCGACTTCGGCAATCCACTTTGACGCCGCTCGCTCATTTTCCAATGCCTCAAGCTTTCGCTCAAGGTTCGCAAGCTTGGCATTTTCGAAGCCGGAGGAGTCCCCGGCCTGCATGTCGGCTAGCGTTTTGAAAGTCAGCCCCGTATTGTCATACAGAACCTTCTCGAATTGGGAAATGGCGTTCTTGTCTCCGCGCTCTAACCCCTGGAAGACGGTGTCGATTCCGCTCACATACGATTCCGCTTGGAGCTTCTGAGCTTGGAGTTTGACGAGACCCGCTTCAACTTGAGCCGTCCTCTCGAGCGCTCGCTCGGGGTCAGCTAAGATCAGTTCTTTAAGGTCAGAAAGAGGTTCGACCTGTTGGTCAGGTTCATCCTCTTCGCCCTCGTCAACTTCCCGAAGGTCCGCCGAAGTCGGAGGAACGGGAACGAAGGCGGATTCCGGTTCCTGATCTTCTATGTCTTCCCGAAGGTCCGCCGAAGTCGGAGGAACGGGAACGAAGGCGGATTGCACTATCTCTAATTGGTTTAGTTCTTGTTCGTCTGGCATGTGTTATTCCGGCTGTGTGTCAGCCTCGCAGTCTCTTGGTAGAGACAAATTGTTGTGTAGGTTCAGAACGAGTCACTCTCCCAGAAGGGAAGAGCCCTTGGAAAAGACTGACCAACGTCAGTCTTTTTTGAGGTCGGTGAAGAATGAACCGGTGGGGGTTGATCTCCCAGAGCCTGCTTCGCTGCAAAATCCGAAGGATCCCTAACCGATCATGCCCCAAAAGGTAAAACACTCGCTAAGATAAATCGACAAGTGAATATTCAGGTTAAGCCACTCAATAGAGCTGGAAAAGTCATGATCACGTTCTGCGTGATCGTGTCGGTTGCTTCGGGCTTATTCTTGGTCCAAGATCAAGTTGTCAAGCGCCAAGGCTTAGTCGGCAAATGGATTCAGTCTAAATGATTTGGGGGCAGGCTAGGATTTCTTACCATTGCTCCCGACGGCAGCTTATCCATGGATGACAAAAAAGGAACCTGGACCTACTTCAATGGGGTCTTTACTTTTGAGCTTGAGGGAACCGATTACGAGAACAAACTGAACTTTGACACCCCTAACCAACTGTCCGACCATATTCCCGACAGTGCCTTCTTCACAAAAGTCAGCGGTTAATAGTTAACCCCCGCTTACCGATCGGTGAGAGATACCATAACCGAGCCATCATTAGGCTGAATAATTTTCACGGTTTGGAATCTCTGCCTGAAGAAGTATAGAATGCGATGTTCACGATAATAAAAGTCATCAGCGGAAGAGCCATTAACATTTTGAAAGCCTTCTTTGGTTAACCAAGCTTTGAGTTTCGGAACTTCATCGCGGGGAATTGAAAAGGAGGACGTCAACAAATGTTCTCTTGACTCGTGTGAGATCTCAGTCAAATGAATTCCTTGGTGCTCAATCTGCTCTCGAAACGTCGCTGGACGGACAACCCAAGCCAGGGCCAGCAAGCCGACGAAGACGAGCACTCCATTAAGGAATACTCGTCGCTTCATAGCCAGATCATAGCTCATGACATCGACCGCCGAACTCCTCATGATCGTAATTAGCCCTTGGATTCCTGCTATAACCAATGGGTAAGTCTCATGAATCAAGCGGATCAGAATTCAAACCTGGATACTGTCCTTGCCTTCTACCGATTGGGGCTCGAGGGCAAGAACCCCCGCAAGGCGTTCGAACTATATGTTTCACCGGAAATGGTTGAACACAAACCCGATGTTGAGCACGGGACTCGTGAAGCAACCATTACCTATCTCGAGAACCTGATCCAACACTTGCCAGATTGTAAATGGGAACTGATCCGGACTATCTCTGAGGGAGACATGGTCGTCCTTCACGCTCGATTTATTCCCGCCCCCGGGGCGCCAGCATACGCCGTCGCCGACATTTTTAGACTTGCCGATGGCAAGATCGTCGAGCACTGGGACGTCATCGGGCAGCCCCCTAGCCAGCAACTCAACCCAAATCCGCGATTCTAAATTTAAATAGCCCTTGGATTCCTGCTATAACCAATGCATAGCATCCATGAAACTGAACCGCGCACTCCTACCCGCATCTCTCCTATGCACTTTGGCAAGCCAGGTCATGGCGCAAAACACCGCCATCATTCCCGAGGTGAACTTCGAGCGCGACAACTACAATTGGCTCCATCGCCACGCCGATGTCCTCGATGTGCAAAAGCAAGGCAACCCCGACGTCGTCATGATCGGCGACTCCATCACTCACTTCTGGTCCGGTGAACCCAAAGCGGGATTAGTGAACGGGCCCAACGCCTGGAAAGATACATTCGGCAACCTTAAAGTGCTCAATATGGGCTACGGCTGGGACCGAACCCAGAACGTTTTGTGGCGACTCAACCACGGCGAATTCACGGGAATCACGCCCAAAACCGTCGTGATCAACATCGGCACCAATAACCTGGTCGGCGACCAAACCGCCCGAACCAACACGCCCGCCGAAGTCGTTGCGGGCATCCGAGCCATCGTCAAAACCCTGCAGCAACGAAGCAAGGATAGCCAAATATTTGTCATGGCAATCTTTCCGCGTGGATTCGAGAAAGGGAACAAGCTCGACCAAACCATCTCCGAACTCAACGCGCTCCTCGTGCCAATCTGGAGAAACGATAAGCACGTCCACTTCCTCGATATCGGTCCGAAGATGCGCCAAGCCGATGGCTCCCTCTCGCGAGAAATCTTCTACGATGGAACCCATCCGACCGACAAAGGCTACGCCATTTGGGGCAAAGCCCTCATCGACGCTGGCGCGATTCCGGGAAGGGCGATCAACCGTTAACGGTGTGTTTAGAGGGGGGATTCTTAAACTTGAAAGGGTTATCCAAATTAGCCCATGGGCGAAGCCATGGGTTAGGTAAGCCTATATTTACCCTCCCCCTTTTCGCGATTAATTCCCGGAGATATTGATTTTAGATGTAAGAGCTAAAGGGGGGAGGGCCAGGGTGGGGGGATTAACTCAAACCATATAGTTCGTTTCAATGAATGGAATGACATTCTAAATTGAGGCAAACCTTTATCTCGCCCTTGCCCTAACTCGGGTAAATTCGCCCAATGATAATCAGCACTCCAATTCTTTTGTTAGCCTCACAATCGACCGTGCCTCCAGTCAACTTGAATCATTTTTTCCTTCACGTTGACCAACCAACATTTGAAGCGATACAAAAGAGCAAGTGGTTAAAAGAGACGTTCGCCGACGTCAATGTCAGCACTCACAGCAGTGGCAAAGAGACTTGGACGGGAATCTACGTCTCTGGATTGGGGTCTTATGCAGAGATTTTTGATTCAAGCGAGAAAGACTCGGAAGGCACGGCGGGGATTGGCTTTTTAACCTCGACTATCGGCGGCGCAAAAACGGTCTATGATTCATTCCGCCAGGGCGCCTTTGGAACCCGTGCCGAAACAGAGTTGATGAATCTGGGCACTCCTGATA
>JBAXBU010000161.1:0-3938 GCA_037141835.1 Armatimonadota bacterium | reverse complement strand
ATTATTTGTTTAAAGACGGCGATGGAGTCAATCCAAAATTCTTAGGTTATGCCAAAAAGCTTAAGAGCCTCGGCGCTCCCATAACCATGCTGGGCTTACAGGCCCACTATGGCGAGGCTCTTCCGCCGATTTCTTGGTATTGGAAGATGCTGGATCAGACAAAATCCGAGACCGGCTTGCCGGTTGAGATCACGGAATATGATCTGAATACGAGGGATGATCAGACTCAAGGTGAGTACACCAAAGACATTGTAACGGCTTGGTTTGCGCACCCTCAAAGCAGAGGTTTTACGATGTGGGGATTTTGGGAGGGCGATCACTGGATTCCACCTTCGGCAATGATTCGCAAAGATTGGACGCTGAGACCTCAAGCCAAAGTTTGGCACGAGCTAGTGACGAAGACTTGGTGGACCGATGTTACGGTTAAGGCAGACAAGAAAGGTCGAGCGACAGTCCGTGGCTTCAAGGGTGACTACGAGATTTCGAGCGGAACATCGAGGAAGTCGATCAAGTTAGTTGGTTCCAAGCAGGTTCGCCTTTAGAGTTGCTACCATCAGACTGATTGTTTTCAAGTTCGGGGTTTTTAGTCAAAGAAGACTCCACTCAGAGTTACCAGCGGACCCCGAATCTTGTTGAACCTAAACTTTATTGATCGGTCATATTCAAAAACCAAATAGACGCCTTTCACATGGTTCTTCACTATGCTAACCGGGGCAAGCAGCTGCATCGTTTCACCATCCAATATCTCGACGGCTTGGCTCGAACCAAGGTTCTTCCAATCGGCGAAATAGAGGGTAATGCGATGCTTTTTGCGATCCTTTATTTTGATCGCTAACGTCATGGTTTGATCGGAGTTTGAAACGCAGGACGCAACTCGATTTGGACTGTTTTGTCTATCTGGTGCGAGCGCAACTGGATTTGAAGTTGACGCTTCCCAAACGGTCGAATCCGGTCGCCCCGCCTTTGGGAAGGCTCGGAAATAGTCGATCGAATCGACGTAGGACGGCAATTCCAGTTTGTCTTTACTGCCGGGTATATAGCCGCACAGGATGTGTCCGTCTCGACCGTAAATTCCACCCCAATTCCCCCTGGTTTGGAAGTCCTGTTTAACAAGTCTTGCTGGATAAGTTTCCTTTGAGGGAATCGTTTTGATTCTGCCTGGAAAATACGTTGTTTGGATGTCGTATTGCCCAGGCTTTGTCAATGTAAACATAAAGAACTCATCTCGTTGACCACCGGGTTTGATTCCATCAAATTCATCAAACTCATAAGCGTCTCCATCCCAAACTAATTTGCCATTGATTCGGATTTGGGTTACTGAGCGCCCAGCCATTGGGATTCCCAATCGAGCAACGGTTCCCTTTGGCGAGATCAACTGACCTTTGCCAGTGGTGACATCGTAACGAAATTTGATATCTCCGTGGGGGGTTGGAGTGGTTCCAGAGACCCAGTTGAGTTTTGTTCCCAAGTGTGGTTTCACATAGTATTCGTCGAAGCCAGGGTACTTTGGCGAGATTCCAAGGATATCTTCGTTGAGCCACTTAACAACTCCGGCACCCCACGGATGACAGAGACTAGTGATGCCACTTTGAGAGTTCGGAACCGGGTCATTCTTGGCGAGAACGGAATTCCATGTGGGTCGATAAACTTCGAAAGTAGCGGTTCCGCCATATCGGATCATGCCGCCCCACATATCGTCCACCGTCGTGAGGGCGTCGTCCCACTTGCTGAGTCGGCTCATCGCTTGCAAGATGAAGTATTGATTAAAGGGAGAAATGGAAAGGCGGTTGACCCGGTCACTAAACACGCCATCTGAGAATTCTTGTTGCATCTTAGAGTCGAGAAAGTCGGTGTTGACTGCGTCGGCAGAGGCATGGATGCCAAAGCCCTTGGTCCAATTCGGGGATTTTGAAACGTCGGCATATTTTTCTTCGGCGTATCGTCTGTATTTTTCAAAAAGTTCTTTGTTTCCAATTTCCTCCATCGTTCGTGCAAATTCCGACCATAGGCGGATTGAGAGCATTTTGTAGGCACTTTGTGACTCGGTGTTCGGGCGGAACCATATTTCAAACCCCGCGCCGAGTCCGTCATCCCAGCCATAAAAACTCAATGGTGGATTGGTTCCAAAGGCTTTGTATGCCGACTCCAACTTTGCATCGGCATTGGCGAGGAAATGTTGGAGGGTCGCCTCATCTCCGGTGTATTTGTAATAGTCAAGAAGACTGAGAACCCAGTAGAGGGAGTAGCTTCGGATTCCGTTATCTTGCTTCGATGTGTTCTCTAGATTCTTTCGGACAAAGTCATAGTTTGCAAAAGCAACGAGGGCGGCTGCTTGGGAAGGATGAGCGTCACCGGTAAAGGAAATGCGGTCACCCCGTTCCATTAAGATTGAGCCGAAATAGTCTTTACAGAGCGATGCTTTTACTCCATATGCCGACACATACCAAGCTTTTGTCAGCATAGGATCGCTGCACGCAAAACTACCGGCATAGTTGGTTGGCTTCACTTGGCAAACTGCCCGAACACCGGTGATGTGCCACGGTTTTTGAACAGACTTGACGTGAATCCAGCCGAACCTAACGCCCTCATAGTATTCGTCGTTGAGCTTGAGCCGATAGGTATTTCCGATCCTTTCTGGCTTTCGTGTCTTATCCACGCCCGGTTGATTGTATTCGCTGATGCTCATCTCAACATCGCCAGCTAGATCAGGACTATCGAATTCAATCCAAGCACCACTCTCCACGCCAAAATCTAAGCGAATCGAGCCAATGCCTTTTACTTCGACGTTTGGCGACGAACTTGTCAAAGAGGCTAGGTTGCCAAATAATTGGGGTGTTTTTGACACCACCAATTTCGGTCGAAGTACATAGATCTGGAGATCATCTTCGTTCTTGATCGTGTTCCATCGGTAATTGATTGTTGGGTCGGGCGACTCGGCAATGGGCAACCCGACATGCGAACCACCATGAACATATGCATAGGGTTGGGCGATCGGAGATCGCAATTGCAGAATATCCTCGTGACCCTTTTGTCCAACCCCGAGGGTTAAGGCAAGTCCCAACAAACTCAGACTCACTTGATGCCTCGATAAACTCCTAATTCATAGATCGACCAGTGATACAAGGAACTTGACCCAGTTTGTGTGATCCGAATCCAACGCGCCTTTTGTAATGGGAAGGTGATGTTGGTGATTCCGAATTCTCCCTTCCCTACGGCTATCACTTCACTCCACTTGATTCCATCATTAGAAACTCTGACTTCGTAACCTTGAGGGGAATCCCACAGCGCCCAGGTGTTGTCTAGTTTGATTTTGTCGAATGACTGAGGCTTCTTCATATCAACTTGGAACCACTGACCGGGATACTGCACCTTGGTCAAATCCCTCCATCCATTCCAATGGTCGTAATCTAGTGCGTTCGCCGCAGATATATCAATCTTGTCGTCGTTGAAGTTGAATATTCCGTCCGGAACCGAAGCTGATGCGGTCCAATCCCGCTTTTCGAGTTCAACGTCTTTGCGGTTTGGGGTTGGTAAAGGCTTTGGAGAGTCCATCAGAACTGTGCCCTGACCAACTAAAGTCCAGGTTCCAGGTTCCACTTTGAACTTAACATAGCCTTTAATATCATCAACGAAAGATGCCCCTTTTATTTTTTCTGTCACACCAGACTTCCAAATTTGTTGTCCTTGCAAACTTACTGACTTTAAGTCTTTGAATGAGCCGATGGGAATTCCGAGTACGGCCGCTGTATTTTTGGGAACAACCACCTTAAGCGAATATTGATTGGATGTCTTTTTAATTTCAACGCTAACTGTTCCTTTAATTGTAGGAACCTTCATCTTGATTGAATTCAAAAACGCCTCTTGAGGCAGGACTTGGAACTCGTTCCAGCCAGGAAGAGTTGGCTCCACGCCAGAAATCTCTTTTGAAAGGATTAGGG
>JBAXBU010000160.1:0-3966 GCA_037141835.1 Armatimonadota bacterium | reverse complement strand
CCGGTTAGAGCCGGAACGGTCTATGTTGTTAATACCCATCAAACGAGGAATGGAGAGGATGTCGTTCAGGGTGATGCCCATAAAGGAAAACTAGTTTCACCAGAATTCACTATTAGTCGCGACTTCATTAACTTACGAGTTGGAGGTGGTTCTCATAAGGGCGAAACCTGCATTAACTTGATCGTTGACGCAAAGGTTGTCGCATCATGCACGGGAAGGGACTCTAACGAAATGGAATGGACCTCGTTCGATGTCACAAAATCTGCCGGTAAGACCGCTCATTTAGAAGTTGTGGACTCGTTTACGGGAGGTTGGGGGCAAATATCGTTAGGCGAAGTAGTTTTTTCTGATACGCCAAGGGAGTCTGTTCCGTTAACCGAAGCAAGAGATTTTGGTACTTTTAGTGTTGAATTCGTCGGCGGTGCCAGTCACACATCGATCAATTCAACCAGCACAATTGGTAAATCGGTCAGTCTTCAGCCAGGCGAGTCAAAAGGTGTCACTCTCGTTGTTTCTTGGCACTTTCCAAATACTGATGCCGGATTGCCGGGAAGGCAGACTTGGTATGCAAAGAAGTGGAAGGATGCAAAAGGAGTTTCAAACGACCTGATCTCTCAATGGAAAACGCTTGAAGAGAAAACCTTGGAGTGGAACAAGACGTGGTACGACTCCACGCTTCCTTATTGGTTCTTGGATCGAACGTTCGTCAATACAAGCATTCTGGCTACGACAACCTGTCACCGTTTTGATGACGGCAGATTCTATTTTTGGGAAGGTATTGGGTGCTGTGCTGGTACTTGTACGCACGTTTGGGGCTATGCCCAGGCAATCGGTAGAGTTTTTCCTGAAGTTGAGAAGTACTTGCGCGAGAAGATTGATTTTGGAATGGCGTACCGCAAAGAGTCAGGGGGGATTGACTACCGAGCTGAGTATCACCAAACCGTTGCGGTTGATGGTCAATGTGGATGCATTCTCCGGGCTTATCGAGAACACACGATGTCGAAAGACAATTCCTATTTAAAGGGAATCTGGCCGCAAGTTAAAGGTGCTATGCAGTACCTGATCAAGCAGGATGCCGGTAAAGATGGAATTCTTGATGGACCCCAATACAATACGTTGGATACATCCTGGTACGGAAAAATCGCATGGATTTCTTCGCTGTACTTAGCTGCTCTAAGGGCAAGTGAGGCCATGGCTCTCGTGATGGGCGACAAGGAGTTTGCTACAGAATGTGCGACGATTTGCGAGAGTGGATCAAAAGAAATGGTGAAGCAACTCTTCAATGGTGAGTATTTCATTCATAAGCTTGATCCTGCTCATCCAGAGTCCAATAATACGAATGACGGCTGCCACATTGATCAAGTCTACGGTCAATCTTGGGCTCACCAAGTCGGCTTGCCAAGAATCATTCCGAAGCGAGAGACAGTCATGGCCCTCAAAGCATTGTTTAAGCATAGTTTCTATGATGATGTTTGGGAGTACCGAAGGAAGGTCAAAGGTATTCCTGGCGGCCGATGGTATGCCGCGCCAGGTGAACCGGGGCTAATTATGTGTAGCTTCCCTAGGGGCGGAGCAGCAGAGTCAGTTGGTAAGGGTGGTGATGCTTGGGCGACGATGTATTTCAATGAATGCATGAGTGGCTTTGAGTATCAAGTTGCGGCCCATATGATTTCCGAAGAGTTGATCGATGAGGGGTTAGCGTTGGTCTACGCTATCCATCAGCGATATCATGGAGCGAAGCGAAATCCTTACAACGAAATCGAATGCAGTGACCACTACGGCAGAGCAATGGCTTCATATGGTGCTTTCGTCAGCATGTGCGGATTCAAAGTCGATGGACCAAATGGCAAGATGTCGTTTAGTCCGAAGAAGTCAGGAAAGTTCCGGTGTGGATTCATTAACGAACGCGGATGGGGAACATACGATCGGTCTGCGAGTGGCGTTGAAACGATTACTTACGCTTACCAGGTCTAACCATGAACGCACTTCATTTGGCTTTGCTGGTTGGGTTTCAAACTCAACCAGTAAAGCGCAATGATATTGAAACAACCCTTCTTGCAACAATCGAGCAGCACTTTTGGGATTCCTCGCGAAGTCGATGGCGAGAGATGGCGGGCAAGGACGACGAAGTTTTTCTGTGGGGATATTCTGTGCTGTTTTCAACCTTTGCGATTGGCGCAAAAGTTGATCCGGCAACTTACAAACCCCGATTAGAGCGAGTTTTCGACAGGCTGAATCGTTATTGGACCGTAAAGGCTCCGGGTGGTTATGCTGTGTTGCCTGGTCAAAGCAAGAATCCAGATCGCTACTACGATGACAACGCGTGGGTTGGATTAGCGGCAATGGAAGCTTATAGCGCTACCAAAGAAATGAAGTATTTGGATGTGGCTAAGCGGGCGTATCGGTTTGTAAAGAGCGGGGAGGATAAGAAGCTCGGCGGTGGGATTTACTGGCATGAGAACAAGAAGGAGTCGAAGAACGCGTGTGTCAATGCTCCAGCGGCGATGCTCGCGTTCAAGCTTTTCGTGGTCACCCATAACGACGTGTTCCGGGCCGACGGCTTACGTTGGTTTGATTGGACCAGCAAGCTCGCCGACAAAGACCTGCTGATCATGGACAACATGAACCTCTCGGGCAAGATTGACCGTACCAAGTGGAGTTACAACTCAGCCTGCTATATCCAAGCATCTCGTCTAAGTATTGAGTCAGCGATTCGCATATCTTCAAGTTCAATCTATGTCTCTGACAGGGTTGAGACTAACCAAAACAAAATGCTTGACGCCTCGAAAACTAGATGGATAGACCCAAAGACGAAGTTGATTAATGACCCGGGAATGTTTGCAATTCATTTGTTGGAAGTTGTGGCATCAATGGACCCGAAGGACGCCGCACCGACTGTAGGTGCCGTATTCGAGAAGTGCCGAAACGAACAGGGGCTGCTTGGGGAGTATTGGAATCGGAAGCCATTGCCCGGAGAGAACCTAAAACTGATGTACACCGCCAGTCTTCTGCGGACAACCCTCCTGTGCCGAACTAGGTGAAACGGGTCAAGAAATGACCCGTTTTCGGTGCTAGGTATTTTTTAGCTTGAATCGTACAATGGCGATATGTCAATTCATGAACAACAATATCATGGACGGTTTAGAATCTTCGAAGGAGATTCGATTCCTCAACTTGCCCAAAGGATCCTCATGTTTACGGCTGGTGGGGCAATCGCGGTGAAGAGCATGGGTATCGAGCACCTTCCAGCTGACAATAAGATAATCATTTCTCTCGGCTATGCAGACATGCAGAAAGGCTATCCGGTCAAGATTCATGAGGTAGTGATTGGCAAGTTACCGACTGATGACGAGTTTGATGCCATTGACCTAGAAATAGACAAGGCGGCTGCTACGTTCAGTAATGTCATTTGCCATGACATATTTGTTGACTCAGAGCGGAACCTCCATGTTGTCTTCATGGAAAACCCCTTCTTTGGATAGAAAGTATTAGATACGGAGATTTCGGTTCGAAATGGACGCAGAACGTCCAACGACCTTGTCGGATGCCTTCGGTGGTGTGCTTACAAACTCGCCATGGACTCCTTCGACGATCAATCGCCCATCCGTGGTCAATTCTATGAATGAGAACAATGGCTTTGTATACGGACACATGCCCTCTGACCAAAAATAGCTTGCTGAGTTGACGCAGTAAAACGGAATTTCATCCACGTGCTCTAATCGATCAACATGTAAGTGCCCAAACATCGAGAGGGCAACCATACTACTTCCTTTCAAAGCCTTTACTTCCTTGATAACGTCAATGACTTCTTGCTGTTCTGGCGGAAGTGGTTTGCCTTGTTCGGCAAAGCCGAGGGGCTGGTGTGACAGAAGAATGACGGGCTTCTTGGATGACACAAGTGTTGATCGAAGCCACTCTTTCTGTTCAGGATCAATTGAATTCAGGGTTGCGTTATCCGTAAAGTAG
>JBAXBU010000159.1:0-3969 GCA_037141835.1 Armatimonadota bacterium | reverse complement strand
ACCAAAGCGTGCATTCCGTTGTCACGATAGTATTCGCCAATCGCTGCACCAGCAAACGGAGCAAGATATTGCTCTGCGTTTGAATCGGCGGCTGAAGCGAGAACGATGGTGGTGTACTCAAGCGCTCCGTTTTCTTCCAGAGTCTTTACAACGCGAGCAACGTTTGACGCTTTTTGTCCGCATGCAACATAGATGCAATAAACTGGGCTGCCGCCAGGCTCGTGAGTCTTCTTCTGGTTGATGATCGTATCAATGCAAATCGCAGTCTTACCAGTTTGTCGGTCGCCGATAACGAGTTCTCGTTGTCCACGTCCAATTGGGATCATCGCGTCAATTGCTTTGATACCAGTCTGAAGTGGCTCGGTAACCGGTTGTCGCTCGACAACGCCTGGTGCAACGGTTTCAAGTCGTTGGAATGTGTCGGAAGCGATCGGACCCTTGTTATCGATTGGCTGACCAAGTGCGTTAACAACTCGACCCAAAAGGGCCTTGCCTACCGGTACTTGGATAATGCGTCCGGTTTCTCGAACTGCATCACCTTCTCGAATTTTGGTGTCTTCTCCGATCAAAACCGCGCCAACGGATTCTTCTTCCAAGTTAAGCGCGAGTCCAACTACGCCATGAGGGAACTCAAGAAGTTCTCCCATCTGGCAGTCAGGCAGTCCGTAAATGCGGGCAATGCCGTCTCCAACTTGGATAACGGTTCCAACGTGCTCCTTTGATGCAGTTTTGTCAAACTGCTCAAGTTGCTGTCGGAGGATGTCTGTAATTTCTTCTGGTCGAATGGCCATTTGTTTTATGCCTGTTTAAGGGTGTCTTGTCGAAGCGATTCTCGGAGTCTTGAGAAAGATCCTCGAACGCTACCGTCGATTACAAAATCTCCGTAAGCCACGCGGACACCGCCCACGAGACTTGGATCAATTGTATAAGTTGTTTCGAGCTTCTTTCCGAGCTTATCGCCCAGTTTTTCCTCGATGTTTTTTTGCTCTGCCTTTGTTAGCTCAATTGCACTGGAAATTGTCAGGTTGATGGTTCCACCATCAGCCCGACGCAAAGCACTATATTCAGCTCGAATAGAAGGCAATTCCTCATCACGGCGCTTTTCAAGCATCAGCTTGACGAACCGACAGGTTAATGCCGTGATTCGATCGTTAAAAACCTTGTCGAAAAGAGCGATCTTTTCGGTTCGGTCTCTATTTGGGCTTAGCAAGAAAGCACGAAAGTCTCCGTCATTCTGCAACAAGGTTTCAATCGTAACTAAATCCGATTCAACACTTTCAACCTCTTTCGAGGCCTTTGCAGACTCATAAAGAGCTGTAGCATAACGACGACTTACGCGATCTTCAGCCACTTACTTAACGACCTCCAAATCCTTAATGAAATCAGCAACCAACTTTCGGTTAGTGTCTGAGTCCATGTTCTTGCCAACGACCTTTTCGGCTGCTGCCAAAGCGAGGTCGGTAACGTGAACTTGAATATCTCGAAGAGCTTTTGACTTTTCTCCCGCAATTTCTTCTTGAGCTTGCTTAATCAACGCATCAGATTTCGAGGCGGCTTCCGCCATGAGACTTTGTCTCAAAGTTTGAGCTTCCTTGATCTGTGAATTAATCTTTTCGCGAGCATCTGCCTCCGTTTCAGCTAATTTTCTTTCGTAGTCCGACTTCATAGTCGCCATTTCAGAACGCATACTCTCAACTTCCGAAAAAGTGTTTTCGAGGTTGGTGTTTCGCTCTTCAATGGCTGCCGCAAGCGGAGCTATAAAGAAGGACTGAATTACTGGGAATAGAATCAAAAACATTCCGATCGAGCCAAGAGTTTTTCCAGGCTGAAAGTCAATGCCGATGATTGGGACGTTTCCAGGATGTTCAGTAGTCGCGTTGAGTGTTTGGTTCAAATAGACACCGACGGCAATAAATATTGCCCCAATGACATAATTGAGAACCTTCGACCCTCCGGCTGAGCTTATTGGATTTGACATAACTTTAATTGTTCCGCTCGACTCTTACCATTTACTGCCAAGAGTCGAGCCAGTTAATATTAACCGCCGAGTAGGCTCTTACCCAAGAAGAGAGTGACGAGGAAGATAACCTCGACAAACGCCATGGCAATAAGCATAACTGTTTGAAGTTTGCCGATTGCTTCTGGTTGTCGTGACATTCCGTGCATTGCACCGTTGCCGATTAGTCCGAGACCAATGCCTACACCGAGCATTGCAATTCCGTATCCTACGAAGTTGTACATGTTCTTTTTCTTTTCCTTTTCCTATTAAAATCGTTAATGTGCTCCAGCCGCCTCTAAATCATGACTTTCATCATGGTCGTGGTGCGACACAAGAGATATGTATACACACGTGAGGAGACTAAAGATCATGGCTTGGACCACACAAGCAAGGAGCTTGATCGGTACCAAAAGTGTTCCTGCTGGGAACCAGTTGAGGTGCATTGCTTGACCAGCGAGATTGCTGATGGCTTCGGCGGCTTCGTGCCCTCCATAGATGTTTCCGTAAAGTCTAAGACTAAGCGAGAGGTTCTTCAGTACTTCGGAAATAATTTCGATGATGAAAATCATGCCAGAGATGATGACCATTGCACCACCAAGCTTCGGACCAGCAAAGTGCTTGATATGGCCAAAAAACCCGTTAGCTCTTATTCCCTGGTATTGAACATATCCAATTGAGATCAATGCCATGCCAAGGTTAAAGCTGAGGTCGGCAGTAGGTGAATGGGGGAAAAACAAGGAAATGACGTTAGCAAAGAAAATGACGAGCCAGAAAGTTGCGATGAACGGCATGTACTTTCGACCGCCTGCTCCCATTGTTCCAACCACCATATTCTCGATGAAAAGGTAAAGCTGTTCGGCAGCGCCCGCTAACCATCCCTTGAAAACTCGACCATTGACGCCTTTCTTTGCGATATGAATAGTCAAGAACATGACCGCAAGGACAAATGCAAAGTAAACGAAAACGTTCGCACTAGAAACTATGTGCGCTTCTTCTTTTTTGGAACCAAACTGCTCAACTTTTGACAGAAGTGTTGTGGTCAGCCGTGTCAGATCCATAAAGTTGAGTTTCCGGGTTGCGTTTTTGGCGGGCGATAGACCACCCAACCAGCCAAGAGTATACCATCGCCAGCCCTAGTAAAAAGCAACACTGAAATCGGAAATCTAGGTTTCGAACCCATAAGCCGAGCAAAATAAATATTGGGAGCTTAAACCCTAGCGCGATAAAGAACGAAATCATCGTTGGAACAGGTTTTGTTCCGTTCAGAACGTTCATCGAAAAGAGCTTGATGACCTGCCATGTGGCATATAAGTACATTCCGGTGGCAACAATTCCTAGCAAGTAAAGCAGGCTCCCTTGGAACGAACCAACAACAAACGACGCAACCAAAAGAATGGCGCTCAATATCTTCGTCCACAAAGGAAAATAAAGTTCTTTCATTAAGAATTAGCACTCTTCGTCGCCAAATAGACCGCATATCCAAGGCCAGCAACCATGCCGCCAAGTCCAAAGATAACTATCCAAGCAGTTCCCCCAGTTAGTTTATTGAGACCAAGACCGATCAAGCCACCAACAAGCGGAATTCCGATAATGACATATGCAATTGCCATCCCCATCCCCAAACCAGCATTGGATTCTTGGGTAGACCTGACTTCTTTGGCCGCCTGAACTTTCTGAGCCTCACGCTTCTCCTTCATCGCCTGCGCCTTGACTTCAAGCTCCTTCAGCTTGTCGTCAAATTCGTCGGTCTCAATTTTTGGAGCATGTGTCTTGTCCAAAATAGCCGCTAGCTTCTCGTCAGCATCATCAAGTTCCAAAGTCAAATTTTCCTTGATTTTCGAAAATCGAGCCTCAATCTCGGCATCGGATGGTAGTTCCGGCTTGATAGGTTCGTCGCTCATAGTCTTAGTGTACAGTGTCGGAGCACAGGCTTCTCGCCCGGTTTAGTCGAACAAGAACTGAAAGCTGAG
>JBAXBU010000158.1:0-4032 GCA_037141835.1 Armatimonadota bacterium | reverse complement strand
TTCACCGTTGTGGTGTCAATGGGCAAGCGCATATTGGCTCCTTAATAGAGAGCGAGGGTCGCTCTCTATTAACTAAGCCATCGTTTTTGGCCCAAATCGCACAAATTTCCCTGAGAAATTTCTGGGAGTTGGATTCTGGGGAGTTTTCGATCACCACACGCGGCCCCTTCCGGAGCGCTTCGCGCTCGTCGGGGCCAGAGGACTTTCTAGAACCTCAGGTGAAATGTCACTGAGATGTCCTAACCTTTCTATTCAATACTCAAGTAGAAAATGCGAATAGACGAATGCAGTACAACTCAATTGATCTCTTCAGCGGCTGCGGTGGGCTAACCCTTGGCCTTGGACAATCTGGAATCAATTCAGTACTCGCAATCGACAATTGGAGCGATGCCCTTGAGACGCTGGGAGGCAACCTCCCTTCGGTCGAGACAAGACTCCTTGACCTTGGCGGTGCACACGCAGTCAATTTTGGGAAGTCCTACCGCGGTGTCGACTTCGTAGTAGGTGGACCGCCGTGCCAAGGTTTCTCAATATCGGGCAAACGAAACCCGTTGGATC
The DNA here is from genome assembly GCA_037141835.1 of Armatimonadota bacterium. Classification (GTDB taxonomy): domain Bacteria; phylum Armatimonadota; class Fimbriimonadia; order Fimbriimonadales; family Fimbriimonadaceae; genus Fimbriimonas. The sequence continues at coordinate 3,474 of JBAXBU010000158.1, read as the reverse complement.
CGCGTAATCGACTTTACGAAGGTTTTCTCAAAGTCGTGAAGGATGCTAAGCCTCGGATGTTCCTGATGGAGAACGTGCCCAACTTAGCGTCGATGGAAGGCGGACAGCTTCTTAAAGCCATAATCTCCGACTTTGAGAATCTTGGATATTTGGTTTCGCATCAGATCGTGTTGGCATCCGAATATGGAGTGCCGCAGAATCGGAGGCGACTAATCCTCGTAGGAACACGTGAGAGGAAGCGATTTGAATTCGTCAAGCATCTCGACAGCCTGAAGGTAACAGCGATTACCTCGAGAGACGCAATTGGTGATTTACCCGAAGACACTTTGCTCGATGGCTCACCGTACCCTTGCAACCCATTGAGTGCATTTCAAGAAGAAATTCGACTTGGATCATCAACCGTAAATAATCATGAGATTACAAATCATGCCGAAAAGACAATCTCGACCATTCACCTAGTCCCAGATGGAGGCAACTACAAAGACCTTCCCGAACATCTTCGCGACACAAGGCGAGTGAATATTGCGTGGACCCGAATCAATAGTTCGAAACCATCAATGACCATTGACACTGGACATCGCCATCATTTCCACTATTCGTATGACAGAGTTCCAACTGTTCGTGAATCTGCGCGCTTGCAATCGTTTCCTGACACATTCATCTTCAGGGGATCTAAAACAAGCCAATACAAACAAGTTGGGAATGCAGTCCCTCCACTGCTTGCTAACGCCATTGGGTGCGCACTAATATCATTCCTCGAGAAGCCATAGTCAGAAATGTACGAAGTTCCACACCAATACTTCTATCGCTTGCATCATGTTCGTCCGCGATTCAAGAACGATGTTGAGGACGTGCTCCTGTACGTTGCTCAAAGAATCTCGGGAATCCAAGCACTACCTGAGTCTGAATTTCAGGCCCGGCTATTTGACGATTTGCGCGCATACCCAGGCAACCTCTCGAAGAAGAAAAAGACGATTGACAATTGGAGAACGGAAATTTCAGCGCTTTTCGGTTTCGTCCTGGAAACAGATGGCATGAACTCTGCAGGCGAAGCCGCACGGCAACTCGCTTCCTCGGGGGATCTTGTTCAATTCTTCAGGAACTTCCTTCTTAGATTCCAATATCCAGGTGGACATGTCAAACCTACAACCGTTCTGGAGCAACTCAAGAAGGGTATTCACTTTCATCCGGCAAGTTTCATAATAAGAATTTTCGAGGCTGGAGATAATCTCGTCGGACCAGAAAAGAGTTTCTCTCTTTCGGCAGCTGAACTCACTCATGTTGTATTTAATGATTTGCGCTGCACTTCGTCCGCCGAGTTCGGTCCGGAAGATGCAGCCAGAATCATTCTTAGAAATCGGCAGGCTTCCACTATTTACGATGAAACCGGAGACGTCATTCGTTACGCATTGGACATTCTCGACTACCTCGTCTTAGCCGAGATTCTTTATAAAATGCCGACAAATGGCCGCTATTACTTCGACGACAAGAATCGCTACGCCGCAAATCAACTTGTCGCAAGGGCGGCTCTCTTTAGCGGTTATGACCAAATTTTGACTACCTCTCCTACCGCGCTCGCTGAAATTGCTGAGATTGAGAGTGATTGGTTCGAGTTTGCCAATTTAGACCTTGGGCCCCTTAACGAAGAGCTCGAGACTTTAGAACTTTCTGCGGTTGCCGCTGAGCGAGGCCTCAGTATCGATGATTTGATTGATGGAATAAGACGTGCCCTAGAAGGTGGTGCTCGAGATATCGGTTGGGCGGGCGAGGCTCTTGCGATTGACTACGAACAACGGAGGCTAACCGGGGCAGGTCTTCCCGAACTCGCTAAGAAGGTTTGCAAGATTCCTGATCAGCAGGGAGTTGGTTACGACATCTTGTCATTCGAGGGCAAGCCGAATATTGAAGATGTGAAGAGACATATTGAGGTAAAGACGACTCGGAGTTACCAGCCGCTAAAGACTTTCAGCTTCAGACTGACTAACAATGAGTGGGGCAGTGCCAAGGCGCTTAAAGATTCGTACTACGTCTTTAGAGTCATGGTGTCACACGAACGTGTTCGTACCATTGTCCTTAGAAACCCGTGGGGTATGTACGAAGCTGAGAAGATTACCGTGCGTGCCCAGGACGGCTGGGTCGTTACGTTTGACGAAGAGCAGGGCGAATGGATTGAAATCTTTGAAGCTGGGGACCATGGAAAGCTCTAACGATCATCCGTTGAAGGTTGTTTCACTTTTTGCGGGTTGTGGGGGGATGGATCTCGGTATTACCGGCGGATTCCGATTTAACCGGAAGACTTACACGCGCCTACCGACAACGGTTGTTCACTCATCTGACTTTGACCCCGTTGTAACGGAAATCTTTGATCTCAATTTTTCTCACAATGCCATTGTGCAAGATGTGAGAAATCTAAGGTCTGACTCGCTACCAAAATTCGACATACTCCTTGGAGGTTTTCCATGTCAATCATTCTCGGTAGTCGCCCAGAACCCTCCCAGACTTGGAGTCAAAGATCAAAAAGGGCAACTATTTTTTGAAATGACACGAATACTTCGAGAGAAGAAGCCCTCCGCGTTCATCGCCGAAAATGTGAAAGGGCTGTTGTCGGCAAATTCTGGCGAAGCCTTCCCTCTGGTCTTGCAAGAATTTGAGAATGCCGGTTATTGCGTGACATACAAAGTTCTAAACGCATCTCATTTTGGCGTACCCCAGAAGAGGGAGCGAGTATTCATTGTCGGTTTTCGAAGTGAAGCAGCGCTTAAGCGTTTTGCCTTTCCCAGCCCAACTACCGAGCATCGTCCACCTTCCATTGCTCCCCATCTCTTGGATCCAAGCGAAGTGACCGAAGACTTCTATTTCTCTCAGCGAGCCGTATTGGGAATGAAGAAGACCAGGAACTCCAGGTCGATGAACAAAGGGCGCGTGCAGGACCCAAGTGGACCTTGTAATACCGTTGGTGCCCATTTGGCAAAGGCAAGTCTCAATAGTACAGATCCAGTTTTGTTTGACGGCGCTAGGTATCGGATGTTCACGCCTCGTGAAGTCGCGAGAATCCAATCGTTTCCTGACTCCTTCAAATTGAGCAACAGAAAGAGGGCGAATTACATTGCACTGGGCAATGCGGTCCCTCCCGTCCTGATGTGGCACGTAGCCAAGTCATTGATCGCCGCACTACGTCCGGAAACGTAATTGAGTTGCAGTGGGTCTGATGCAGACTCCGTTGAAAACCCGGTACGGTTCCAAATCGCCTCGAGGACGAAACATCGATGAACTAGACGAAACGTCATCCAAGGTATCTGTCGGTAATTTTCAAAGTTGGGCTCGAAAGTTCATTTAGGCATCGAAGCAAGGTGGGAGCCACACCTACCGCTCATAAGAAAATGCGAGTTGAGAAACTATAGGCATTGGGCCATCGGGGACTTTAGGGCGCTTCATTCGATGCAATAGAGTCGTTTGGGTAAGTGTCTTAGTAGT
>JBAXBU010000157.1:0-4075 GCA_037141835.1 Armatimonadota bacterium | reverse complement strand
GCTTTGAGGGTGCGCAAACCACGCCGTAACAATGTCCCTCGTGTATTCACCTTGAGTCTGATCATCTCGAGTGTTTAGGTCATATTCCGTGATCTCAACTGGCAAGCCAGTCTCGGCTTTGGTCTGATCCAGCATTTTCCAATACCAAGAAATCGGTGGAAGAGCCTCGCCATAATGTGCTTGCAAACCCAGCATGGTTATCGGAGCGCCGAGGCTCTTAAGCTTTTTGGCATAACCCAAGAATTTTGGATTGACTCCATCGCCGTCTTTAACCAAATAATCGTTATAAACAAGGTCGGCGTTCGGCCACGTTGTCCGACATTTTTTGAAAGCCTCAACCGCAAATCCCAACCCGATCTGGTCCTCAACATCATGCTCCGATACAAGTTCGTTCACGACATCAATATTTTCAAAAGGAATCGACCGGAGCGTGTCAACTCGTTCAATCAGTGCTTTCCTAATTTCTTCGGCAAGCCTTTCCTTAGAAAGGCCAATAGTTCGCTTGGGCATCCACTGATTGCTCGGCCAAATGATGTTATGCCCCTTGATTCGATATCCGTTGGCCAAGCACCAATTAATGTTATCAAGGTACTTTTGGCGATTCTTTTCATCTTCCCAGCCCCAGTCGGTCCAATAGATTGGGGTTGTTAAACGGCTGTAATTTGCCTTCATGAAGGCAAAAAACTTCTGAGCGTCGGCATCGTCCCGTTTTGGATCGACTCCGGTTACGGTGCCAAAAGGATATTCATGGCGCAACATTTTAACGTGGATAGTTGCTCCTGGCCTAGCTTGAACGGTCAAAGTCGCTTTGCGGTTTTTGTCGATCATGGCCGCGGCTTGAGCACGCCAAGGAGCCTTCGGGTCCTGACCTTCGTAAGTCAATTTGGTGACCGGAAAGGTGTTTGGGTCAACGTTAGGTCCAAAATTTTTCCACGAAATGTTTCGAAATTCGAGGTTCTGCTTTTGAATGGCAAGGTGAAAAGTCAGGCACATCTTCCCGGCGGGATAGTCCTTGTCGGCCCGGAATGCTCCACTAAACCTTCGCCAGTCCGCCCCAGCGTTTCCCGATCCGTCGTAAGGACCGTCATAAGGTGCCTCCGGTCGCTGTGCTCGAACATTCCAAGTGCCTGTCTTCGATTCGTTTGCTGATAAAGTACATCTCGCTTCATAGGTCAAATAAAGGGTATCGCCCTTCTTAATCTCAATCGCGGAAACCGGACTTGTTAATTCACATTCGTATGGCGTCGCTCCTTTTCTAAGGATCGAGACGGTGCCACCGCCGACGGTTCCGGTTCCACTAAGTAGGTCTGCTGCTCCGCGAGTGTGGAACGGCTGGTCCGCCGGAAAAACTGAGATCCCATCGAACCGTGAACCGATGATCGAAATGATGAGCGGAAGGATCATTGACCAAAGTATAGCTTTGAAAAAGCCCAATCCATAGACACAAAAAAGGCTCCTGACGGAGCCTGAAAATGTTTGGTGGAGGCTAGGGGACTCGAACCCCTGACCCTCTGCTTGCAAAGCAGATGCTCTCCCAACTGAGCTAAGCCCCCAAACTTTAGAAACAAAAGTTTACCTCAGAAATTCTCGGTTCGCCAAGTCCGACTCTCCACCCATTCTAAATGAATTCCAAATAATGCAGACGTATACTGAAATTACCTTGCGTGTTTTGTTGGTCGAAGATGATGAAGTAATTTCTGAGCGGCTTAAGCGAGCCCTCGAAAAGGAAGGCTATCCGACTGACCTCGCTTATGACGGACAAGTCGGTCTCGAATTGGCTCGAATGGGTGAATATTCCGTCATCATTCTCGACGTCATGATGCCAAAGCGAGACGGTTGGTCCGTTTGCCAGGCACTGCGAGACTCTAAAAATTCTACGCCAATTCTCATGCTCACGGCGAAGGACGCCATTGAAGATCGGGTCAAAGGTCTCGATCTTGGCGCTGACGATTACCTTGTCAAACCGTTTTCACTCAAAGAGTTTCTCGCCCGAATCCGTGCCCTCACGAGACGAAACAAACTCGAAAAGTCGTCGATCATCCACCTTGCCGACCTCGACATTGACGCAGGTGCAAAGACGGTTACAAAAGCGGGAGAGCCACTCAAACTAACCAAAAGAGAATTTACTCTACTTGAGGCTTTAGCTCGAAATCGACGAAGGATCCTCTCTCGCGAGTACATCATCGAGCAAATCTGGAACGATGAGGATAGCGTTTCAAACACTGTCAACTTCCACGTAACATCTTTAAGAAAGAAAATCGATATTGGCCGCGAAAAGAGCCTTATTGAAACTGTTCATGGATTTGGATACCGAATCACGGAGGACATCTAATGTCTCTCAAACTTCGGCTTGCACTTTTCAATACATTATCCGTGCTGCTTTCGCTTAGCCTTGGACTCTTCTTGCTCGTCTCCCAAACGCGTCGAGTGTTCTCCGATTCTCTTGACCGAGAACTCATTTCACGAGCCCGAATGGTGGCGAGAAATCCAAACATGCGAGGACCCGGCGGGTTTGGATTAGGACAAGGTGGTCCCGGCGGTCCCGGTGCCCCCAACGAAAATGGACAGGGCAATCAGCCAAATGGTCAACCACGGCAACAAGGACGCAATGGTGATCCACCGAATGACGATATTGGTCGCCCGATTCGATACGACAATGAAGGGAAGCCGTTTGATGACCGAGAACATCGGATTTTAGATCCGATTGCCTTAAGCCGAAAGGACCGTGACCATCCAATTCTTGCAACTGTGCAAGTCGAAGGAGTACCTACCAGGGTTATAACGATGGCAATTGGTAACCGGGAGCAAGCGATAGGTTTTGTTCAACTCGGGCACGACCTTCAAGACTTCGAGCGCCTCAAGCAAACCCAGCTTTCAACCATTACCTTTCTAATTCCGTTCTCGCTATTCCTTGCGGCCGGAGTAGGATGGTTCCTGGCTGGAAAAGCGGTTAAACCTATCAATGACGTGGCAATAGCGTCAGAAAAGATATCTGGTAGCGACATGTCCACCCGACTTGAAGTAAAAGGCGATGATGAAATTGGTCGCTTGAGTTCCGCTTTTAATGGCATGGTTGACCGTCTCCAACTTTCATTTAATGAAAGGCAAAAGTTGCTCGACGACCTCAAGTTTGCCCTCGAAAAGCAACGGCAATTTGTGGGTGACGCCTCTCACGAATTGAGGACTCCATTAGCGAGGATTCGCATCACAACGAGCAGTGCCTTAGAGCAAGAATCAAGTCCGGAAGAAATGAAGGAAGCCCTGGAAATAGCCGACCGCGAGACAGCACACATGTCAAATTTGGTTGACCAATTGCTGACCTTAGCTCGTTTAGATTCAGGCCATGCGCCTTCATTGAGCAATATCAATTTGTCTGAAATCGCGAAGGAAGCTGCCGGAAGATGTAGCAACAAGGAAGGTATTCCAATAAAGTTCGAACTAGTATCGGGTGCAAGCATTCGTGGAGACTATGATGGCTTGATAAGGTCTGTCGTTAATCTAATTGAGAATGCAAAGCGATATGCTGGCGAAAAAGAGATTTTGGTCTCGACCCAAGTTTCCGGTGGCCAATGTATGCTTACGGTGAAAGACAACGGAATAGGAATCGAGCCTCAGCACCTTGCTCGCCTAACAGAGCGTTTCTACCGAGTTGATGATGATCGCAATCGGAAAATTGGGGGAACCGGCTTGGGATTGGCAATAGTCAAGTCGATAGTTGAGTCCAATCAAGGCGTATTGCAGATTCAAAGTAAGCCTAATGAAGGAACCGAAGTCCGCCTCATTTTTCCATTAAATTTGGAAAAATGAAATCCCAAACAAAATCTAAATAAGCGAATCGTATAGTAACCAATGTAAGCGGTGTAAACCGATTCTAGGACAAAAAAATGAAAAACCGAAAAGGATTCCGACTCTCTTGGATCGCAATGATCGCAATTGTTACGTCGGCAAGTGTTGTCGTTGCGCAAGATGGACGGGGCAGTAATGTCGGCGGACCGGGAGGCGGGCAAGGTAGAGGACAAGGTGGCCCTGGTGGTCAAGGAGGTCCTGGTGGTCAAGGTGGCGGTCAGAGAATGAT
>JBAXBU010000156.1:0-4136 GCA_037141835.1 Armatimonadota bacterium | reverse complement strand
CTCCTATCGGTATGCCCAACATGCCGGTAGTTGGTTGGGAACTTCGAACCAAAGGTCAAATGACCTACAAGTTTAATGCCAAGGGCAAACTTATTGGCTATCGTGACCGTTATGGCAATAGCGTTGCAATTACTCGAGTTCTCGATGCCAACACCTACGCGCCTGGCGAGCTTAGAATCGTTGCGCCAGACGGAAACTACATCACCCTCAACGATGTCTCCTTCAACAACTTCACCCAGTTTGGTTGGCACGAAGGAATGGCGAAGAACTATTTCAACAAAATAACCGTGCCCGGAACCAGAGCGTGGGACATCACCCAGTTCTACCGCTCCGAAACTGGCGACATCGTTCTTCACAAGATCAAGTACCCAACCATCAATGGTGCTCGACCCGAAGAAACGTTCCAGACCGGTTACACGGCGGCATTTTGCGCGCCAATAACCATGGAGACTGATGCAATTGGTCGCCAATGGCCGATGACCTACGATGCCAACAACCGCCTCAAAACGTTCAAACTACCCGTCTATGGCAACGGCAATCCATTAAACCCAACTTATACATACAACTACAACGCCGGGAACACCGAGTTTGTCCAGCCAAGTGGAAAGAAGGTTACTGAATATTACGATGGTGGAATTCTCACCCAAGTCAAAGACCAAGCTGGGTTCTACAATTCATACAAATACGATGACTATTACAACGTCAAAGAAGCCACGGATGCCAAGGGGCAAACTTCTTACTTTGTCTACGATGCGTTCGCCAATCTTCTAAGTTCACAGGATCCCAAGCAGAAACTTGCCAATGTAAAACAGGAAACCGTCTACAACTCTTGGAACGACGTCCTGAGTACCAAAGACTGCCGTGGCGTCGTTACCCAATATGTCCGAGGATCGATCCCCGGCTGTCTAACCAACATCATTGATGGCAATAACAACACTCTAGTAACCAACACCTACAATGGGGACGGAACCCTTGCGTCAACTTCGAGCCAAGGCGTCACCACGACGATTGGTTACGACGGAAATTACCGTCCTGCTACGATCACTACTCCTGACGGTAACGCCACGATTACCTACTACAGCAGCGATCACCGAATCGGTAAACCCAATACCGTAACCACTCGCCTTGGCACGTCGAGTTTCACGTACGATGCATGGGGTCGGCTGACTGGCACCACCCGGTTTGACACCGTATCGGCGTCAGTTACCATGAACATCATGGGCTATGTAAACCAAGCTACGGATGTACTTGGACGTCCGACAACCTTGGGTCGTGACATCATTGGTCGAGTAACACTCGTCAACAATCCTCGAGGAGATAACGAGCACTACTACTTCGATAACGACGGACTCCTAACTGGGGTCATGAATGGTAACGGCAAGACTCGCAACTACTACTACACCGAGCGGGGCGAACTCAAAGAAATAGATTTCGCCGACGGTACTTACGAGCAATACAAATTCGACGGTAACGGAAACCAAACCCGGCGCATCAACGGCATGCTCCAAACCATCGATTACGATTTCGACAACGCTGACAACCTTATCAAGGTTGACTATCCAACCGGAACCGACACCACCTTCAGCTACGACAATGACGGTCGCCAGTTGAACATGGTGGATTCGACGGGAACCTCTAGTTGGGATTACGACAACGCCGACAATGTGACGAAGCTAACCACTCCTCAAGGGGTGATGGACTACGTCTATGACGTGTGGAACCGTCGAACGAAGCTCACCGAAGGGACGGCGGAGACGACGCGTGGTTATAGTTCTGGTCGTTTGAATACGATCAATAAGTCTACCGATGGTGTCTCAACCACGATTAGCTACGACAACTACGGTCGGGTGACATCGAAGAACGACGGCGCAACGACTACAACCTATGGGTATGACCCGAATGACCGGGTGAACTCGATTGTTCACAAGAAGTCATCGGATAATTCGGTTCTTCATCAAGAGTGGTATTCGTATGACTACGCTAATAACTTGGTGTACAAGTTGGTGAACTCCGTTGGGACGACTTACACATACGACGAGATTGACCAACTGAAGACCGAAAACCAAGTTGGCGGCGGACTCTCCAACACTTACAATTACGACCATAACGGGAACCGGACGAACCGAATCTCGGCAACGGGAACGGATACTTATGTTTACGATGATGCCGACAAACTGATGTCTGTGACTCGGGGAGCGGCGACGACGAGCTACACGTACGACAACTGTGGACGTCCCACCAATATTGGTTCACGAACGCTAACGTGGGACTACGAAGACCGACTTACAACGTACTCTGGAAACTCACAAGCTGCAAGCTACGGATACAACGGCGTCGGTAGCCGAGTCACCAAGTCTGGCACTGGCGGTACCCGAACCTACAAGCGAAATGGCGTTGGTGTCACTGCGCCGGTATTAGCCGACGGGGTCTCAAGCATGGTTCCGGGAATTTCAGAAAAGACGGGTGGTGTGACCAACTTCATTCATACCGATCGACTCGGCTCGATGAAGGGAATGTCCAACTCAGCGATTGTGACTGAGACCGCGGACTATGATGCGTTTGGTAAGGTGGTGGCGCATGCCAATCCTACGGCGACGCAGAAGGGCTTTGCGTCGGGCTTTGGCTACCAAGAGGACGGCGAATCTGGATATAAGCTTCTTGGTCACCGAAGTTATGACCCTGAAACAGGACGCTTTCTAAGTCGAGACAGGGCGCAAAGTGGCAGGAACTGGTATGCTTACGTTGACAATAATCCCCTGAAGGGAATCGATGCTGACGGTCTTAAGAAAGTAGTTATTGTAGTGGGTACCGGAAATTCCGATGAAGAAACTTTCCCTCCACGCTTTCTTTTGTTGGCAAAACTTCTATATGACTATTTAACTGCCCGCGGGTATGATGTTGTCATCCTTTATGCACCAACTGAAAAGCAATTGGAGCATTCATTAAGGGATGCCGAAGGGCTAATTTATATCGGTCACGGTTTCCCAGCAGGTAACCTTATGATACGAACAGAACATTCTTCGCTGGGTGGTACCAATAAAGATATGTATTGTCCCGGCCCCTCAGATATTTTAAAGTTATTGCACGGTAGAAAACTGAAGTTCTTCATCTCGTTTGCCTGCTACATGATGAAAGATCCAAAAGCAGCGGCACTTTGGAAGCAAGTTGCAAGTTTGCTTTACGGTTTCGATAACTTGGAACCACACGTGCAAGACTTTATTGACAATTTTGATTCATGGAAGAATGGATATGAATCTGAAAATGATCGGTTACCTCGATTCTGGGGTGGAGCAGGAGCTTCGGTTTTACCTCCGCGCATCTTCTTCCCGCTAAGACTTCCAGAGAGGCCGAAGCCGTGATTGCAAGGGTTCTCATCGTATTGGCATTGGTCCTTACTATTTTCATTGTCATGATTTCCCAAAAGGAACCCAAAAAGATCAGCCGAGAACAAGTAATGAGCATGGCATTAGTACCGATCATTGCAGAAATCAACAATTCCGGAAAATTTCCTGCCAGTTCAATACAATTGAAAACGAAAGTTGCTAGATCTGTGTGGAACAGCCAGTTAACCAAGGCGGTTTATGATAATGAGTTCACCTTTGAGTACGAGCCTGCTGCTGATGCCGGTAGCTTTAGGATCATTATCACTGATAATGTTTCAAATGCTAAATTGGCGTTTACAGAATTTTTGGGGAAAACAAGGGAGAGTTGGGCTGTTTCCCAAGAATATGTCTCCGAACTTGACTCAAGGCTAATTCCTAACTTTTGGAATGAGGCAACATGGGTTATGTACTTCGTTGTCTCAACCAACCGGGAACGGATATGGCAGCCTTTGCCTAACACTTCTTTTTCCAAATGGGCAAAAACTCAAGTACCGGACTTAGGGACGATTATAAAGAAATCCAACTGGGAAGGGGCGACCATTAGAATTCAAGACGACAAAGGCATGGTAGCAATAATCACAAATTTGAAAGGCGAGGTAACTCAATACCCGTTGAGTTTCAAGGGTCTGCCGAAGAAAGTCAAGTAACGACGTCTTGTTTGGGGGCTAGCCACTTTCGTGGGCTGGGTTATCTTGTTGTGGCGAGCCACGTTGTGGGCTGGGTTATCTGTTTGTGGCACTGGCTCCGACCCCT
>JBAXBU010000155.1:0-4145 GCA_037141835.1 Armatimonadota bacterium | reverse complement strand
GCCCTTACTTGCTGCTTCCCTTATTCGTCTAACGATCTCATCGAGATGGACGGGCGACTCTATGTCCAAAACTTCCTTTACATAATTTAAAATAGTTCGGGTCGACAGGTCCAGTATTTCGTCAAAACTCGTCCAATTCAACTCAGCAAAGACATATGGTTCAGCAGAAGCCGAGGATCGGCTATTGACCTCGTCACAAACTATCTCGACGCTAGGTTCAGTTTCTTCTCGTTCAGTCGGATCCATTTGCCTGCTCAATGGTAGCTCAGGTGCTGGCCTTGAACCGAAAGAACGCTCAATTGCCGCACAACAACGGTCTAACTCTTGTTGAGGATGACGCCACCAGTCAGTACTCCAGATACGGTAGATTGTCCATCCCCGATCTTCTAGCACTTGCTGCCTTAGACGATCTCGATCTCGGGCGGATTTGGCTGAGTGGTACATTGCCCCGTCGCATTCTATGCCTATCGCGTATCGGCCAGGCAAACTGGGATGACGAATAGCGAGATCAATAAAGAATCCCTCGGAGCCGATTTGCTTTTCGACTTCGTAGCCCCTGTTTCTAAGTTGTTCAAACACTACCTCCTCAAAATAGGACGGCTCCATCATGAGGACTGAGGACGCAACATCCAGATGGCCACTCTCGGCAAAAGCCAAAAATGTGTGTAGGCATTCAATGCCTCTACTTTTCGATTCACCAATTCGCATATCCGACGCAGTGAAATTTGAGAAAACTATGGTTCGAATTCTGGCTCTGGTGATTAGAACGTTTAGTCGACGTTCACCGCCCTCTTTATTAAGAGGGCCGAAGCTCATGCCGAGGAATCCACTCTCGTCACGACCGTAGCCGATGGAGATAAAAATCACGTCACGCTCATCACCTTGAACGCTTTCTAAATTCTTGACGAAGAGACGATTTAATCCGTGCTGCTTGTCAAATTCCGCAAAGGCAGGCTCTGATTTTCTGAGAATGTCAAGCTCGTCTTCAATTGCCTCCTGCTGTGCCTTACTAAAGGCCACGAGCCCGCAAGACAAATGTGGGGAGTTGATCACATGGTCGCGAGCGGCCTCTGCAACGGCTCGAGCCTCTAGGACATTTTTGTGACTCTTGCCGTCTCCTCTAGCATAAGTCGTATTTGGAAGGTGCCGAAAGATTAGGCCCATCTCAGAATTCAGCCTTGTTGGATGCGGGAAAATGATTAGCCGATCTCTGTAGAACAGTCGATTTGAAGTTCGAATCAAGTCTTCATGCCTGCTTCGGTAATGCCATCTCAAGTCTCTTCTTCGCGAAGATCCATCCGGAATCCTGGCCGAAGCAAACGAAAGGATGCTCTCTTGATCTATGATGTCCTGAGTGATAATTTTGGTGGCGGCATCGGTATCATCCTCAGACTCATCCTCGTCGTCTTCAGTGTTAGACGTAAGTTTGTCGAAAACACTGGTTGGGGGCATTTGTTTGGTATCGCCTACTACAATCATTTGCTTTGCCCGAATAACGCTACCAAGCGCATCTTCAGGCTTAATTTGACTTGCCTCATCAAACAAGACGACATCAAATAGCGGTCCCTCGGGCGGGAGATACATGGCTACTGACATTGGACTCATAAGGAAAACGGGCTTAATAGCTTGAACAGCTGATGCCGCTTCCTTCATGGCCACCCGAATCGGACGGTGTCCTCGCTGGCGGTTCATCTGCAAATTAAGAAATCCCATTTCGCCAACGGCATTCCCTCTTGGAACACTACTCCAGTGGGCAAAAGCAACTTTCTTGCGATTAAGTTGAATCAATTCTTGATCATGGAGTACAAACTTGGCCCTCATCTCTTCATGGGAGGGACGATCAAAATTGCGCAAACTTGGTCGGTCTTGGATTGCATTATCTGCGACTAGATTCCACCAGGCGCGGTCATATTCATCGAGCAGCCTAGTCGAGGCGTGTTGCCAATTAAGACTAAGTGCAACAATTTGGTTCAAGCCCTGTTCTGCACATTGGCCACATAGTGAATTGAATCGAAAATAGTCCTCAATTCGATCAACGCGTTGTCGCCAAGCATTGATTGTAGCCTCTTGGGTAGCGAAGGGGAGACGTAAAAATTGTTCGGCTCCACCGTCAAGTTCAGCCAATGTTGCCACTCGCGCCAACTGGTTACAATAGTGTTCACGAAGCTTTTTTAGTGAGGAGAGCGCTTGAGATAGCCCCGACGATTTGGGCCTTTCTCGAAAATATTTGAGAAGGCCGTTGGGTAGGAACCGGTGATTGACTTGCTGGACAAAGTCGGAAACCCATTCTATGAGTACTTGGATCTCGTTTAAATGCCCCTCCCGGTTCGTCCAGCGATGACTAAGTGCACCAACAAGAATATTTTCGAGTTGCCCCATCGCATCCGACTTGGCCTGAACAGACGAAATTGAACTAAGTTGGTTGACAATGACTGGAAGCGAAAGATGTTCTGATGGATTAGTACGCAGTGAACTCGCTTTGGCCTTGGCCGGCACAATGCTTTCAAGCAAGTACCGGTAAATCCGTTCTCTTGGGTCTCCTGTGAGGCTAGGTTGCTGAGGTCCTCTGTGGGATTCTAAGACTTCGTTCAATGCAAGCATCGATTTCGAACATTCTGAAAATAGACTTTGAAGCTTCGAGGCTTGTTCGCCAACGTGCTTGAGAATGCTCGGATTGCGAAGAATCGTAATTGATTCTGGACTTAGTCGACCCTTTTTGATTTCTGAATGAATTTTTGTGAGGTAGTTAAGAGCAGCCCTCGCCGAATCGAAATTAGTTCCTTCTCCTTTCCATTCGTTACCATAGTGTTCTCGAACTGCGGAAATGCCAGGCTTAGCCGCGACAATTGACCTTTGATACTTTTCAATTAAGCGAAGACTTCCGAGTATTTCTGATGGCTTTGACGATTGATTTTGCAGGGCCAACAAAGCTTTCATTCGGGCAGCTTTGAACTCCTTACCAAATATTCGCTTAAGGACACTGCTCCCATCACGTTCGATGACAGTGGAGACTCCAGAAACATCGTCGTCCCATGATGAAGGCTTTACAGACGTACCCGCCTCTTGCTTTATGCTGGCAGCCTTTTCAGTTTCGTTAATGGAAGTCATCAAAAGATCATGATCAATGAGCCAAGCAGATGACTCCACCCTCAGCTCAGAGTAATTCGGAGCATTTGAGAGCAAGCTACCCAGCTCAACCACAATTTCCATTGCCCAGAATTGTTCTGCGGGGGCGATTTTTAGATCTTGACAAATGCTTTCTGCAAGCAATTTCACTTCTACAGCGTTTTTGGCAGCTTGGTCTATCTTCTTCCAGGTATTGACATCACAGATGTCAATGGATTCAATACCCGGCGGAAGCAAAGATTTAAGTAGTTTGCCTACTGGCTCACTCCAAGAGTCATCAAGTAATTCGCCTTTGAAATTCGCTCGAATAATCTCAACTTCTTGGGCCAAGTTGGCACCAAGTCTAAGGTCTTCAACTCGGTCTTGCCATGCTAGGTGATCAAAATCTACGCCGATAGTGTCAGGCGATAAAAGGACAAAAGCAATCGAAGATTCGAGCGTCAAAACATCCTCGAATCCGCTGGGGTCACATAAACAGAGACATTTTGTTTGGGTTAAGACTGCTTCTCGAAATTCATCAAATCCAACATACGATGATTCGATAGCTCTTGTGAGATCAGCCTTGTCATCGGGTGAAATATAAGTTCGAAGGGTGCCGTAAAATGGGTGATCAGTTGGGAATCCAATCGATTGAACCTGATCTTGAAGGTCAGACACCAATTCTCTGGCTTCTTGAAACTTCTGCAAATTCCACTCATCGAAGCAATGTGGATCTATGCGCCCGTCCGTATCTACCTCCAGACCAAGTTGAACCAGCTTGCCGAGGGCTGTTCGCGGAGTGGCACCACGATGATCCATTGCGTGAAGGTCCTGGACATATTTATTTAGATTTACTCGCTGGGCTGAGAGTTGCCGAAGGGTATTTTCTGCATCAACTAAACGAGGTTCCTTTTGGGCTATTGTTTCCCTTAAATTTTGGTAGAAGGCTGCCTTTTTTGCTTTCGTTCCGTGGAGTTCAAGACAGGCCATGTCAAGATTTGCCGACTTCATCCGGTCAAATACTACGTTCAATGCAGCAC
>JBAXBU010000154.1:0-4268 GCA_037141835.1 Armatimonadota bacterium | reverse complement strand
AAAACATTCATTCCCTCAATTATGAATGGGATTCGTATAATGAGTTCAGAGTGAGCGATTTTCCGAAAGAGTATGGCAGACCAATGAAGCCCGTAATTTGGCTTTGGGTTGGGGCGTTTGCGCTGTGTGGGTTTTGCCTAGTATTCCCAAACCCGTTTTTCTTCCTAACCAACGGGCATCCACGCTCACCTATATCGGGCTGCATTTCCAACCAAAAACAGATCATTCTTTCTCAATTGATTTACATGTCGGACTACAACGACACATTTCCGCCGTACTTTTCGTTCGACGGAACCGACAAGCACAGGCAGTGGATTGCTGCAACACTTCCATACTTGAAGAACAAAGACATGCTTCTTTGCCCATTCGAACGCGAAGGCAAGTCCTCAAGTCCATCCACGGAGGGCATTCCCGGCGAAATTGACTATGTGCACTGCCTATCTCTAACGGGCGTGATTCCAAGATTTTCAACCGGAAATCGAATCCTAGACACATGGCTCGTAAAAAATCCAGCGACAACGCCCTATTTAAGGGATGTCATTCGTGGCTACGAAAACAAAGATGGCGCAAGATTCACTTCGTCTCACGGCGGTACCTTTGCCGTTTCCTACTTTGACGGACACGTCAAGTCGGTAAAACTTGACATCAACAAGGACCTCTAACCATGAAGCAAGAAAGTCGGACATCAGAATTCTTTCACCGATACTTGTCGTATATTATTCCGATTGTGCTTCTGTGCGGCCTTGGCGCACTCCTAATTCCTGTTTATCCGGGTGGCGGAAGCGGGTCGCCGGGGTCCAGTTGCATCTCAAACCTCAAGCAACTCGGTCTTGCGACCGCTATGTACGCCTCAGACAATAATGATGCAATTCCAATCAATTACTCATTCGATGGCGTTGAGAGCCAAACCAAATACATGGAGGCAATTTTCCCGTATACCAAGAACAAACAAATATTGCTTTGCCCCCAAGAGCAAAGAAATATTATCGAAATGGGCACCACCCCAACCGAAGAAGGAATCCCGGGCACGATGGATTATGTCCATTGCTTGTCATTGCGCGGTGTCATTCCCAATTTCTCCGAAAACAAGAGATTTTTGAATCTGTCGAAGCTCTCGGATCAAAGCAAAGTGCCGTACCTGCGTGATCCCATTCGAGGCTACGGCACCGCAAAAGATAACCAAGACAACGGTTTCCTATCACCCCATGGCGGAGGATTCGTGACGGTCTATCTCGACATGCACGCCAAGTACATCAAAGCCCCAAACATCAACTCAGATTTGTAATCTCATGCAATCCCAAAAACCCAAGAATGGCTGCTTTATTCAAATAGTTTATGGGGTCGTCGTCGTCCAGATTTTAGTGTGCGCTCTCTATTTCGCCTTTCCATTTGGTGGTCATTCGAAAGTTGATTCAAAAAGGGCTGCTTGTATTTCGAACCTAAAGCAAATCACGTTAGCCGCAATCTTGTATGCCGAAGATAACAACGAGACTTTCCCAGGAAATTTCACTTTTGACGGGCAGACCAATGAGCGAAAATTCATGACCGACCTGATGCCTTACTCGAAAAGTGACACCATTTTCCGATGCCTTTTTGATACCGCAATCTATGAACCCGGCGATCAGCTAGAAGACAGGCCCACAAAAGTTCTCGATATGACGTACGTTCATACCAACGCTCTCAAGCGAGCAATCCCTAACTTTGACTCTGGTTCTCGCATCCTTAAACCGTCCTCTATCCCTGATCCCGCCAGCGTCTCTTACCTTCGCGACCCTATCCGAGGAACCGAGGCAGGTGTCCCCCGATCTCTCCATGGGGTTGAACAAGGATTCAACATCAGTTTCCTCGACGGACATGTCAAACGCAAGAAAGAAAACTACACCGCTGACTTATGAAACTCTTATAATGGACTCAGGTCGATGAGAATTTTTAGCGAGCAAGCGAAACATAGCCGGATTCATTTTGTATTGGAGCTCATTGTGGGGCTCGTGATGATCGCAATTATAGTGATCATGCTGATAATTGCATTTTCTCGTAGCGGATACCGACCAAACAGATCCATTTGCTTATCGCGCCTCAAGCAGTTATCCACCGCAACTCTCATGTACATCGATGACAATAACGATTGCTATCCGCCGTATTACACCTTCGATGGTCCAGAAACCACGCAAAAGTTGATCGACGTAACGACTGTCTACACCAAGAACAAAGACGTCTACCTTTGCCCGCTCGATGACAAAATGTACCAACCGAACCAAGAAGGATTAGCCGACAAAATGTCGTTCGTTCACTCGCTCACTCTTCGCGGAGTCATTCCCGAATTCTCGACTGGCAAGCGAGTCCTTCGTCAATCTGATGTCGAAGCTGCAGCCACCACTCCCTTCCTACGCGACCCAATTCGGGGTTTCGGGCTCCCCGAATCAAAAAATAGCCAGCCACCCCAAGACGGTAAGTCCCACTTTAAGTCTCCCCATGACTTTCTATTCAATCTCGCCTATCTCGACGGGCATGCAAAGTCAAAGTCCACTATCGATGAATTCAAGGAATTGTAACAATGGAGTCAAATCAACCAAACGAGCCTAAGCCAGTACAGTGGCGGACTTTAAAACTCTTCATCATTGCCTGTGGCTTTGTCGCCTTAGTCACGGTCTTGTTTCCCATTGTTTTCTTTCGACAGAGACATGATCCCCATGAAAGCTGCATTTCGAACCTCAAGCAAATTACGCTTGCAAACATCATGTACAGTTCAGACTATGACGATTGCCTTCCGCAGAACTTCTCGTTCGATGGACCGGAAAGCGCATCTAAATTCGTTACGACAATTTTCCCGTATCTTAAAAATAAACCGACGTACATTTGCCCGGAAGACAAAGACTTCTCACAAACAAGCCAAGAGGGGATTCCAGGACTGATGTCATATGTTCATTGTCTTACCCTTCGAGGTGTTATTCCCGAGTACTCGACTGGCAAACGACGGTTAAACCTTTCCGACATTGAGAACCCATCCCAGACTCCCCTCATGCGTGACCGCATTGTTGGCTTTGGGCAATATAAATCCACCAAACACGAATCTCAATCGGACGGAAAATCCCATTTTCTTTCCGTCCATGGAGGCCGATTCTCACTGAGCTTCGCCGACGGACACACAAAATCCCCGGAACCAATTGACGAATTCAAGGAATTGTAATTTCGATCCCTTCCTCCCTTTGGGAGGAAGGGGCAGGGGATGGAGGGGTTCGAAGGATAACTCGCTAGAATGTAAGGTACAAACTCGAAATGCGAAACAAGTCTGAAGGAGCAAGGAATCGTGCTAGAGCATATCGAAAGAACCCTTCGGTTGCTGAGAAGTGGATGTGGCGTTCAATTAGAAACGACAAACTCGGATTTCGTTTCCGGCGCCAATTCCCAATCGGTCAATACACCCTTGATTTCTATTGTCCAGAAGCAAAAGTCTGCATCGAAATGGACAGCGACCTTCATGATGTTATTCGTGACAAAATCCGAGACGAATGTTTATCGAAGCATGGAATTCTCACGATTCGAATCCAAAATGTTGATTATCTTGGACTTGGTGACGAGCCTTGCACGGACTGGATGAGCTACATCCAGAAAATCTGTGAAGACCGAACCGGACGACCTCCATTTTCACATAGCTCCTAATGGCTAACCGTCATGCCCCTCTACCCCCTACCCCCTTCTCCCCGAGGAGAAGGGGCAAAACTATTTCGCCGTGGTGGAGCCTTGCCTTCCTCCTCGTTCTCAGTACCCTTTATTCATTCCGAACCGATGCCACTTACGCAATTACGGTTTGGCCTGCTTGGTTCGGCGCAATGATTGGAATATCTCTAGTCCTCCTATCAAATAGTTCGAGGCTCCAGTTATTCTTGGTTTGGATATTGTTCGTCTACCTCTTCGTCGATGAAGGCAAAAGCTTTCCTCGAATGTTATTGCCCGAGCAGGCACATGACCTCCGAGTCGTGAGCCTCAATTGCGCCGGAGGAACCTACGCCGCTGCCGAAGAAGTGAAAGCCCAAAATCCCGACATCGTTTTCTTTCAAGAATCTTGCGACAAAGGGCAACTCCAAAAGCTGGCGAAACTATTCTTTGGCGATGAAGGCACATATATTTCTGGTCCAGATGCCTCAATTATCGCTCGTGGAAAACTAATTCGACTCGAGACGTCCAAGTTCATCAATGACTTTGTTGCCGCCGAATGGACCGACGTTAACGGTAGAAAGCTAAACGTCGTGAGCCTAAGGCTCCTTCCA
>JBAXBU010000153.1:0-4438 GCA_037141835.1 Armatimonadota bacterium | reverse complement strand
TTGTGACGATGTCGTAAAAACCGAAAACCTCGACTGGATTTTTCTTCTAGATGTCTCACTTCTTTGAGGCTGGCCTGTGGACGCATCAGTATTGTTGAGTACGTCAGGTGTTGTCAGACCTATTAGCCGTTGGGTTGCTAAGGTAGGTCTTTTGTTGGATCTATCAGCTTTTGGTTGCTGAAATAGAGCCTTCTTCGCAGTACCTCTCTGTTTTTCGAGTTGCAAGTATTTCAGTGGTTACTCGCTTCACGTTTGCAGATTCAGTTGTGAGAACTTATTCTAAAACGGCGTTCATTAACTAAGGAATTTAGTTAATGGTCGAGCAAGTCTGAGATTCGACTTGTTCTAGGAGTGCGTGACCGAAGTAGACAAATCTTGACAAGTGGAGCCAGGGAAACGTGATCGACTTCCTGCTATCGTCACCCAGATGGTAGTCTAGGGAGACAGTACGCTCAACACCGGCAGTGGTAGCCTTGTCGTAAATCGCAATGTCCAGGTGGTCCTCAACTTTGTTGCTGCTGTTTCTCCAGATCAGCGTTTCGTCAAGGATAGACTTTTCTGTATTGACTGCGAGATCGACACTGTTGATCTGTGGTTCGGTGTACGTCCTGTTGAGCTCTTTCAGCTGCTCAATTAGCTGTTTGAATCGATTGATTGGAAGAGTCAAATAGTAGTAAGACTCTTCATCAAGATCGAATTCGGAGATTTGGATCTGAGTTGGTGCGCTTGTCTGGAGGACGGTCAGAAGCGTGATTGCGGATTCCTTGTTGATTCCAGTGACTGGGAAGCTTTTGTAGTCATTGTGTGACGTCATGAGAGCCTTCTCATCTTGGTTTGGTAGAATCGCGAGGTCGTCCGAACAGTATCTGCCTTTGGCCCATTCTGGCGCGAAATCGGGATTGCGTCCTCTCCATGGAACGTATTGTCCCAGATCCTTTTGCGGCTGGTTTGGAAGTTTGTTCCAGTATGGGACTTCTTCTTCCTTGTCTCTCTCTT
The DNA here is from genome assembly GCA_037141835.1 of Armatimonadota bacterium. Taxonomy (GTDB): domain Bacteria; phylum Armatimonadota; class Fimbriimonadia; order Fimbriimonadales; family Fimbriimonadaceae; genus Fimbriimonas. Next base: position 3,442 of record JBAXBU010000153.1, on the reverse strand, counting down.
TCTCTTCTGGGGGAAAGAGTCTTCTGGCACAGGCCGGTTTTACTCTTTGAGTGTTTGGAGACATTTCTCTCGGAAACCTTTTCTTCGGAGGTAGAGGGACTTGAAGGACTGGTCTCGGAGTGTTGGGGGTTTCGATGTATTCTGGTCGCGGCCTTTGGGGCTGGACTGGCAGTTTGTACTTGTTACCTCCTGCAGAAGTTGGTCTCATGTTGGGTTCCAACTTTGCTTCTCCGTGAGCCAGTGCGATGAGTCGTTCTTGTTGTGTCGTCAGGATTCCTGGCTGAGATTTTGGTCTAGCAGGAGTTGGCGAACGACGTCTCCGAATGGCGTTTTGGCGCCTAAGGGGTGGCATACGATCATCATTTGAGTCGGAATCTCCGGATATACTTGAGGTCGGACGACAAATGCCGTTGTTGCGTGGGATGCAATCGTAGGCGTTGTCGGTTTTCAAGTAGACTTTCCGGTCTTTAACCTCAGATCTGGTTGCAGTGCCTGATCTTGTAGGTTTTCCGTCCGGTTCGGATTGCTCATGCGTTTCAGATGTCCCTTGGCGCAGTCGACTTCGTTGTGTCGGAGGGTAGTTGTATTCAGCCCGGCCATCGGTTTTCGTGGTGTGTGTAGGCTGAACGGTTCCTCCTTGTTCGAAGTTGATTTCAACTGGTGGTTGGTGACTTCCGAATTTGTAGTGAGTTCTGAACTGCACAACTGGTTGGAGTTGTTCTCGCCAGTGTGGGGTTGGCTCAGTACTTGCGTGTGTCGAACTGGTTGATGCCTTGGTGAGACTTGTTCTTCTGGGCGGTACAATGGGTTTGAAGTGTGATTCGTTTCCTTGTAGAGCCTGTAGGTTGTCTGAACGAGGGCTTCTTTTCATGTTCGATGGAGCAACGGTGAAGTTCCGGTTCGACGTTCCTTGTGTAGGTAGCGTCGTGATTGACTCATGTGTGGGGGTTGCCTGACCTCCACTTGAGTGATCGGCTAAGTTTAACGTCATTGCAGGACGTGATTCGATGCTGGGTCTACGTGAGTAGCGACTCGGCTGGGGTCTGAGTAGGGGGTAATCATCCGCTACGTCGTGACCTTTGTCTGATTCTGATTCGGATGAAGTCCAATCTCGTTGAATTTCTTTGAATTCCGATTGAGTCAGATCCTCTTTTGGAGGTTGTCGATCGCCGGTGCGTCCGAGCATCGGAAGGTATTTTTGTACCTTGTGGCTTACTTGGCTTACGAACCGTTTCGTGTTGCCATAGTTTACCGATGTGTGTGGTTTGTCAACCGGTGTGTCGGGCCGCATGGATTTGTCATGTGGTCGGACTGGTGAGGTTTTCCAGGAGAACACGTTAGCTTCTCGACTCGTTGCAGTGCGAGGAGGTGGCTTTGGTGGGGAGTTGTCCATCTTGGTGCATTTTGATGCCCTGAATAGTGCTTGAACTTTGTCAGGAGATGAGGAAGGTTGCTTCCTTTTGAACTTGTCCGTTAACCGTGTTTTCCCAGTTGACGTTGATGGTGTGGGGCTTGACGATTGAGAGGCTGCTTTTTCTTGTTGAATGTATCGCATCTCTTGTTTCTTGGATTTTTCCAATTTCGTCTTGCTTTTAGCATCCATTTCGTCGGATTTTTGTTCGCAGACAGTGACAGCGATTTCGATGAACCTTGACAATTGTTCGATCTTCTTGTCCAAGTCGAGTTGGGCTTGGATGAGTTCCAAGTGTCTGAGGGACTCGTCGAAGCTGGGAATGAACGATTTCGTGATTTGAAATGCATCCACTTGCTTTTTGAGTGCTTTCATTCGAAGTCTGTGTGTTTTGCGTTCTTCGTACCAGTCGTCCAGTTGGGTTAAGAGCGTTTCAATCTCTTTGTGTCGCAAGCTTTGGAATGTGATTATCTCGTGCATTGAGTTGGATCTCATTTCGTATCTCTTGGAATTGTTGAGTTGTTGCTCTGTCAGCTGGTGCAAATCTTTCATCAATCGGATGTTTCCAATGTTGATGAAACCGATCTGGTCGAGTAGTTTCATCCGTTCGATGTTCATTTTGGTGAAGTCATCGGAGGATACGCTGGTGCGTGCTGCGAGTTTCAACTGTTCCACTCGTTTTTGAATGTTGTTGATAGCTGAGAAGTTTTCTCGCAGGTTTCGTTGGGCGACGAAGTATCGGCTTTCGAACGTTTTGGGCTGGGATTCGTTTGGATCCAGTGATCGTTCGGAGGTTTCGAGATGATCGTTGCCGTCCAATGAAAATTGTTTGTCGCCTGCGATCACTTTGGTTCGCGGGGCCATCCGGTGAGGCGGAGTTTGCGTCGCTCTCAGCGGTGTGAAGGCTGACGAATGGAGATGTCTGACTGTGGACATGTTTTCCATGATGTACGCAGCTCGTACGTGGTCTGGTAGACCAGGTAGCCCGGCCAACTTAGTAAAGATTTTTGCTAAGTTGTCTGTTTCGATGTCGCTCGAGAGGGCTTTGATGAGTGTCTCGTGTAGCGGCATGTCGATGGCTATGAGCCTCTCCAACGGGCGAAAGAATCTGTCATAGATGACTGATCTTGCCGTGCCATGCAGTGTGGCGAAGGGTGTCTTCTGGATTGCGGACTTGTTTTGTAGGACATCGAGGTGTTCCGTGAAACAAGGTTTTGCAACTTGTACATCTTCGAGGATGTTCACCCAGGGGGATGCGTCAATCCATTCAGATGGTTTGAGCTCCTTGTGTTGGAGTTGGTAAGCTGCGGCAGCTTCTTGCCTGGCTCTGTAGAGCTTTTGCCATATCAGGTGGTAATGCACGTCTGTGACATTCAGTGTGATTTTTCCAATGGCTGTGAGGATATCCTTTGGGAGGTACACGTAGTTCGGAATGAAGACGTGGTTGAACCTTCCGTGAATGCCGAAGTCTTCAGCTGCGATCCAGTTTATGAATCGCTCTGCTGCTGGGTGGCGTGTTTGTGCTCTGATGGCTCTTGAGAGAGTCTGTACGCTTGCAGTGGCGTTGCCCATCAGAGGGTGGTTTGGGACCATGCTTCTGGCGAAGAGGTTGTACCATTGTTTGTCTGACCATTTGCTGAGGTCATTGTCATCTGGTGAAGAGCGGTTGAGTTCTCGGTTGTCTTCTTCTTCGTCTTCGTCATCAAACATGTCGTAATCACTGTTTCGTGATTGTTCGAGGTCGTCTGAGTTGCTCGGGAGTGAGAATGCATCAGACATGAACTTGACGTAGTCCCTGAACGAAACTTCGTACGATCGTGCCCAGTTGTCACGTACTTTTTGAAGTTTGTCCCGTTTCCGGCTTGGTGCTCGAGCTATTAGCTTTTGTGCTTCGAGTTCCCAGCGTCGGATTTGTTGAGAACGATCGATCAGATCTTGTGAGTCGTCAGGTTTGGCACTGAGAGCGAAGATTTTCCGGAGTTCGTCCGAATTAGCGCTGTACTCAGTGAGATCGGTGGGAGCGGTTGCTCG
>JBAXBU010000152.1:0-4456 GCA_037141835.1 Armatimonadota bacterium | reverse complement strand
CTCCGGATACCAACAGCGTTGCCCGGCCAATGGCGCATGACGCGGGCGGTTAGATATCCATTTTCGGAAATCAAGTCAAATCCGCAAAAGCCGACATCGGTTCCGCCCGAGCGATGCTGAATAACAATTGGCGCTTTGGTTGCTCGAGGATCGTTCACCCAAAAAGACCAGGTGAACGATTCATTGCGCTCTTTGCCGGGAAGTCCGTTAACTAAGATGGCGTTGTCGCCATCAAGTGCGGCTGCTAGACCTTGATGCCCAGGAACCAAGTTGACGGCTCCCATTTTGGATGCGCTAGCATCGCCTTTGACTTCGTTACCAAATTTTCCGTCGGCTAGGTTTTCAAACGAAAACTTACCGATCAGGCCAGGGATTTCGGCTTTGCTTGGCTTGGTCGATAGCCAAGTTGCGTAGGTTTGATTGGCCGCTTGTTTGGCGGAAGACAGGTTGCTTTTCGCCGCGGTATCAGCTGACCTCAGCTTTTTTAGTTGCGTATCTTGCGCTGGAGTTGGAAGCAAAAGGGAAGGCGTCGGAACGATTTCTGAGCTTAACAACAATCCATATTCTTTTATGTTGTTGAAGTATGCGAAGAGTTGGTAGTAATCCTTCTGAGTGATCGGATCAAATTTGTGATCGTGGCATTTTGCGCATCCGACGGTTAGCCCGAGAACGGAAGTTCCGAATGTTTCGACCCGATCTGATGCGTACGTTGTTTTATATTCTTCAGCGATTGATCCGCCTTCGTTTGATTGACGATGCAATCGATTGAAGGCAGTTGCGAGCCTTTGGTCTCTGGTTGCTTCGGGAATAAGATCGCCAGCAATTTGTTCGGTAAGGAACTGGTTGTAGGGAAGATTTCGATTGAAGGCATTGATGACCCAATCGCGGTACGGCCAGGTTGGACTAAGAAGATCGGATTGATACCCATAACTATCCGAATATCGGGCAGCGTCGAGCCAATCTACGGCTACCCGTTCTCCGTAATGGGGGCTTGCCAAGAGTCGGTCGACAACTCTTTCAAAGGATCTGGGCTTTTCGTCCTTTTCAAAGCTCGAAATTTCAGTTTCTGTTGGCGGTAATCCGGTCAGATCAAAAGTGACTCTGCGAAGCCAACGAAGGCGAGATGCCGGTTGGCTCGGAGATAGCTTTTCTCGATTAAGACGGGCAAGAACAAACATGTCGAGGTCGTCTTTGCCCCAATCACCCGTAACTTTTGGTATGGCGACGGTTAAAGGAAGTGGCTCGAATGACCAGAGTTTGCTGTACTTGGCCCCTTCCTTTATCCAACGAATGATGAGCGCGATTTCTGACTTCGTAAGCGATTTTGTGCTCGACTTTGGCGGCATCGGGCTCGTTGTACTGTTAATGCGATTGACTACGAGGCTATGGTCGGGTCGATTGGGGACCATCGGAAACTTGCCATTTCTGCTGGCGAAAGCCCCTTCGGAGGTATCGAGTCTGAGACCGGCCATTCTAGTTCCCGAATCTGGTCCATGACATAAGAAGCATTTGTCGCTTAGGATCGGTAGAATGTCTCGCGAAAAGTTGACCGGATCCTGGGGCTTGGTCTTTGGAGTTTGCTTTTGAGGGAGGGACAAACCGACTCCCATAAAAGCCGCACATCCAACCAATAGGATGATATTTGTGGTGCCTCGATCTAACCTTATCATGTCCTCTTCCTATTTTACGACTGGAGTCAAGGCCAGTCGCTTCACATTCATGACTGCGTATTTTGGCATTTGGTCAACCTTGATTTTGATGAGATGTTTGCCGGGAGTTAATCGAATTAAGCCATCCAAACTCATTGTTTCAAAGTCGTTCCAACTCTTCGTTTTCGTTACTGTTCCCTTAACTCCGGATGGTTTGTCGTCTACAAGAATTCTAAATTTACTGCCCTCAACACCTTCGGGGCATGCGAATTCGAGTTTGGCTTGATATTCTGTGGTGTCGGTTCCAGGGCGGTTCACTTTCCAAGTAATGGCGTCATTTGGATTGGTCCAGAATCCAATGTTTGCGTTTTCGCCGCTTTCTTGAAGTTTGATTTCGTCGCCATCAAGGGTTGCACCCTCGGCATTGAGGTTGAATATCCCCGTTTTGCTTGGTCCGAGTAGCATTTCGGGCTCTACAACGGTTGGCGGTCCATCTAATGTTAAGGAAATCGCGGTAGAAATTGCATCCAATCTTGATGGGCGATCAATGACGTATGAGCCGTCGGCTTTTTTCTCAACCGATAGTTTTTCACCGGTTGCGATTACGACAGCGCTTTTTACTGAATTTTGAAGACCCTGGATCGAAATACCGATCGATGGCCAAGTAAAGACATTGAGAAATAAGGTGCTACCTTTTACCGTTGCCCGTCCATCGAATGCTAGTTTTCGGTATGGACTGGCGCTGGTGGCGTAGATGCTCGAACCATTTGCTTTCATCCATTGGCCGACCTCCTTCAAGCGGTCAACTTCGGGAGCTGGAATAATTCCTTCGGAAGTTGGACCTACATTGAGCAAATAGTTTCCGCCCTTTGAAGCGATATCGATCAGGTTTCGAACTAAGGTGGTTGTGGATTTGAAGTTATTGTCATAACTTTTGAATCCCCACGTGTCGTTCATGGTCATGCAGGTTTCCCAGTCTCGACCTTTGAAGCCGGTCGCAGGAATGAACTGTTCGGGCGTCTCAGTATCTCCCGGCACGCCACCGCCAAGGCGGTTGTTTGAGATGAGTCCTGGCACTTTGGGGAACGACGCGGTTAAAGCTTTAATTTCTTCGGCATCAAATGGTCCGTTGATGTCCCACCATAGGACTGCTGGTTTGTAATTGGTGAGCAATTCGTTGACTTGAGGAGCCGAGATTTCGCGAACGTACTTGTGGAAATCACCTTTTTGGGCGTCGTCCCAGGCTGATCCGGCGGTTCCTCCGCCAGCGTGGTGCCAATCCAGATTTTGCGAGTAATAGACGCCAAATTTGATTCCGGCTTTGCGGCAAGCGGCGGACATTTCGCCAATCGGATCGCGCTTAAATTCACTGCGAGCGGTGATGTTCCAGTCTGAAACTTTGGTTGGATACATCGCAAAGCCATCGTGGTGCTTTGCGGTCATGACGATGTACTTCATGCCGGCGGCTTTGGCGTAGCTGACCCATTCAGTTGCATTGAATTTTTCGGGGTTGAATTGTTTGGCGTACTGTTCATATCGGGCAACGGGAATATTTGCGCTCCGCATGATCCATTCGCCAATGCCGCCAATTTGCTTTCCGTCGTAGGTTCCGGCTGGGACGGAGTAAACGCCCCAGTGGATGAACATTCCGAATCGGGCTTCGCGCCACCATTTCATTCGCGCATCTCGTTGCTCTTTGGTCTCATTTGCCCGTGGATCAACGGAGTTGGTTTGTTGAGCCTGTGCGCTGATGGAAAAGATTGCGGTGAGGGCAAGGATAGATGCTTTGACTTTCATCGTAGTGAGCCTTACTTTATCATGAGAGTGAAGCTAACAAAGGGGTTTGGCAGGACGATTTTAGAAATGTCATTGGAAGTCTGGATTGATCCTTGATTATCTCCGAAACTTCATATCGACAATCTGATCCATCTTTACGCCGCGAACTGACTGTTTTCGTCCGCCTGGCCACACAATGTCCAGATTGACTTTGCCACTATAATCACCCAGTCCGAAGTGGAGCTTTAGGTCGTTCTGGTTACCTTCGCCGGTGCCAGACTCAACCTGCCGACTCAGAGTTTTGTTGTGAAGCCGAATTCGAACCTGGGCACCGATCGCACTTCGATTTACGGTCTTTCCGTCGCCTTGTAGACGAACTTCTAACCAATGTCGCTTTGATGGTGACGAAGGAGAAAACAACTTTCCTCCCGAGCACAGTGACAACTGGCCCTTATTGAAAATATCCGCAGTTGCGGCCTGGTAAGTTGGCGGGAGGCCATTGACTACCGATGCCAGTGTGACATCTGAGAATTTGAATCCAGTGTCGTTGTGCAAGAGGATGGGAAAGTTCGGCTTACTGAACGACGCTACACCGTAGACGGTTGTAAAGAAGAGATCAAGGTTCGTGTCGTTGTCAAAATCACCGGCGACTGGCGAAGCGTAAGACTCCTGGTAGAACACGCCACAGGTTCCTAAGTCATCAAATTTGTATCCACTTTTTGAACCGAGATTTCGGAGGAAACGTGACTTTGGTTGGTCTCCACGACTATCGACGTGGGCGAAGTTTCCGGCAAATAAGTCAAATTCGCCATCGTTGTCGAAGTCGCCCCAGGCTGCGCCAATAGAGTGTCCGCCGCCGAAGCCAGGTGATGTAGCCAAGGCATTGTTGGCAGTGGCAACATCTTTCAATTCTCCCTTGCCGTTGTTGAGCCAAAGTTCATTTGGCTGCAATCGGTAATTCGAGGCGTAAACGTCCACGGCTCCGTCACGATTAAAGTCACAAGCAGTCACTCCACGGGTTCTGAAATCGC
>JBAXBU010000151.1:0-4461 GCA_037141835.1 Armatimonadota bacterium | reverse complement strand
ACTTTGAAACCCGGAGTAAAGGGACCGAATCCAGCTTTATAGGCGGGCTCGGTCGAAAATCCAACGATTGTTGTTGTGCGACCATGGAAGTTATCTTGGAAGACAATAATTTCCGCTTGATCATTGGGGATGCCTTTGACCGTGTAAGCCCATTTTCTTGCGAGTTTAATGCAAGTTTCGTTGGCTTCGGCGCCGCTGTTCATTGGGCAGACCATATTCAGATCGCTGTAGTCCGCGAGAGCTTTGCAAAAAAGGCCAACCTCGGCGCTGTAGAAGGCGCGAGACGTGACGGCAATTGCATCTAGTTGATCCTTGAGGGCTTTGACAATGGTTGGATTGAGGTGCCCGTGAGCCGTCGCGGAATAGGTACCGATAAAGTCGAGATACTCTTTACCGCTTTCGTCCCAAACGCGGATTCCGTCTCCTCGCATGAGGTTAATCGGCAGGGGCTTGTAGTTGTGGGTTGAGTAGGTGTGGAAGAGCTCTTGAACTTGAGCAAGGTTCAGATCCTCGGCGAGGTGTCGAAACCCCTTCGAAAGTACGTCCTGCCAAAAAGTCGTTGTTGAACTCATAGCAAGAGTATACGGGCGATGGTTGACGTATTGTAACCCCAATGTGTACGCTTTGGATTTGGGAGTGTCAGTTATGTTTTTTGGACGTAGATTTTGAGATGTCATGTATGGAATTGAACCTAAATTCGGGAATGGTTAAAAAATGTAGCTCCAATGGGCAGGGCTCGAAGATCGGGCACGTGGCTTAAAAAATGGGGGCGATGGCAAGCAGATTGAAAGAATGTGAGAAAGTAACAATCATCCACCTCGTCACGTGGCAAAGCCCTCACGCGCCACTCCTCCATTCTTTGGAGGAGACTTCAGTCACAGGAGCGCTCGAGTTAGTCATTTGGTAACAAATTGAACCTAAATTCGGGAATGGATAAAAAATGTAGCTCCATGGAAGTTGAGCTACTAGCTGCAAGCCTCTAGCTTCAAGCAAGAATAGACGTGAATGGCTCAGTTTTGTAATCGTTTTAAGCGTCATTTGGATTGGTTTAGGTTCCTGAACGGGGGTAAGAAAAATAGTGGGTTAATTTGTCGAGGGCGAAATAGATGAATCAAAACTATTAAAATGTTCATTTTGTGACGAAGCTGTCAGGTGTCAGCTTTTGGTCACATGATATGAGATGTTGAGGTTCGGGGGAAGGGCGCAGAGACCAATAATGTTGAAAGCATACGTTATTATACGCTTTTATTCTATCTTTGTTCAACTCAACTAACTTTTTTTGGTGATCTTCTCGGAGGTTGGTGGCAGGGAGTTTGACAATCAGCAAGGTTGAAGAGCTTACAACGATTGGGTGGTACGGAAAATGGGGGCATATCAATATGCCGCGATTTACGTTCAGATGGTTTTGCAATGAGAATGCCTGATGGTGTTGGACGACTTGCCCATGTTGAAGATCAGCTTTCCCTCTCGCGGAATTCCGGAGTTTTACCCGGTCGTCATTTAGTAACTGCCAGTCTCTCCTGCTTATCCTCCCAGCTCCTTCGTCCTCCTTCGCCTGCGGCTTCGGCGGACAGGTCGCAGATCGAAGATTCCGACGAGGTTCGCGAGACGGAAAGGTCGGGTAAGCAGGTCACACCCAGATCTAAGGATTTTCCTGCTCTCAACGTGACTCGTCAAAACTATGTTGACGTGGTAGTGCTCACAAGGCGCATAGGATCGAGTTCTTTTCCGCGCACAAGATTAAGATTCTCCAAGTTTAATTCAACTTACTTTTGAGTAGCCGCCTTTTCTCTCTCAGTTTCTTCATGCTTCTTTTGTTTCTCTATATCCTCGCTGGACTCATGAAGAACACGCATCAAAGTTACAAACGAGCTTTCTCGTTGGCCGTAGACCTTATCTACGAGCGACGTGAAGTCCTCTCGGTATACACCTTTATGAAGCTTCTGAGGGTCAAAACTGACTGTCCAAACAACATGCTTGTACCCATTAGCATCATAATTCCAAACCCTGATTAGACCTTGACCATCCGGGCGCGTGGCCAATAGTAGGTCACTTGAAATGCCTTCCGTTAGTATTGATTTCATCTTGCCTACCACAATTGGATCAATTGAAAAAAATTCTTCCCAGGGAGGTCCGGCATGATCGACGGAAATCGCATTTCCTTGACTAAGAACCGTTGCCGTAGGTAGTCCCTGTCTCGCCTTTGCAATACGGAGTTGCCAGGGAATTACAATGACCAAAGCAATTGCAAGAATGGCTATGACAAGAGGAGTCTTTTTCACGGAGTTTGCCAGCCCAGTCTACCAAATTCAAAATAGTATTGCCTGTTTGCATCGTCGGGATTAATTGGCATTGACTCAATCGAGACGTAATGCTGCTGTGCAATCCCTACGGCCGCAAATAGGCTCGTGCCAGGAATTCCAAGTGACTCGTCAGTGCCCGGCTGCCTTGGGTTGAATCCACGGATTAGTTCTTCTATATTTCATAAAATAGGAGACCTCGGTCCTAGCTCTGTCAATCGCTAAAATCTAAATTGGCCATATTTCAACCGAACCTACGGCTTTTTTCCCCAAAACTTTTAGATCGCCGGAGGGCATAACCAGAACGTTCAAAATATAGCCACCTTGAAGAAAGAGAAGTAGGTGGTCGCCGACAAACCTACCTTTAGCCGACCAAATTTCTTCAGACCCCAAAGAAACCTTTAAAGTGTTACGGGCCAGACTGACGTTTCCATTCGAGGCGACGCTAGCCGTGGCTATTTCTCCGTTTCTAACAAGATATACGCGATCGCTAGATGAATTAGCCCACATATTCTGCCATTGGTTATTTTCTGTCAACGTCGATCGTTCTACGACTAAGCGGCTACTAGGAGTCACCTTCAGTGAGTTCCAACCCCAATTACTGCGCATCAAAACAAGGTGCCCTTTGGTTTGAGCGACCGACATTACCTCATCCATGAAGTTAAGCTGACTTTTCAGCCGAAGTTTGCCCGCACTGATCAGAAATGAACTGATCCAACCAGACGAAGAGCCGGCAAACGAACGCGAATCGGTCACAATAATTGTTCGTCCGTCGCGGGCTAACATTGCGTCACGGGAGAGGCCATTACTCTCGGAATCATCGAACTCTGAATTCATCCAAAGAACCGTCGCAATATTTCCGAGAGGTAGAACCGATTGAAACCTCCCTTTCTGGAGATTTCTCGAGTCTTTCAACGCTTTCATCAGGTTGCCAATTCGATGGAATTTCGTTAGCCGACCATTTGCACCATGCTTCGAAAGTATCCAGATATCCGCACTGGGAGTGTCCTTTTGCGCATCAAGGATTTGGTCATCAGCTAGTAAGTCAGTCCAAGCCACATCTTTAACTTCTCCCGAAGAGGCATCGTAAGATCGCAGGAAAACTCGATGCGAATCTGGCTCTTGGGTTATAAAGCTAACGACGTTGGATGTAGCACCATCCGGTGTTGTTGTGAGGATTAATCGTAGGCAAAGTGAGGTGAATATCAATTGTTTGGTCCCGTTCTAATCCAGTTTACATCCTCATTAAACCACGGATTAGTCCTCGTTAGACTTATGTATTGATTGCTAAAAGGATATCTACCGGCTCGGCCAACATTGTCATTTTTGTAAAGAATTGAACCTATCTAGGAAGATTTTCAAAAAAACGTAGCACGGAATTTCAGGGCTCACAGCTCAAAATTCATGGCTCAAAGTGAATGCGTGTCAAGGGCAAGGGAAAGGGAAAGGGGCAATTGAAAGATGCGTTACATTTTTCCAAGCAGGGCACTACTCCCCCCTTATCGTCCAGCAGTTGCGATTACCTTAATGTTTGGACTCATCGGCCCCTCTGGCACAAAGGGCATCTTGGGCGTAAAGCGATAGGGGTTCTCATTGGTTTTGGTAAAGAATTGAACCTAATTTCGGAAAAGTTCATTTTTGTAGCACTTTTCGCAGGGATCAAAATGATGAATGCGATGACACTTTTGCGTTATTGTACTCCAATATACCCTTTACTTCTACCTTTGTTCAGTTGTTTGACGAGTTCTTTGTAAAACCCGGAAGATTTGGAGGGTTTAGGGCCCTGCATTGGGGACTGAAGGCAAGGTTTGCGGGACGGGATCGTTGGGTAGACGCGGGCGATGGCTCGGTTAGGGAAAAGGCTATGCGCGTCGAGGCGGAAATTGTCGAAGATCTATAGACTGATTCCTGCTTATCCTCCCAGCCCCCGCAAAGCGGGGCGTCCCTTAGACGCCGTTCGCAGATCGAAGATTCCGACGAGGTTCGCGAGACGGAAATGTCGGGTAAGCAGGCACAACATGGCCTTGGAACTCGGAGATATGGTCCCACCCACAACGTGGCTTGCCGTTTCTAAGTGGACTTTGTCCAAGATCTACAGATTGATTCATGCTTAGCCTTCCAGATCGAAGAATCCGACGAGACTGACGATTCGGTCGAGGTG
>JBAXBU010000150.1:0-4499 GCA_037141835.1 Armatimonadota bacterium | reverse complement strand
CGGAAAAGAGTTCCCTCCGGAAGACTGGAAACCAATCGGAGAGTTCGATTTCCTTTAACGCCAACGCACGAAGAGCGTAGACGCACTGAGACTTAAGTTCGGTGCCAAGAACGGTGAAGGCAACGCTTCCGAAGCAGATGAAATCGACCGCCTGACTTTCAATCCTCCCAGAGATACCGCATTCGCATTCCGTTCTTCCGTGGTAAGCTCGACCTCTTACCGGCAAAAATTAGCCACTAAAATTCCCGAAGAACCATTTTTGCCCGAGGAGATAACTCCTTGTCTCAAAGCGACTTACCTTATGCGCACAATGCGATTTTCGGGTGGCATACCGTTGCCTTAAATGCCAATTGCGCATGACAATCAAAAAATTCGAAAAAAAATCTGCTTTTTTCTTGATTGGGCATCAAGACGCCGGTATGTTCTTTTCGGTTTCTGAGAAATGCGGAAAGAAAAAGAGAGTCAAGAATCATGATGCTCATGATTAGAAATTGGCGGTTAACTCGTCCTTGCGAATGTCCTCCAGCATTAACAACCGATGAAGTCTGGCGAATATCGAATATTTGGTGTGTTGATGTTGTTCTCTACTGTTCTACTTTCAATACTGACGGGTCAAGAAGTCCGGAGTCAGGAACGTTTCGTTGAGCTTGATTTAGCTGTTACGGAATCGAATGATGGAAACGTCATCGAGAAGATCGATTTGGGCCAAGCAGGGCCTGGTGACGTTCTAAATGTCAAGCTCAACATTGAAAACGCGTTGCAAGATTCTTTCGAGTTTAAAAAGGTTTCTGTCGGATGTAGTTGCACGACGGCGATTGTGCCATCAGTTTCTTTACCAGCGCGGTCAAAGGAAACCTGCGAGTTCCGCATCGTTATTGGCAAGAACGAAAGAAAGCCGCGGAAGCAAATCGATATTGTTATCATGACCGAGGGGGCGGTGCAGAGGATTATTCTACAGCTGACAGTGGCGGTGAAAGATGTGGTTTCATTCGCAACCGAATCGGTCGTCCTGGACACACAAACTCCGAGCTCGTCCAACGATGGCTTTGTTCAAAAGGCTATCCCAATTACGATTAGTGACTCTCTCAAAGCAGAGCAACTCGTAATACAGGTAGACAACGAACTTCAAGGTGTGGTCGCGGCTGCAATTGCATCTGAAAACGGCAGTTACTTACTCAAGCTACGCATTGACAGTTCAAGGCCAATTCAGGGACGCGTGCAAGTGGGGAAAGATTCCGAGAGTTTCCGGCCAGTTGAAATTGTGGTTCGTGATCGTCCGGAAATTGAAATTCTAACACCAGTGGTTGTTTTCAATTCAGTGTCCGACCTCAATATTTCTGGAAGTATTGTGATACGGACTCGAGGTACATTCTTGACGGATGACTTGGATTTCGATTGCAAGACAAGGTCTGGGATTAAATTCAAAACAGAACAACGGAGGATAGGTTCCGGCCTATATCGTTTGGAGTTTCTAGTTGAAAAGCAATCGCTCGAAGAATTTCGGAATTTAACCGAAAAAATAGATCTGACAATAATGGCGGGCGATAGTACGCGTACCGAAACGATTCGAGGGCGTTTTGTATGGTAACCGAAGCACTCCGACGTTTTTTTTTGTATGGTTGCATTCTGCTGCAGGCGTCTCCCAGCTACCCTCAAGGAGACGGTTCGGAGTCCGGCGTTGTGTATATTGAGTATTTCTGCGCAAACAGGTCGGCGATCAAGAACTACGACGTGTCGTTTGATCAATGGGCAGGATTTGAAGAACGCAATGGCAAAGATGACGATAGTGCAAACGCGGAAATCAGATTGAAGGGTAGGATTGTTTGTGACTGGGAAACGGAGAGAATTGTCTTTGTCTACGAAAAGAAACTCTTCAAGGCAGATGAAAAAAGCGAGCAGTTTGGCGTTTTCACTTACTTTGATGGTGCGATGACTGCCGAACTGTCCACGGCCCCAACGTTTATCCGCAGGAAATGCACCCTACCTCAATTTTTCCAATGGAGTGGCGCGCCAGCGGTTGAAAATACGATTCTTCAATTTCCAAGCCCATTGCGAAAAAATTCGCGCGAAGAACTATCGAAATCCGAGATTGAAACATGGTTAAATAGTACTTCGAGTCGCAATATTGACGGATCTGTCACGGTTACGAAGGCGAGAAAACCGGATGATCCAACGCTGTTCAGCGTGCAGTTTGACTCAGTATCATCCATGCCGACCGAGGCTTCGATCAGAACCATTGATCTGACAAACGGTAATACGGTACGAACGGTTCTATCGTCCACGCCAAGGTTCGAAAAATGCAAAGAGATATTTCGATTAGCGAGTATCGCATTCAAGAATGACACCTTTCTGCGATTGAAAGACGGAAAAGAGGTCGAGGCTGATAGCATTAGCACGTGCACGTTCAATTGGCATGCGTTCAACGAAGACTCAATCGAATTCCCCTGCGAAGAAGGGACAAGGTTCGAATTGGAATCCGCAAGAGCATTCCTGGAAAAGAAATACGAAGAGGAATAAGAAATGGCCACAGCCGTTTTAGTCGTTTTGACGTCGATATGTTGCGTCGCGCAAGTTCCAGTTACCGGCCAGTCAAGGTTTTTCATTCTGGATATCTTTTCACAAGATCAGATCGTCATGGAAAAGATTGATCTGGGCGATGTGGCAGATGGCGAGAAAGTTCGTTTTGCACTATTAATCCGGAATCACAGGCATTCGGCCATGGAATTGAAGGATATTGACGTCGGGATGCGTGAATTCGAAATTGACGACCCAATCACGATTCAAGCGGGTGATTCTGGTTTATTGTTAGGATCGCTCAAGGTCGATTGTTCACAAAATGGAACGAAAGAGCGACGGCAGCTTTCCTTCAAAACAGCGAAAGAAGGCACTCTCATTTTGAGTTTTTCATGTAACTTGAAGGGCGTGGCCATATTTAAAGATAAGGTTGCTTCGTTTTCGCTGAAGCAATCGGAATTGACAAGGCCAGAGGTTTCCATTCGTATTCCTTTGGTGATTAGTCGCGACCAGGAAATAAGCAGGATAAAACTCAGCACTGATGAAGGGCTCGGATTTATAAAGCTGAAGCCAACACAGGTTGGCGACGAAGTGTTCGCTGTGGCGTCGTTCAATCCAGGATTTTTGGGAGACAAGAATATTCGGGGAAGTTTCTTTATTGAGAATGCTGGCCGATCAACAAAGAGTTCTATTCGCATTTCTATGCGAAAAGTCGATGATCTCTTGGTCCTGCCTGATCGAATCGTCTTCCGATGGGATATTGATCGCGTTAGGCTTGTTGGCGAAGGGATTATTCGCTGCGAGAATGCAGTATGTGAAATCGATGAACTGAGAGTGGATTGCAGTTTTTCGGGCAAGTCCAAGGTTGAATGTAGCGTTGCAAAAATGGATTCCAAAACGGCAAGGTGCTACTTTTCGATACTTCCAGAGAATGATGAATTGGTGCAATTAAAAAGTGGGAGAATCGTAATGCTTGCCACGGATGGTGTGACGGAGATGGACACAGAGGTGTTGATCCATCTGCGTTGATGTAGCGCAATTGAACCATAGGAAAAAATTACTGAACGTTGGTATTCTTTCGATACTAGGAGAGTCATGATATGCGTAGTATTTTGCTCGTTTCGCAGGTAATTTTGTTGTTGCTGCTTTTCTATGCAAGGGGCCATTGTCAAGGGTGTTTTGTCGAAGTTGTGCGCAACTGCGATGCGGTATTGCCTGAAGATTGTTTGGAGAACGAATGCACAGTGTTAGGAAGTAGTTGCGGTTTATCGGTGTTGCCTGCAGACGATACTTACTCTTGGGTTCGGTATGCCGGTCCTGGTGAAACAGGCGAGGATGACTATACATCGGGACAAACCAAACCCTGTGGGTTTTTTTATTCGTGCCGGTGCGGCGCACAAAGTTTTAATCCAAACTCTTGTGAGCATACTTTGCTTGATCCAGGGGGTGTTCCGACGATTTATTGGGTTACACCCCTGGTTCCAGAAGGTGATCCATGCCAGGGAGCTCCTCCTGAAGAGCCTTAGCCGTTTACGGTCCAGTGCACAGAATTTGCGAACGGATCTGAATAGCTCCACACCGGTACAGGTGCGCTCCGGTCAACCGATGCTCCAAGAAAAATGGTTTGGTTATCAGGATTTGTTTCTCGTAACCATAAGGACAAATTGGGTTGGTGAAATCGCCGAATCCAGTTCCACTTGGCAACTTGCCGTGAGCCAACTTGCAGGAAACCGTTTCGATCGAAGGTCCGGTGGCATTCCATCAGATAATGACTGGCAACCCTCGATTCAAAGGAAGTGAGAATTTGGCTATGATTGGGTACGAATGGATTCGCTTAAAACAAAAAAACTATCCGGACAAGAGACATAGATTCGCTTTGGCAGCGTGGTGCACATGGAAACCGTTGGAGTTACTGTTGAATGCTTCAAGGTAGCTGCCGCCAGTTACAGCAGTGTCCCTCGGAGAATGGCGATGGCGATACTGAA
>JBAXBU010000149.1:0-4627 GCA_037141835.1 Armatimonadota bacterium | reverse complement strand
GCGTTGAAGTCGCAGGTCCAGGTTTCATCAATCTTCGCCTTCACCCCGAGTTCGTTGCCGGATATGTCGAAACGGTTCTGACCTCCGATTTCAAACTCGAATCCGCATCCCGAGCACCCAAGCCGCTCAAGATCAATGTCGAATTCGTTTCGGTTAATCCAAACGGACCCATCACGATCGGCTCTGGTCGTGGTGCCGCCTACGGCTCGACGCTTTGCAAAGTCCTCGAAGCAGTTGGACACACGATCCACCGCGAATACTATATTAACGACGGAGTCAATAGCGAGCAGATGCGCCAGTTCGCTGAGTCTGTCAAAGCAATCATCGAAGGACGACCAGTTCCCGACAAGGGCTATAAGGGTGACTATGTTCATGAAGTCGCCGAAAAGATTGCGACTAGAGACCAATCAATCGATTGGTATCAAGAGCAATCTCAAAAGCTCATGCTTGACGCTCAACGGACCGTGCTGTCTCAGTTCGGAGTCGAATATGACACTTGGTTCTCCGAACAATCCCTTCACGATAAAGGAATGGTCGATTCCGAAATTGACTCTCTCGAAGCAAAAGGTATCGCTGACTACTCGTTGACTCGAACCAAACTCAAACTCGCTAAGGGCGGCAAGATCGAAGATGTCTTGTTTGAAGAGCAAAAAGGCGATTTGTCGGAAGAAGATGAAGAGCTTGGGGAAGCTGATAGTCAAATCCCTTCCTCCCTTGGGGAGGAAGGGGATGGGGATGGAGGGGTTCCAATAGTCAAAGCAAAGGGAAATGAAGTCAATAACTCTGGATCTGCTGGTGATGCCTCAGAAACTCTCTGGCTCCGGTCCGCTAAGCTTGGCGACGACATGGACCGTGTCCTCCGCCGACGTGACGGACGACTGACCTATATCGCGAGCGACGTTGCTTATCATAAAGACAAATTCAAGCGTCCAGCCGGTGCCGACAAACTCATCACCGTCCTTGGTCCCGACCATCACGGCTACATCGGGCGACTAACCGCTGTCGTCGCAGCCATGCTGATGGAGAAGCCAAAACCGGGTGAGCCTATCGAAGATGAGATCATGGCGAAGCTCTATAAAGATAGTGGAGAGCAACAAGCCTGCGAAGAAGCATTGGTAAAAGCTAAGAAGATGCTCGAAGTCCAAATCTTCCAACTCGTCCGATTTGTGAAAGATGGCAAGCCCGCCCCGATGCGCAAGCGCGATGGCAACATCTATGCCCTCATCGACCTCATGCGAGAGATCGGCACTAAACTCAAGCCCGAAGGCACTGAAGCCGAGCAACTGGAAGCTGGAAAAGACGTCTCTCGCTTCTTCTATCTTATGCGAAGCCACGACACGACTTTTGACTTTGACCTTGACCTTGCCGAGAAGCAAAGTGACGAGAACCCCGTTTTTTACGTGCAGTACGCCCACGCCCGAATCTGCTCTGTCTTGCAGAAGGCAGAGACAATAATACCCTCCCCTTGCTCTTTGGGAGGGAGAGATGCGAAGCATCCAGGGGAAGGGGTGGGGGTTCCGCAATCAAGCGACATTTCAAGACTCCTCACCAACGACCGCGAGAAAGCCCTCATCAAGAAAATTGTTGACCTACCTGACGAAGTCCGTCGAGCTAGTGAAGACTACGGCGTTCACCGAATCGCGACGTACGGAATCGAACTCGCCCGAACGTTCCATTACTTCTATGATGGTTGCCGAGTCATCCAAGCCGATCAACCTGAACTCAGTGCCGCCCGAATGAAGCTGTGCGAAGCAACCAAGCGAACATTGAAAACCACTCTTGACTTGCTCGGCGTTAGTGCACCAGAGAAGATGTAGATTCAGATGGAAGCGATCTAAGTATCGACTCAACTTTAGGCATCAATTCCTTCCAAGAATTCGGTTGGACCTCACCATCGAAGAAAAACTCGATGTAGTTTCCTTCGCATCTAAATCCAAGACAGCAATTTGAATTCAACAATTTGACGAAATCTAAGGTCACAATCGTACGAAAAGTATCAGGATCAGGCGCTCGCCAAAGTGCACCCTTTGGATCATTACGGAATAATTTCCAGTCGTAGTTTTCTTGGCGGGACCAGGGACCTGACAAAGTCAAGTATCCGGAAGGCAGATGGGATTCAACTTTGCAAATAACCCAAGATTCACGTATTCTATTTCCACGCCCTAAACATCGCGATCCCCGAATGAGGAGTGTTTCAGGCATTTCGAGTTTCCAAATGACGTCGAAAGTTGGACTGTTGTGATCGAATATGGAAATGCCGATGAATGGACACTTAAGTTCGTCGAGGGTCTTTAGCGCGACGTCAGTAACCTGAGTGACGCCTTTGGGTGGTTCGGCAAATTTGACTTCGAGACCTTCACTTTTGGCCCAGTCGAGCAGTTCAAGCTTTACTGCGGTGTCTTTCTTGTATTGATAGAGCTGACCAAAAAGCATCCCGCTAATAACGAGCAAAATCATAGGGATGCCGATCCACAATCGAGTAGATTGCGGTAACTCGCCGGTCCAAAAGTTAAGTAACGGAATCAAGATTCTTCCTTCCAATAGATTAGGTTTTTTGTCGATATTCTCAATGAAGGACTTATGTTACTGGATTGTCGATTCCTGAGCACAGAACTATGAAGTCTGACTCGACGCTCGACCTTCTCGGCGCTAGTGCTTCTAAGAGGATGTACATCGGGGTTCATAGCCCAATGATCAAGGCTCTGAGAAAAATTCTTTGGTTTAGCTACTATCCATGATCCTTGATCTTGTGACATGATCCCTGATTTATGAGCTCTGAGCCATAATAGAAATGGTACAACGATATTCGGTAACCTCACCCAAGCGAAGCGAGATGCTTCTTTGGACAGAGAAGCCGGTGAGCCACACCACTATGGTTTTTCGTCAATGGTGGCGAACCGGATGAGTCGACCGAACGAAGTGAGTAAGTCAGGCTTTTAAGGCAATTACTTTCGCCCTCATTCATAATAACACTGGAACAACGATGTCCGATAACCTGATTCCTGGCGCTTCCTTTCTCTCTGGTGAGACTCTCCGTTGCTTCACGCCCGAAGACTTCAGCAGCGACGACAAAATGATGATCGACGTTGCCGAGCAATTTTGCCGAAGCGAAGTCATGCCTCACCTTGAAGCAATCGATGCGCAAGAGGAGGGACTCATGCCAAAGCTCATCCAAAAAGCTGGCGAGCTTGGACTTTGTGGAATCGACAGCCCCGACGAATTCGGCGGACTCGGACTCGGCAAAAACCTCGCCGCTCGAATCCTCGAATTTATGAGCCTGAACGGTTCGATGAGTGTTACTTACGGAATCACCAGTGGCATCAGCCAAGTCGGACTTAGCCTCTTTGGAAGCGATGCGCAAAAAGCAAAGTATCTCCCCGCGCTAACCAGCGGCGAATCAATCGGCGCTTACGCCCTCAGCGAACCAAATTCCGGTTCTGACGCCCTCAGTGCAACGACCAGCGCGGTCGAAAGAGACGGTAAGTGGGTTCTAAACGGAACCAAAATGTGGATCAGCAACGCCAAGTGGGCCGACCTCTTCCTCGTCATGGCCAAAATCAACGGCGAACAATTTTCCGCATTCTTAGTCGAGCGAAACACACCCGGATTAACGATAGAAAGGGAAGAGTACAAGATGGGCCTCAAAGGCTCTTCAACGGCACGAATCACACTCCAAGACGCCGAGATTCCCCTTGAGAACTTACTTTACGAACCCGGCAAAGGTCATCATGTTGCTTTCAACGCACTGAACATCGGTCGCTTCAAGCTCAGTTCCATGTCCATCGGTCCAGCGAGAAATGCCATCGAACTCGCCGTCGCCTATGCTCACGACCGCAAACAATTCGGCCAAAGCCTTTCTTCGTTTGGCTTAATTCAAAAGAAGCTTGCTCAGATGGCAGGTTGGTTCTTCATTGCCGAATCCATGATCTACCGAACTGGGGCGATGATCGACCAAGCCTTTGACCTTTACGGCGGAACGATTGACGGTAACCGCAAAGCCGCCGAAGAATATGCCATCGAGTGCTCCGCCTGCAAAGTCTTCAGCACCGAGGCCGAGGCGTTCATTATTGATGAAGCTCTCCAAATCTATGGTGGTTACGGTTTCACCGAAGAATTCCCAATCGCTCGCCATTATCGCGACGCTCGAGTAAGCAAGATCTACGAAGGAACCAACGAAATCAATCGCGTCTTCCTTGCCGACCGCTTCCAGCGGAAACTCAAAGCTGGCCAGATCACGGTCGGAGCCGGTACAACCTTCATCGAAGATCTCGCTTGTCGAGCTATCGAACGACGACTCGAAGGACAAGTTGAGATCGGGGTGACATCAGACCTACTACTGCTAGCCTACGCTGAGCAGTCTGCCTGGTTCCGAGCAACCAAACTAGGCGGTATCGCGGTGACTTTAATGAACGCAATGCAACCGGCCCTGAATGCCAAAGCTGCCGAGGCTTGGCAAACCCTAACTGGTGAAAGCGTAACTCTGCCAAGTTCCGAAAAACCCTCCTACGCTGAAATTGCGGATGCAGTGCACAACAATAATGGACCGCTAAGGTTTAACTAGGTCTAGCTCTCAGCTCTCAGCTCTCAGCTCTCAGCTCTCAGCTCTCAGCTCTCAGCTCTCAGCTCT
>JBAXBU010000148.1:0-4730 GCA_037141835.1 Armatimonadota bacterium | reverse complement strand
CCCCAATGTAGAGCATGGGGGCTTCGTCCATCTCACCCTCGCCAATGACGATGAGGCCATTAATATCAAGTTCGTTGAGGGCGCTTCGCATTCCTTTGCAAGCAGCATCATCGGCTTCATGCTTGAGGCCTTTTCCAACCCACCTGGCACTGAGAAGGGCGGCACGCTCGGTAACGCGGAGAAAGTCTAGATGGGGGCTTTTTATGATTGATTTGGACACGGCGTTGTGATCCTCCGCGCCCCGACGTTGTTCGTCGGGACGCAAAATATTTGTACTCATAGTGTATCTGGTATCAGCAATTACTATGCCGATGCCAGAACCGAACTACCAGTCATGATGCCAAGTTTTTCACCGGTCTCGGAGCCATTGAAATTTTCGTCTTCCAATTCGATGCTCACGGCACCCATATATCCAGCATCCTTGAGAATTGAAAAGACTTCGGTCCAAGGAGTAAGCCCGTGTCCAGGAATCGTGTATCGCCAGACTGCGTTGCCAAAGTCGTGCCCTTTGGCGAACGTGGCTGGTTGCTCGGTCCCAAACTCGTACATTGCTTCTTGGTCAACAAAACAGTCCTTGCCGTGTACGTGGTAGACGCGGTCGGAGAACTCCTTGAGGAAACGTATTGGATCTACTCCCATTCGAATCAAGTGCGAAGGATCGTAGTTGATTCCTATGGCCTTAGGAGTTCCTTGCAGACATGCACGATAGCCTTCAGGAGTACAGCACAGAGCTCCATCTCCTGGCCATCCTTCAATCACGAGGCGACCATTATGTGCTTCCAATATCTTGGCAAGTTTGTTTAGAGAATCCATCATTAAGCCAAAATTCTCTGTTTTTTTCTTTTTTGGATCCTTTGGCAGCATGACGGCGAAGTAGTTGGTGACGCCGTACTTGGCGCACTCGGAGATGAACTTCTCGTTTGCTTCGAGCGATGCTGCCTGATGGGCAGGATCATCCGATATAAGACCGTGCCAATCTTGGAGATCAACCGATCCGACTCGGATTCCGTTCGCCTTCATGGTTGGTAAGTGCTCAACGCAGTTTCCGCCAAGGTCAATTACACTTAGTCCTTGGGACTTTGTCCAAGCGACCATTGCGTTAATATCCTTGAACCATTCGGTCCAGCCTTGTCGAAAACCTATTGGGAACCCGCCCGTGCGCGTGACTAACATCCCGAAGACTTTACCGCTTAATGGTCCTTAGGATTCACTAATTTTGCACTCTTAATCAACGGTGGCTTAACGGGTCGATCATCTTTCGGACCAATCTCAACGCTAGCAATTTTCTCGATGACTTCTTTGCCCCGAACAAGTTGTCCGTAGGTGACGTATTTTCCATCGAGATGTTGGGTCGCCTCTCGACTAAGGGCTACGTAAAATTGGCTCCCGTTGGTGTTTGGGTCAGTTGATCGAGCCATGCCAAGAACACCGAAGTCGTGAGGGATGGTCGATTTCTCAAGAATAAAGCTGTAACCAGGAGAACCTGAGCCTGTTCCGGTCGGGTCACCGGCCTGAATGACAAACTGCTTTCCGGTTCTAGGGTGCTTTTGTACGATCCGATGGAAGATGATGTCGCGATAGAACCCGCCCTGGACTAGCTGGATGAAATTCCAAACTGTGTTTGGCGCGGAGTCGGGTCTCATCTTGAATTCGGCTTCACCAAATTCGGTCACCAGGACAACATTTTGATCTTCCCAGCAGCGGATTCCGGCATAGGTATTGTCTTCGTCGGGTTCCCATTTCGGGGCCTTGGTCGTGGGGTCGAGGGTTACTACTGGTGGGTTGGTCATCGGCTGCATGACCAGCGACGGTCCGGCAGATTTTCCGTCCGCAACGAGTTGAAGATAAAGAACCTCGGCTCTTTTTGACTTCCATAGGTTGGGGAAAGTCTTGGCTAAATCGATCTTTCCGCTTTTGACTTCTGCTTCGTCGACAGTTTCATTTTTTTCTGGTCGATAGATTCGAAGCGAAAGCTTTTGGGCTCTTCCACCATTGATCCGAACATTGAATGGACGATCAATGCCATTGTAAGTAAATTCGGGTTCGATAGGGAACTTGTTTCCCGCTGCCACAGACAAGAGGACGGAAGCCGCAATAAGACTCATCCCTGCATTTTATCCAGACTCGCGAAGAAAGACTTGTGGTGAACCGACTTTCTTTTCAATCTGATTGTCACGAAGAATGATCCATTCGCCTTCATCGAGTCCAAACCCATACTGGACTCTGCAGGAAAAAAATGCCTTCCGCAATCGCATCTCGCGGTGGCGGACAAAGTAGTGAGTATCGACAATCCCGTCAATTAAGCCAAGTCCCTCGACAATTTTGTCGCCGTCTAGCATCGGATTCCCAACCAGCATTGCTCCTGCGCTGGTACCGAACCAGTTAACTCCTTGATTGATGAGTTTTGGGAACACTTTTTGGCACCAATCTAAGCCAAACCGCTTGATGAACAAGGATTGATTGCCTCCGGGAACCCAAATTCCGGAAGCTTTGGAGAGGTGAGATTCCAGTTCGGCTTTTTCTGAATCAGAGAATTCTTCGTTCTTCACCAAGAAAACATTGGTGAAACCGTTCTTTTTAAGAAAGCTGACCGACTTTTCGCCGTCCTCAGGTTTCGTATGAACCTGGGCAAGAACAACGATTTCGCCTGAATAGCCACCACAAAGGTCTGCGAAAACCTTAACCATATCTGGAGTTGAACTACCACCGCCTACCAGCAAAAATGCACCGTGTTTGGGCAGAATCGAAAGGGCTAAAATCGAGGCAATCACGGCTTATCCGATGTACATGATCGGATCGCCCGGATTGACGATTTGACCGCTCTCGGCGACAAGTTTCTTTACTGTGCCGCTAACCGTAGAATGGATCTCATTGAATACCTTCATCGCTTCAATTAATCCAACTACTTGACCGGCGGTAATCGAGTCGCCCTCATTAACAAATGGCGGTGAACTTGGGCTCGATGAGCCGTAATAGATTCCAGTCATTGGACTGCTGATTGGTGTTCCAGCCTGAACTGGCGCTGCCTCGGGAACCACGGCTTGCTCAATATGACTTTCTTCAGAGGAAGGAGCTAGCGTCGTGTGAGCCGCAACCGTCATCATTTTTGGCACTGATTTACGCAAAGACATCTTGAAGCCTTCGGTTTCCACCGTAGCCTCAGTGAGCTTATATTCCGTGACGAGCTTTGCTAGCTCATCCATCTGTTTCTTTACTTTTTCGCTCAATGTATCTTAATTATGCCTTAAGGGCTGCATAAGTGCCTCTAAAAAGACCTACCTCATCGCCATCCGATAGAACGGAAACGTTTAAATCAATCCGGGATGATCCCCTCCGATCGAATGTTTGAGTAAAGGCATTGATGATGTCGTCACTTGGTGCTCTTAGCTCTGCAGAAAAGGTTCCAGTGACCGGACTGAGGTATTGCATATGGCTCTCGCTGATCACGAGCTTGGGAGTTTGCTTACGCTCTCGCATGTATACGTGAATCCAGAGCCACCCGGTGATGGTTGCCAAGGCTACAATCGACCCGCCAAATGCCGTCCCATGAAGGTTGATGTTTGGTTCTAACGGACACTCAAGCAATACCCTTTCTGGACTCGCGAACTTGACCTTGAGCCCAAGCGCACGGGTTAAGGGGATGCTTTCGTGGAGGTATTTCTCAAGCTGGGCTTCCATTTCGCTAGACGATATTAGCACAAAAACCCCTTGCCAAAAAGTGTTCAGGAACGTTGTAGCGCATATCGTGGGGAGTCCCGAACTATGGAAAGGGGCGACTAGGAGATGAATCTAGGCGTATTCAAACTGGTTGCCAGCTTGGTCTGTTCCTCGAGCCAACCAAATTTTATGTCCCACGTTCTTTTCTGGAAAGACCTTGGTGGTAAGTGGGAAATAACGCATGGTGTAGCCACATCGCCGAAATTCGGACGTGTTTGGTTTGGCACCATGAATTATTCGAGCTTCGTGTAACGAACATTGATTTGGCTCGAGCGTGAAGTAAACCGCTTTTGATTCGTCAACGCCGATAATCTGAGTTTCAAAAATATTCTCTTTGCCGTCCACTCGCTCATATTCTGAGAAGCCGCCGCTATGAGTGCCAGGAACGACCGCAATGCTTCCGTTTTCAGGAAAAGCTGGATCAATTGCCAGCCAAAGCGTGACAATTCCTTCCATTGTGCTGGTACGCCCTTTCCAATAGCTGGAATCTTCGTGCCACGGCGTTGCCTTTCCAACTCGGGGTTCCTTACAAATGAAGTGGCTGCTCCATAGGCCAATGTTAGGACCAATAAGCGGTTCGATCAGATCAAGGACGGCATCACTCAAAAGAAACTCTAAAAGGCGGGCATCTCGGAAGTGAATGACGTCAAGATTGGCGGCACCATATTGAACCAAGTCCTCTTCAAAGATTGCTTTTATGCGCGCAAAGTCTGCTTCGGAAAACACAGGCTCGCTGGGCAAAACATAACCATTTGCGCTATAAAACTGAACCTGTTCGTTCGTAAGTCGAAAATTGGTGGACACCAAACGATGTTACCGATTTGTATTGCGGCCCGTTATCTATTTCCCAGGTTCGCCATAAATTCGCTTTGCCTTCTCCCTTAAAACCTCAAAGCCTAGCCCGACCGCACCAAATGCACAGACTGCAAAGCATCCAAGCTTTGCGAGCCACAAATAACGAGGGAGTTCCAGGTACTTGGCGGCCGGGGAGTTAATGTCAACAAACTTGGCTC
>JBAXBU010000147.1:0-4746 GCA_037141835.1 Armatimonadota bacterium | reverse complement strand
GCGAGGCTAAAGCCACTCAAGCAAATGAAGACGGTGACACAATCATGACCTCCCCATCCAAAGAGCTTTTGGATCACGAAAATTAAGCGTGAGGGACCAATATGCTGGCTTTGATAATTGGTCAGCTCATGGTAAATGTGATACATCATCACGTATAGTGCGCTCAGTCCACGAATACCGTCTAAGTAACTTAAATGGGCACGTGGTGACCGTTCATTTGTGGTTGGTACGTCTACCTTAACTTCACGCATGATGAGGTTCCAGTGGCTTTTCCCGCAAGATTTCGCGATAACAATAAATTGAGAGTGCAATGGTTAGGATTTGGCGGACGGTGCTGACGACAATCATGTACCAAGGTACGAGGGGGAGCGTGAAGTCAACGAAGAACCGATCTTGAATAAACCCGATGACAAGGACTACGAAGATCGCCAGGCTCGTCTTCTTTACGAAGTCGGGTCGGTTATATCCAATAAGCCAAAGGCAAACTAGGCAGGCAACTGTCCAAACACAGTAGTTGTTCTGGCTAACTTTGCTGATCGCAGGATAGGCAAGAAAAGCCACCAAGTACAGACCGAATGCAGCTTTTGCACCATGGCCTTCTTTCTGTAACCGATTGGATACGATAAGTAAGCCAATAAGGACAACTGCGAATAAAGGCAATGATGCTTTTGAGAATAGGGTGCTTAAGCTTCCGCTCACTTCTAACGCCCCATAGTTCCATTTTCGAACGATGCTCACTTTGCCTAGCCTTTCGAGAGTATTGAGAAGGCAAGCGTAGGTTGAAAAACAGTCGATTCCTCGCATCCGATGGTAAGCAACAAAGACTTTAAAATTGTAGAAACCGAAGGCGAGAAAGGGGACATGGATCAAACCTGTAATCCCCATTGAGAGCCAAAAATTGGACTTCTGCCTCAGTTCTTTGACCTGGATCATAAACGGCGCCGCCATGAGCGGCATGAGTTTGATGGCGGCTCCGCCAAAAACAAGCGGCCATACTTTCTTCGCTCCTTTATTGAGGTCTGAGACACCAAATAGAAGGAGTGCCAAGATGACGTTGCAGATAACCAGAGTCCAATCGAAAAGACCGAAGTAAAAGCCAGGAACAATGCACGACATCAGTCCAATGGAGGCGCCGGTCAGGTCTTGGATTTGCCGAGGAATGCGGTCGCACTTGCGGAGAAAACGCAAGGTCAGGATTGATATGATGAGAGTAGATGCTCCTCTCAGGATAGAAACCCAGAGTACAGATAACCCAGAAAAGAATGCGGGAAAGAGCAAAACGTAAGCGGCCAACGGTGGATACTCGAACCTGAAGTTAATCCACGGCAATTCGCCTTTGGAAAGGTGGAGGTAGTAGTCCTTTTGGTAGTAGGTATAAATCGAAGACGTTAACGCCTCTTTGTCATTAATTAAGTACAAAAAGACAAACTCGGCAAAGCCGATCACCAGTAGGGCAATTCCGAGCCAACTTAAGTTGAATTTCTTTGAGTTGGATTCAGTCATTTGTCACCCTCACCGACGAGCAAGGGCTTCTTTCCGCCAGTTCGAAGCAATAACTAGTCCAACGCTCGATACAACCGAGGCTCCGAACAATAGTCTGAGGCGTGGGTCACCTGGGCTCATGATGCCGCTGGTTAACCAAGCCGACATTGCAACAAATGGAGAGGCGATGATGAGATACGAAAGTAGCTCCTTGGCCAACCCTGTTCCCTTGGTTCGTTTGCGCTTTGGAGTGATCAATACCATCCCGTAAAAGGCGAGCAGGAGGGATGGGAACGCTGCTATCGGAATTAGTGTCGGAGCCGCAGGAAACACACCGGTTGCAAGGTGCCAGATTTTCATGGTCGCCCAAGTTAACAGGGTGGTTATCAGCGAATAGGTAAAGATGAGAGTTAAGTCGATGATTGCCTTGGTTGGAAGTATGGATCCGAACTTTCGATCCCACAATTGCAATCCAAAATCAATCGCGGCAATGTGACTCAACTTGCTTTCGCCATGCTCCCTGGCACCAAAGACAATGGGAACTTCCGCGACTCGAAGATCCTTTGGACCGACGAGCAGGATATCAAAAAGCAATTTTTGTCCTCGACCGCACAAAAATGGAGCAGTCGCCTCAATGACTGGTCGCTTCAGCATAAAGAAGTTCCCCATTGAGTCTTTGAGGGGCACATTAAACCACTTCTGCGCCATCACGTTGCTGTAGAGGCTGAGCTTGGTACGGAAATTGGAAAATGTCGAAGTATCCGCGCCTTCTACAAAACGACTGCCGACCACGACGTCGGCTGTATCAGAATTCAAGATTGCCAACATCTGTAAAAGCTTGGTTTCATCATGCTGACCGTCAGCGTCCATGACGGCAATAACTGGTGCAGCTGAAGTCATCATGCCTTCGATACATGCCGTCGAAAGGCCGCTTCGACCAAAACGACGCAAGAACCGGAAGTTTGCGTGCTCGTTCGCCATTTTGACTAGTAGAGCAGGCGAATCATCCTTTGAGTTATCGTCAACAATTACCAATTCCCAATTGGTATCTGGAAGCGCAGTTTGCAAAGATGCAAAGAGGATGGGAATGTTCTTTGCCTCGTTAAGGGTTGGTACGACGATTGAAAGATCATAGCGAGTACCACTAGGAGCCACGCTCAGTGGCGCAATCGATTCTCCATCCAAAGTTATGTCAATTAATCTCAAGTCAAACCCTCACAGCTAACTTAACCTATTATGCTTCCGAATGCTGACAATCAGATTCAACTTAGGTTAAACCGCGGACTTTTGCCAGGCAACATTCCTTCTAACGATACTTATCGCATGTATATTTGCCAATATTAAGACTATATGGGCAAACGAAAAATTGGCGTCATTCCTGGTGACGGCATTGGACCAGAGATCACTTCCGCGACTATCGACATTCTTGAAGCAGTGGGCTTTGAGGCGGAATGGGTCTATCTTGAGGGTGGAATTGGTTCAGTAGAAAAGGGACACGATGCCATGCCGGCCGAAACAATTGCCCAAATCAAGGAGCTCGGGATAGCCCTGAAGGGGCCAACTACTACGCCAGTCGGCAAGGGACACAAGTCAGCCAACGTTATCTTGC
Source organism: Armatimonadota bacterium (assembly GCA_037141835.1). Lineage (GTDB taxonomy): Bacteria > Armatimonadota > Fimbriimonadia > Fimbriimonadales > Fimbriimonadaceae > Fimbriimonas. Next base: position 1,655 of record JBAXBU010000147.1, on the reverse strand, counting down.
GCCAAGCACTTGACCTGTTTGCAAACGTCAGGCCAACCAAGACCTTCCCCGGTGTACATGGTCCGTACGAAGACAAAAAAATTGATCTCATCATCGTCCGAGAGAACACGGAAGATCTTTACGCTGGAATTGAGTTCCAGCCTCATCCCGATGTTGCTCAGTCAATTAAGGTCATTACCCGACCCGGTTGTCAACGCCTGTTCAAATATGCTTTTAATATGGTGGAAAAGCAGGGCCGAAAGCGCATTACCGCGGTTCATAAGGCGAACATTATGAAACTCACCGACGGAATGTTCCTCGAAGAGTTTTATAAGGCGGCGAAGGAGTATCCAAACCTCATTTGCGACGATATTATTGTTGACAACTGTTGTATGCAGCTCGTTATTAAGCCTGAGCAATTTGACGTTATTGTCACCGAAAACCTCTATGGCGATATCATTTCCGACCTGTGCGCCGGACTCGTTGGCGGTCTTGGAATGGCGGCTTCGGCAAATATTGGTGCGACCTGCGCCGTATTTGAAGCGGTACACGGATCCGCTCCCGATATTGCTGGAAAAGGGATCGCTAATCCAACTGCCCTGCTTTTCTCATCTCTAATGATGCTTCGCTATCTTGGCGAAAGCGAAAAGGCTGATCGAATCCTTAATGCTGTCCTTGATATTTGTGAAGAGGGAACCTGTCTGACTGGAGACCTCGGCGGTAAGGCGACAACTGAAGAGTACAAGAACGAAGTCATTCGGAAAGCGACAGCCACTGTCGCGAAATAGTTTCACGAGCATTCCTTACTTTGTCGTAAAGTAAGGAATGCGCTCGATTAGCTCAACTTAGGGCCTTCGAAGTTATGGTACTTTTGAAGGGTCCCTCATGTCACCAAAGCATTCCCGCATCTATCTGGATCACGCGGCAACGACTGCGTTGCTTCCTGACGTCAAGACGCGAATGACGGAGGCAATGGAGCGATTTGGAAACCCTTCGAGTCTTCATGAGCATGGGCGGAACGCCAAGCACGAGATTGACTGGAGTCGAGAAATTTTAGCTGAAGCCCTTGGCTGTATGTTCGCCGAAGTAGTCTTTACCGGCAGCGGTACTGAGGCAGCCAACCTTGCCATTATTGGTACAGCCTTAGCTAACGAGAATTCTCAAAGGAAGCGAATCCTACTATCTGGGGTCGAACATCACTGCGTATTGAATACCCGACTCATTCTTGAGAAGCTTGGCTACATTGTCGAGGTTATGCCAGTTGATCACGAGTCTTTTTTGGATCTCAAGAAGTTTGAGGCAACACTTAGCGACGATGTTTTGCTTGTTTCGCTGATGATGGCCAACAATGAGACGGGAGCGATTCAGCCGCTAAAGGAAGTCATCGCGTTGGCTCATAAGCGAAAAGTTAAGGTTCACTGTGACCATGTCCAAGGATTTCTCAAGGCCGTCCCGAACCCGATCGTGCTTGGCGCAGACTTGGTTTCGGTGGCAGCCCATAAAGTTAATGGACCTAAGGGAGTCGGTGCCTTGGCGGTTCTCAATGGCACGAAGATCAAGCCGCTGATTACCGGTGGTGAACAGGAACGCGAAATGCGTGGTGGCACTGAAAATGTCATTGGCATTGTTGGGTTTGGCGAAGCTATTCTTGGGCATAAGCCGATGAAGCTTAGGGT
>JBAXBU010000146.1:0-4891 GCA_037141835.1 Armatimonadota bacterium | reverse complement strand
GGCGTAAATGTATCAACTGAAGGATTGATGACTGCGCCATCCTTATCAACGATGTTATAGCAGTAATCGTCGGTCTGACCGTAAGTGATTCCTGGCTTGACTCCGCCACCTGCCATCCATCGGGTGAAGCAGCGAGGGTGATGGTCTCGTCCGTAATTGGCCTTGGTCAATGGACCTTGGCAATAAATTGTTCGACCGAATTCTCCGCCCCAAACGACAAGGGTGTCGTCGAGCATTCCGAGACGTTTGAGGTCCTTGATTAAGGCTGCAGTCGCTTGGTCGACATCTTTGGCTTGCGACGGCAAATCTTCGGCCATGTTGCCATGTTGATCCCATCCTCGGTGGAAGATTTGGATGAAACGGACGCCTCGTTGGGCAAGTCGCCGGGCAAGGAGGCAATTAGCGGCATAGGTACCGGGAATCTTGGAGTCTGATCCGTACAATTCGAAAACTTCTTCGGGCTCTTGCTTGAGGTCCATTAGCTCTGGAACACTCGCTTGCATTCGATATGCCATTTCGTATTGAGATATTCGAGCGGCAATTTCTGGGTCGCCAAATTGGTCTAGCTGAAGATGGTTGAGCTTCGAAACATCATCGAGCATCCCTCGCCGGGTTTTGCGATCGACGCCATTTGGATCGTTCAGATAAAGAACAGGGTCACCGGACGACCGGAGGCTAACCCCTTGATGGTCGCTAGGCAAGAATCCCGTTCCCCAAAGTCGAGAGAAAAGAGCTTGATCGGGTTTACCGTTGCCGACCTTACTATGAAGAACGACATAGGTTGGAAGATCTTCATTCATGCTTCCCAGACCGTAGCTCATCCACGATCCAAAGCTCGGTCGGCCCGGCAATTGGCTACCGGTTTGAATGTAGGTAACCGCAGGGTCGTGGTTGATTGCTTCGGTCCACATCGACTTGATGATGCAAAGTTCTTTTGCAACGGTTGCCATGTGTGGAAGCACTTCGGAGAAGTAGGCTCCGTCTTCGTTGTTTTCGTGTTTGGTGAATTTGAATTTAGATGGCGCGACAGGGAATCTTGCTTGACCGCTGGTCATGGTCGTGATTCGCTGACCATTTCGAATATGGTCGGGAAGATCTTTGTCGAACTGCTCCTGCATCTTTGGCTTGTATTCAAACAAATCCAATTGGCTAGGTCCGCCGTTCATGAAAAGCATGATGACGCGCTTTGCCTTTGGTGCAAAGTGGGGCATGCCGGGTAGTCCTGGTCTTGGCTTGCCCATGTGAATTTGGGGCTTCTGTTGGGCGCCCATTGCGTTAGAGGCTGCTAATACTGCGCCTAAACCGCTTCCACGAAGGAGGGTGTGAAGGGCTGCCGAACCTACGCCCATTGCTGATCGTCCGAAGAGTTCTCTTCGGGACATTACCATTTCAAATTCTTTAATCGGATCCATTGTGTTCCTTTAGTGTTGAGTCAAAAATTCATCGAGGTTGAAGATCGTGTTGGCGATCATTGTCCAAGTTGCGACTTGGTCTTTCGGTAAGTTTGTTGCCTTTGGAGCGAGCCCAACCATGGACAGTTCTTCGGCATCTTTTGGTGATTGCTTAAATTTTGCTTCGTATCGTTTGGCGGCATCGATTAGAATCGTTTGTTCGACCTTGGATGGGTTTCGATTCAGAGCAATGTTGAACGCATACTTGATGCGATCGGATGCATTTGATTTGTCCTTCACAAGACGCTCACCAAACACTCTTGCCGATTCCATGAACGCTGGCTCATTCATGGTGATGAGAGCTTGAAGCGGTGTGTTCGTACGAGCTCGTCGAACAACGCAGGCTTCTCGTGACGGTGCATCAAAGGAAAGCATCATCGGATGTGGCGAGGTTCGTTTCCAGAAGAGGTACAGCGTTCGGCGATAGATGTCTGCAGTCTTATCTTGCATGTAGGTCGCAGTGGTACTTCCTTGGAGTGCAACTTCTTCCCATAGTCCAGCTGGCTGGTATGGCTTGAATCCATGTCCGCCTTCTCGACTAACGAGGAGTCCACTGACCTGTAGAACTTGATCTCGGAGGATTTCTGCATCGAGTCTGAATCGGGGTCCTCTCGATACGAGTCGGTTCTCAGGGTCAACCGTTTCCTTCTGTTTTGACACTGTCGATTGTTGCCGATAGGTTGCGCTGGTGAGGATCAGCTTATGGAGTTTCTTGATGGAAAAGCCGTCTTTGGCAAACTTCACAGCTAGATAGTCGAGCAATTCGGGATGGCTTGGCCAATCGCCTTGGTTGCCGAAGTCCTCGGCAGTTTTGACAATTCCAGTACCAAAGTGCTGTTGCCAAATTCTGTTGACAAATACACGGTTGGTCATCGGGTTCTTTTTGTCGGTTAGCCACATTGCTAGCCCGAGTCGATTCGCTGGAGCTCCAGCTGGAAGTTCGCCGAAGGCAGTTGGAATTGCTCGGTTGACCTTTTCTGCCCTTAGGTTGTATTCCCCTCGATTGAGGATATAGGCTTGGCGTGGCATTGGCAACTCTTCGGCGACTAACGTTCGCGGGATCGCGACCTCTAGTTTCGATGTCTTCTCGGAGACTGCTCGGTATTGCTTGGCTAATGCTGAATCTGGTCCATCCTTCAGGAATGTCTTTATCTTCAGAACAGGGTCCTTCTTGGTGATTGCTTCGTCAATTCTTGCGTCTTTGTCGGAGCCATAGTTGAAGATCAAACCATCTTCTCCGCCACCATTTACTACTTTGATGATGATCGGATTCGCACCTTTCTTTAAGGAAATCTTAACTGCGTCAGCGGTTGCGCTGACGCCTCGAGCTACGTTGTTGGAATGAACAAGCTTGCCATTGACCCAGACTTTAATGCCGTCATCACTATTGAGTCGAAGAGTTAAGTCAGTATTATTGTCCGATTCAATTGACGATCGAACGTAACCCGATGCGTTGTCTTTTTTGATGAAGGAAACGACCTTTCCAGCTTCAATTTTGATTGGCTTCCAAGTTGTTGGTGTTTCGTCAGTTGCGAAAGCTTCGTCATTGTTTTTATGAGCGAAAGGAGCGGCTACTTCCCAGTCGGCGACTTTTAGTTTCGCTGGACGACTGGCAGTGAGCCAACTTTCAGCGTCGGTCAGATTCACTTGCGACTCTAATTTAGTTAAAAGGGCTTTGCTTTCGGAAATGGTCTTCTCTTCGTCTGGTGTTGGAGCCAAGATTGTTGGCTCATGATTGAGGAGGTTTCCGTCAAGCGGTGAATCTTTCGTCGAATTAAAGAACGCAAACATTTCGTAATAGTTCTTCGTGGAAATCGGATCAAATTTGTGATCGTGGCACTTTGCACAACCAACCGTCATTCCAAGAAACACAGTCGACATCGTGTCTACTCGATCAAAGGTGTTTTTGACCAGAAACTCTTCTTCGATTGCACCGCCTTCGCTAGTTGTCGGATTCATTCTCACGTATCCAGTTGCAATTTTCATGTCGAGAGTTGGATTCGGCATGAGATCGCCGGCAAGTTGCCATTGGGTGAACTTATCAAAGTTCAAGTCTTGGTTAAATGCTCGAACTACCCAGTCGCGGTATGGATAAATTGACCTTTCGTTGTCGAGATGGAGTCCATGAGTATCTCCATATCGAACTGCATCAAGCCAGAATCTGGCCTGATTCTCTCCGTATCGCTCGCTTGCTAGGAGTCGATCGATTGATCTTTCATATGCGCCAGGCTTCTTATCATTGGCCAACTGGTTCATTTCTGCCGGAGTTGGAAGTAGTCCAGTCAAGCTCAGACTTGCTCGGCGTAAAAGAGTTGCGGCGTCAGCTTCTGGCTCCTGCTTGAGTTTCTTGCTTGCCAGTTTTGCGACGATGAAGTTGTCGATAGGGTTGCGGATGACTGCTTTTGAGTCTACAGCTGGAATTGTGGGCATGGTTGGGACAACAAATGCCCAATGCTTGTCGTATTTTGCCCCTTGGTCAATCCAGAGTTTGAGAATCTCAACTTGCTCGGCCGTCAGAGGAAGCATGCCCGAATCCTTTGGCGGCATCGGAGAAACTGCACCAGCTTTGATTCGTTCAGAAATCAACGATTGCTTGTAGTTTCCGGGCTTTATTGCAAAATCACCCTCTCGGTCGCGGGTTGAATCTTTGGCATCGCTGAGCCTGAGATCGCCTTTTACTTCCTTTCCGTCTGGTCCATGGCACTTGTAGCAATGTTCGCTGAGAATTGGGCGAACATCACGGTTATAGTCAACCTTTCTGATTGTTTCAACGGGTTTCTTTTTTGCCTGATTGTCGCCGGTTGCAAGCCCAACGCCAAGACATGCCGTCGCTAAAGAAATAATGAAAATAGGTCGAAGTCGCATCATCGCAAAACGAATTAAATCGCTATTCTGATCTTACGATTTTTTGAACGAAAAAGAATAGGTTTTGAGCCTAATTCAAATCTATTTATGTTAGTGCTGAGTAAGGAATTCGTCCAGATTGAAGATCGTACTTGCGATCAACGTCCAAGTTGCCACTTCATTTTTGGGAAGCCCCGCCGCTTGGGGTGCCATTCCGGACATGACAACATCATTTGCGTCCTTGGGGTTGTTGGTGAATTTGTTGTTGTAACGGTTGGCCGCATTAAGGAGGATGGCAAGCTCAATTTTGCTTGGCTCGCGTCCTAGTGCGATGTTGAATGCGAACTTAAGACGGTCCAATGGAGGTTTTTTGGTCTTGACCAGGCGCTCGCCAAAAACTCGGGCTGACTCCATGAAAGCGGGCTCATTCATCGTGATCAGGGCTTGAAGCGGGGTGTTGGTTCTTGGTCGCCGGACGACACAAGCCTCTCGTGATGGGGCATCAAAAGACATCATGGCTGGGTGCGGGGATGTGCGCTTCCAGAACAAATAAAGTGATCGCCGATAAATCTCGTTTGTTTTGTCCTGAACATATT
>JBAXBU010000145.1:0-4933 GCA_037141835.1 Armatimonadota bacterium | reverse complement strand
GTTTCTGAACTACTTTGAAGGATTTCTCTTAAGTCTTGGCAAAGCTGCTTCCGGCCAAAAAATTGGTCAATAGGATGAGGCGGTTGGGGCAGTTCAAAAACGTCGAAATTGGAAATTTCTGGGTGACTTTGACTGGAATGAGGCTTTGATTCCAGCGGCGATTCTGCCTTTTTGAATCGACGAAATTCTCCCAGGGCATCAGCCAAGCTTCCCCTTGTATTGTGGGCTTTCATCGTTAAGTCCCTCAACTCTTCATTCAAAGGTGAAATGGGGGTACAAGCTTGCAAAAGTTGCAAAGCATCGTCGGTTTCATTTCGTTCGATCAGTTCCCATGAGACTATTAATGCAGCTCGAATGCGTAATTGATCGACTTCTTCACGTTTGGCCGTGACCCACGCGTCATCCCAGCCTGGCAAAAATGGTTGTGTCAACAAGCCTATCAATTCTCCTGCTGGCAAAGAACTTGGTCTTGCCAAGCGTTCGAGATCATTTTCTACCAAAGACCTGTCTAAAGATACATAGTCAGCTGGAGTTTCGATAAGTTCGTCATTTCCACCGAGTCCTCTTCGCAATCGGCTCAACTCTTGGCGCAAGCGAAGTCGAGTTGAATCAATAAAGTCTTCTGGCCAAAGCAGGTCTGCAACGTCGTCTCGACGCATCTTTCCGGTTCGAGATAATGCTAAAAGGACTAAAAGCTTCGCTGCCCGCTTGGTTTCAAATGCAGTCAGGCTTTCGTGATCTGAGTGAAGGCCTACCGTCCCAAACAAAGAAAGTCTCCAGGTTGGCCTCACCTTGAGATTTTAGCATGGAGAAATTTGAGGTTTGATGCCATGAACCAAAGCAGAACAGGAAAAATCGAGGTTTCATCGTAACCTATTCGCTGAGGATCGCAAATAGTTCGTCGACTGAGGTGAGCCGTCCTAGGGAGGTTAAATCCATCATATTTCTGAGTTGATCCACGTATGAGGCTTCCATGATCGGGATGTCTACTCTATTCGAATCTTGAAATGCTAGAGCAAAAGCTAGCAAGTCCTTTGCTTCTCCAGACTTACCTTGTTTCCATCGAATTTCTGCTTTGCACGCAACCGCCATAACCGCAACTCGATTCAACCGATGGGTAATGGCAGGAGCCATTTCTCGAACAACTTGCTCGGCCTCGGCGAGTCGAGATTGACCAATCAGGGACCTGGCCAAGGACACTTTAATTTCAACTTCATGAAGCTGGTTGCCGGTAAATGAAATAACCTTTAGACCTTGGCGAACATATTGTTCCGCGTCTGCGAAGTTATTGTCCATAAGGGCTACTCGGGCTTCGGTTCGAAGAAAGACTGACCAATATCCGAGATCATCAAGAGTATCGACAAGCGGGCGCAACTCAGCAACTCTCTCTCTTACTTGATCAAATCTATTGGCTGCATAATCGATGGTCAAAAGTGAAAGTCCCGCCGTAATCTGGATACCAAGTCCTCCAACCTCCTTGCTGATATGATAGCCGTACTCGAGATCTTCAGCTGCTGCATCCCACTCTTTTCTGTAACAAAGGACTGCCCCCCGCCATACTCTTAAAATGGGCAAGAATTTTGGTGCACTCTTTGTAGCAACGTCAACAATTTCTGAGTATGTCTTCTTAACTTGATTCCAGTCTTGCTTGTGTCTTTCGTTCTCATTGACCGTAGCCATGGCCACGCATGAGTTTGCAGAATCATTCACAAGGTCAAACAACTCTTTACTTTCCCGAGCCAGATTTGCAGCTTCATCAAGTTTGCCTTCGGTTGCCCGGCACCAAGATTCGCATAGTCGAATTTGGGCGATTAAACTGGCTTCCTTTGAAGGGAGGGCGGCGAGAGCCGCCGAGAATTCATCGAGCTCTTTAATTCGCCCAAGTGACAACTCAAATTGCCACACCATTTCATATAAGCGTCGAGCGATTTCTGGGTCGATTTCGATCGCTAAATGTAGTGCATGTCGAAGGTTTTCATACTCTCTGCGATAGAGTGGGATTTGTGAATCGCTGCTTACATCCCAAGTACTCCGAAATGGCTCCGCAACTGCTGACATTTGGGCCATGAAATTACGGTTTGCTTCTCTTAAGAGGTCTTGACCAAATTCTTGTTGAACAAATTGGCGAATGGGTTCGAGTAAACGAAATCGGAGTGGACTTACATCGTCATCAAGCCACACCAAGGCAGAATCGAGAAGTCGCTCTAGAACGCTGTCGACATCTTTACCAATCATCTTCCATGCAACTGCTCGTGTAATCCCGCCTGGAAAGCATGAGATTTGGAGAAGGGTTTTGGAATCCTCATTTGAGAGCGACGAGATTGCGACTCTCAACATTCTATTCAAGTCTCGGTGTCGTTCTTGGAGGTCAGGAAGATTTGCGCGAAACGGTGTCGTTGATTCTTTCAGCTCTTGGATTAATTCGTTCGGTTCAAGGAGTCGAAGTCGTGCCGCAGCCAGGCGCAATGTGAGCGGGATCCCGCCGCACAAATCTACTATTTCTTCGTAAAGAGCCGCGTCTTGAGGGACCGTTCGTCTAGAACGAGTTAAGTCAACTAGCATCGGTGTAGCTTCACTAGTCTTATCAAGAGGACTGATATTAAACACCAGCTCTCCGGCGACTCTCATTGGCCGATGAGATGTCACAATTAATCGCAAGTCGGAGACGGAGGCAAGTAGCGAAGCTACGAAGGCACCAGGTTCAGACAAGTGCTCAAGATTATCGAGGACCAGCATACAGTTCTGGCCCTGCAAAAGCCGTCTTGTCGCATCTAATGGATCGGGTGTGTTGTTACCACGAAACAAGCTTTGTAATAGATATGCTTCTGGTGAGCTTTCGGTCGGACACTCAACAAAACTAATAAAGCCTTGATTCAAGCTGGCACCTTTTAAGGCTTCGATGGCAAGCCGCGTCTTCCCTATTCCGCCTGTACCAACCAAACTAATAAGTCTTACCGAGGATCGATCTTGGATAATTTCTCGTAACTCTTGACATATCTGAATCCGTCCAAAGAACTGATCAATTGGGTGGGGAGGTTGCGGTAGTTCAAGTGCAAGGGAATGGTGTGTACTTTCAATTGCTTTTGGTGCATTATCAGTTTCTGGCTCTATTGTGGCCGGTTCGGCCTGAAAGCGTCGATACTCTCCTAATGCATCGGACAAACTGCCCATAGCACTATGGGCCTTCATTATTAAGTCCCGAATTAAGTCATTCTTCGGCGCGATTTCCTTCGCGGCTTGTAATACTTCTAACGCCAAGTTGGGTGCACTTTGCTCTAGCTGACTTGTAGCAGATGCAATTGCGGCACGAACACGAAGCTGGTCAACTTCTTCTCGCTTTGCGGTAACCCAAGCATCGTCCCACCCTGGCAAGAAAGGATTTTTCAATATTGCAATGAGCTCGTTTACAGACCGAGTAGTTGGCTCATCTAAGAACTCAAGATCATTTTCTACCGAAGCCCTGTCCAAAGCCACGAAGTCAGTTGTAGTTTCAATGAGTTCGTCATTTCCACCGAGTCCTTTTCGCAACCGACTCAACTCCTGTCGCAATCGAAGTCGAGTTGAATCAATAAAGTCTTCTGGCCAAAGCAGGTCTGCAACTTCATCTCGACGCATCTTTCCGGTTCGAGATAATCCTAAAAGGACTAAGAGTTTCGCTGCCCGCTTTGTTTCAAAAGCAGTGAAGCTTTCGCGATCTGAGTGAAGGCCGACCGTCCCAAATAAAGAAAGTCTCCAGGTTGCCCCCACATTGAGATTTTAGCATGTTGTAATTTAAGGTTGAGCACCCTGAAGCATTGTTAACGAAACGAAACGCATCATTCTTGCCCATAGGTCTAACAAGTCCTTTTGCTCCTCCGCACTTGCATATTGACTCACTAGTTCAAGGAAAGCAACTTCGACATAGTCGTAAATTTCGGGAGTTGCTCCATAACTGATGTGCCGCTGACCGAGCGACTTAAGAATGTGAACGGCTTCATCCGTCCGGTCAAGAGTATCGAGCAAGGTCGCCAATGTATCGACCAATTTATCTTGTTGCGATTGCATGTCCGGCTTAAAATACGGTCGGACCTCAGGATACTTTTCAAATAAGCCCGAATAGAATTCCTTCGAAAGATCTTCGCTGACGGGGATGAGCTTAAAGAAGAATGACCGCAGGCGGTTGATTTCTTCTTTCGTTAAATTTAGATTCGACATAGCTTGATTCCATAGAGTGATTTTTGATGGAAAGCAACATAATTTTAAATGCTTCCACTTCAATACCCTTACTAGTTTCCAGACATGCCGTTACAGTGCAAAGGTCCAGGCGTTACAAATCCGTTACAAGTGATTGAGATTTGTAATTCAGCCTTTTGGCGGGATTTTTGCGATTACGGTTCCGCCTTTGCCGCTGGGCAAAGTTATGCTCTGAATGGTCCAGAAGTCAGTCTTATTGTCACCATCGGTTACGGTGCAGCTATAGTCACCCCAAGACACTCCGTCCGTGGCTCCTTTCCCTTCCCCAAGAGTCATGATTTCCCGAGTAAAGCCTTTGGGGTCGGTGGATCGGTGAAGGGCACATCGCGGGCTGATGAACATATTTGGTCCGGTTTCTTGAAACCCAATCAGAACATCCCAATTTTTGTTAACTGCCAGTGTGGTTTGAATGTAGCTGTTGGTAGGGCTCGAAATGATTCCAGATTGAACCGTAGTGCCGTCCAGCTTGAATTGGTGCCACTGAATTCCTGCTCGGCCATCAAGGTTGACGGCATGTGAAAACCAAAGGTGCCGACCCTGAACAACAAGGTTCTTTGGATTTTTGTCTCCAGAAGCCGTTTTGATATCCGTGCCCTTTTGCGGGGATTGAGGAGGAGAGCCAAACGATTTGAATTGGTGCGGAGTTCGTACAACCGAGGACACTTCAGGGGTTCCGTCACCGCTATCCGATACGCAGGTA
>JBAXBU010000144.1:0-4935 GCA_037141835.1 Armatimonadota bacterium | reverse complement strand
TTTCCGGACATGAACACTATTGTATCCGGCAAAAAAATGAGCGCGGCAAAGGAAGTCTCCTGCACGCGCCCTAAATGGTCTCACGACCCCCGAATATCTCGAGGGACGGTTCATTTTCCGATGAAAGAGCAGTCTATTGCTACCGCATTTTTACCAGGAATGGTATCTAACCTACTTTCGCATCGTAAACGAAATATTCCAACCGAGCAAGTTGTGGTAACCCAAACCGAAGTCGCTGTAATGGCTTACCGAGGCATGGAGCCCAAGTGAATACCCAGCCTTTAAAACGTATTTCGTTCCAATGTCATAAAGAAGCCCGCTGGACGGAGACCTACCCACTTGCGTGATTCCTTCGTAATACATACCGAGACCTCCGTACACGCTTTGCTCCTTAGAGCCAGGGAAATACAGCAAGTCCGAGCCTACTCCTGGGTTAGTGCGGAAGCCACCAAAGTAAAGGGTGTCGTTTGGTGGAAATCCACTGCTGAGGCGATTGCGGTCAAGATCAATGTTGTTGTAGACCCCAACTTGGACTCCGAAACTGTTCACTCTTTTGCCATAAAAAACCGCCCATCGACTCCGGTTTCCAAGTCCAATTCCAAATATATCCGTCGATTGAGGGTTTTCTTGAGCCATCGCAGTGCCAAAGGCCATAATCCCCGCACAAAAACATACTATTGAGAGTGATTTCATGTGGAACCAGTGTAGCAGGAAGAGCTTTTGAACCTGACCCGAAGAAAAATTTGGGAAAATCAAAAAAAGATTCATATTTCTAAGAATTCTTTGTATAATCCTTGATACACCGATATACCAAGGCACTTGGAAACTCGAATTGGGACCTCTATAAAAGCAATCCAAAAATGATATATCGGTAAACCAAAGGCGGTTTAGAAAATTATGGCAGTTACAATGCGCGATGTTGCGGCAAGAGCTGGGGTTACCCCCACGGTCGTTTCGCGTGTCCTCCATAACAAAGCTTCAACCGTAAGAGTAAGCGCTGCAACTGCCGAGAGAGTCCGAAGCATTGCCAAGGAAATGAAGTATCGGGTGAATGTAACCGCTCGAAATTTCCGCGATCAGCAGACCTTGATGATTGGCATTCTTCACGGTGTTGGATTTGACCGACAAAGGCTTTCCGAAGGTAGTAGATACTTCGCATGTCTGGTTGATGGAATTATTGACCGCGCGTTTCACTATGGCTACAGTGTTACTTTTTGTCCTGCCTTAATGGGCGATAACCCGGGGCAAGCTGTTTCCGATGGTCGCTTCGATGGGCTGATTTGGTACAGTACGGACCTCACGGGTCGAAACACCGAGTTAATTCAAAACTGTATTTCGCCACTCGTGGTTATTCACGCCTCGGAAAAAGACTTTGACGGCAAAGTCTCTTCGGTTATCTGCGATAACTACGGCGGACTTTCACTCGCAATTGACCACTTCGTAGAATTGGGTCACGAGAACATTGGCTTCGTTCTGGAACAGCGGGAAACCTTCTCTGAAGCACTTGAGCGAGCAAAGATTTTTGAGCAGATTCTGAAAGATAGAGGGCTTCCATTTTCAGAGGGAAGCATCATTTATGCACAAGTTGACCTCAGTGGTCTGCGTAACCAACTCCGTGAGACGAGTTGCACTGCCGTCATTGCTTCCAGTGAAACATTAGCGGCTGATGTTCTCAAAGTAGCGGCAGAGGCCGGCATTATTGTTCCAGATGAATTGTCGGTTGTCGGCATTGACTCGACCGAATATTGCGAAGGCTTAACCCCGAAGTTGACTTCGATTAGCCAGCCATTGAAGCGAATTGGCTCGGCAGCCGTGGATTTGCTGATCGCACAAATAAACGATTTACCAGTTGAAAATAAACATCTCGTCATCCCCTGTGGATTTGATATTCGTCAATCCACCTCGTCATTTAGGAATATAAAGAAATAATCATGAAACGCAGAGGTTTCACTCTAATCGAACTATTGGTCGTCATCGCGATCATCGCAATTCTTGCGGCGATCCTTTTCCCAGTTTTTGCACAAGCAAAGCAAGCTGCTAAGAAGGCTGCTGACGTCAGCAACCAAAAGCAACTTGCACTCGGTCACATTATGTATGCGTCGGATAACGATGACTACTACTGCCGAAACCTATACATCGAAACAACCAACACTGGCGCATGGAAATCAGACGTCAACTGGGCAAAGGCAATCTTGCCTTATCTCAAGAACGGTACTGCAAGCCAATATGATGTCATTGGTGGAATTTTCCAAACTCCAGGAACGCCATACGACAGAGGTTATGCTGTTCACGACCAGATCATGCCATCTTGCAATATGGACTGGGGCACTCGAACTTGTACCTCGGCCGGAAACGGATCCGTATCGCAAACCCAGATTAATAACCTTACGTTCAAGTTGATCACCACAACAACTGGTGTTAACCCAACCTGGGGAACCGCTGGTTCTCCAGGTAGCAATATGGATTCGTCGTGGTGGTGGTGGGGCGGAGAATCAGCTAAATATGATCCAGGTACGAAGACCTGTGGCAACGCAGGTTGGCCACCTGCAGTTTTTGGTAATAATGCAGGCTTCCGATGCTACAACAAGGACAATACGGCTTGGCCAAACTGGGCAATGCCTCGTTTCCGATTTGCTGAGGGTGCTAACGTAGGCTACGCCGACGGACATGCCCACTTCCAAAGAGCTGAGACGTTTAACTGGTGCACTATGATGTACGTTGATGGTCTTTACCCAGGAGATACTTGGACATTTGATCCAGGCAACTTCTGTGCTCAATTCTCGGGACTTAAATAAATAGGATGAGGATTGTTCTAACCTTGGCAATTGTTCTTGCAATGGTTGGCTGTGGTTCTGGGGGTGGCGACACCCCCGGCCCAACAGATTCAACCGGTGTTGCAATGTCAAACACTGCGGCTGATGATGCAATCAACAATGCCCCACCTGAGCGCAGAGAACAGATTCGTGCGATGCGCGAGAAATCGATGGGTCAGGCAGGAGCTCCTCCTGGTCAAAAGAAGTAACCAAATGGGTGCGAAATCACGATTTGGTTATTTCTTTGCTAGTGCCGTGGCAACTCAATTTTTATTGGGTTGCCAACCTGGCGAGAAAGAGGAAGAATTGACTGCTTTACCAGCGGTGTCGGTACCTGCGGAATTGGACCATCCCGCTGAGTTAGTTGGGAATTGGCAAGAAGCGAAAGGAAAGCAAACCGTCCAGCTTAATCCTGACGGTACCGGTGAATTTACGTCAAAAATCACGCTAGGTGCGGACGTAACAAAAGGAGCTCCCCAAAGCTTTGATCAGAAGACTTCCACAAAGTGGGGCGTGAAAGACAAGACGTTCTATTTTACGGAGATTAAAGGTTCTGGACCCCTAAAATACGATTGGGAAATGTCCGACGGAAAGATCAAGTTGTCCAATAGTGGGTCAAAACTTTCATACTCTCGGGTTGCCGACAAAACTAAAAAGTAAGGTAATTCTCGATAGAGCCATTACCTTACTTCTTAGTCTTACTTGAGTGAATTGGACACTGAGGTGGATTCCCACGGAAACGCCGAATTACCAAAGTGGCCATTTTTTGCTGTTGGTAAGTAGCTCGTGCTGAGAAGGTTCAATTCCTTAATAATCCCTGCTGGAGACAGGTCAAAGTTATCCTTCACGCGTGCTACTATCATGTCCGGATCAATGGTTTCAGTTCCAAATGTCTCGACATTAATTGCTACTGGCTGAGCTACACCGATTGCGTATGCAAGTTGAACAACGCATCGACCTGCCAACCCGGCCGTGACAATGTTCTTAGCTAAGTATCGAGCAACGTACGCTGCTGATCGATCAACTTTGGTTGGATCCTTGCCGCTAAATGCGCCACCGCCGTGAGGTGCCATGCCGCCGTAGGTGTCAACAATGATCTTTCGTCCTGTGAGTCCGGTGTCTCCTGCAGGGCCCCCGGTCACAAATCGACCCGTTGGATTGATGTGATAAGTGATGTCGGAGTTGCGGAATTCGCTGTACTCAGCAAGTACTGGCTCAATGATGTGCTCCATCACGCGGCGGCGAATTTCTTCTTGAGGAATCTGTTTGCCGTCGGGACCAAAATCATCGTGCTGGTGGGAAACAACTACAGTGTCAATCGTCTTTGGAACACCGTTGTTGTCGTAGATTACTGAGACTTGGCTCTTGGCATCAGGACGAAGCCCAATACCTGGAAGCGCGTTCCGAGCGTCAACCGCCTTCTTCATGATCGCGTGAGCAATTGCAATCGGTAAGGGCATCAAATTCTTGGTCTCATTGGTGGCATATCCAAACATCATGCCCTGGTCACCTGCTCCTCCGGAATCGACTCCCATTGCGATATCGTTGGATTGACCTTGAATTGCGACCAATACTCCGCAACTGTCACCGTCAAACCCGACTGCGGTATTGGTGTAACCGATCGACTTAATCGTCTCACGGACAACGTCTTGAACGTTGACATAGGCATTCGTGGTGACTTCACCAGAAACGACAGCAACGCCGTGGGCCAGCATGGTTTCAACTGCAACCCTGGAACGGGGGTCTTGCTTTAGGAATTCATCCAAAAGTGCGTCCGAGATTTGGTCAGCGACTTTGTCCGGGTGTCCTATGCTAACGCTCTCGGAAGTATAAATTTTCATCGTTTCAACCTAAAATGGTACCAGATTCTCAAAGGTTCTCTTGATTTGATTGGGTGTACTTGAGGTTAAGAACTCTGAAATTCGCAGTTAGTACTGCGATACAATAAGAGCATGCGTTGCTTTTTAGGCTTATCAATCCTTTTCGTGGGGACATCCCTAGCCCATGCCGATCTCCTCTCCTATCACTTCGACACCAACAACGATGGCTGGCGGCGCGGTGATCTTAACATTTCAACATTGACGATGAACGATGTTGGCGCGGCAACCTGGAACTCGGGTGG
>JBAXBU010000143.1:0-5081 GCA_037141835.1 Armatimonadota bacterium | reverse complement strand
TAAAGCTGGACCGATGTCCTTCCTCCACGACAATTTCCGGCCGCTCCATGACCTTCTTCCTTGCTGGCAAACCCACACCAATCAACGAACCCACGACGTCATCAACGCTCACCTGGACGAGTCAGCGATGTACTCGGGCCAAATCCAAGGTGTCGGTCCGAGGTATTGCCCCAGCATCGAAGACAAGATTGTCAAGTTTTGGGAAAAAGACTCTCACCCAATTTTCCTTGAGCAAGAAACTTGGACTGGACAAGAAGTTTACGTTCAAGGCGTTTCGACCTCGTTGCCCGCCACGGTGCAACTAGAACTCCTCAAGACCGTTGTTGGATTGGAGAACGTGGAATTGCTGAGGCCCGGCTATGCGGTCGAGTATGACATGGCGGATCCACTTCAACTCACTCCCGAGCTCATGTCGAAGTTCGTCCCCGGAATGTTCTTGGCTGGACAGCTAAATGGCACCAGCGGCTACGAAGAAGCAGCGGGGCAAGGAATCGTAGCGGGAATCAATGCCGCCCAATTTGCGCGCGAAGATGAACCTGTATCGTTCCCTCGCACCAACTCGTTCATTGGCGTCATGGTTGATGATCTCACGACCAAGGGCGTCGAGGATCCTTACCGAATGTTAACCGCCCGTGCCGAGCATCGATTGCTGTTACGGCATGACAATGCAGATGAAAGACTGACCCCAATGGGTCGAGCAGTTGGTTTGGTGAAAGACGACCGATGGGAGAGATACGAAGCAAAGCAAGATTCTATCAATCGGGGTCTCACCTCTCTCGAAAACTCATTTGTTTCACCAGTTCACGATGCCGATCTCGAATCGTTTGGTATTCAACCGTCAAAGAATCGCACTTCTCTGTTCGATATGATGCGA
The DNA here is from genome assembly GCA_037141835.1 of Armatimonadota bacterium. Classification (GTDB taxonomy): domain Bacteria; phylum Armatimonadota; class Fimbriimonadia; order Fimbriimonadales; family Fimbriimonadaceae; genus Fimbriimonas. The sequence goes on along the minus strand of JBAXBU010000143.1, from coordinate 4,207 downwards.
AGGCCAGACATTTCTCTCGACATCATTGAGCAGGTCGCGACGAAGATCGGGGTGCAATTGGACTTGCCCAATAATGGCGACGCTCGAGAACAAATCGCGCTGAAGGCAATGTATTCCGGCTATATCGTTCAACAACAACGCTTAGTAGATAATGCAACCAAATTGGATGATCTCAAAATTCCCGCAGACTGGGACTACGAATCAATGGCTGGTCTCAGTTACGAAAGCAAAGAAAAGCTCAGTCGCATCCGGCCAACAACTATTGGTCAAGCATCGCGCATTCCCGGAGTGCGACCCACTGACATCGCAATGGTAATCGGTTATTTGAAAGGGAAGTTAGGAAAGGAGAAAATTGAAGTTTCTTAAGACATTTTTAGGGCTATTTTGTGCCCTCTACATTCCACTGATGCTGCTTGTCGGCATTGTCATGAAGCCGAGGGATCCAAAGATGACCGCCTTGCAGGCTGCCCTTGTTGCGGCGTTACCGTTCGCCGTTCTAATTCTAACAATTTCGCTTGGCTATGCGACTCTGACGACGGTTATGGACAAAGTGAAAGAAAAGGAACAACCCAAAAAGTAAGTCATAACATTAGCTGCATGAAGATCGTGTCGCACCATGTGTCGAATTTAAATCCAACATCCTTAAATCGAGCAACTTGGACAAATCCCAAATCTTCATGAAGACGAATACTTGCTTCTTGTGAGGCTTCAGCACCGGCAACAATAGTATGAAATCCACAATTCTTTGCTCTTTGAACTAAATCTATCATGAGCTGCTTGCCCAGACCACGACGATGAAAGTCCTGGTGAATATATACTGAACTCTCCACTGTGCCGTCGTATGCGGGCTGGGGGCGATGGTTGGAGAGGGAAGCCCAACCAATAACTTTCTCATTCGATTCGGCCACGGTTGCGAGATATTTTCCACTGTGTTGCTTGATCCATTCCATCCTCTCTTCGTCGGTCACTGGCTCCAAATGAAAGGTGCATAAGCTCGTCAAAACATAGTGGTTATAGATGCTGTTGATAGCATCGGCGTCTTCAATTGTTGCGAGACGAATGGAAACTGGAGACATAGAATATTATTAACGATTACGACCACGGACTCTTCACGCAATCTTAAAGCAACATTTTCATGTTTCAGTCGTCAAAGAGAGTATGGGTAGCGCAAACAACTGCGATTATCGATGTCCCAAATGTGGGATGCCAACTCGACCGGAGAGGTCGCACATGAGGTGCGAATTCTGCGGAATCATCGAGGCTTGCTGTGAAGGAGGACCGACCGACATTCCCGGAATTGATTTTAGCGAAGGCGTTGCCTTTATGGCTTCAAAACCCTTAAATCGAACTTTTGTCAACATAAGCTCAAGCTTATAACCGGAAAAATATTGCGCCAAAAACCAAAGAAGCCCAAGTCATTGACTTGGGCTTCTTTGGTTTATTTTGTGAACTTAAATTCCGTCGTCTTTCTTCACAAAAGTCTTGCCGCCCATTTCTTTGAGCTTAGCCTTTTGACCGTCGGTGAGGATCTTGGCAATTTCAGTGTTGAGGATTTCAGTGTTCTTCTTCATCTTTGCTTGAAGTTCTTCCATCGTAATCTCTTGGTTTCTCATTTGAGTTCCAAGTCCTCGTTGAGCATCTTGTTGTGCTTTTTGAAGTGCCTTTAGCTTCGCATCTTGGTCTTCAGTGATTGAGAGAGCCTTTGCAATGTCCTTTTGGAAAACTGCGGAGAACTTGCTTTCTTGGATGACGATTTCTCCGAGCCTCTTTGATTGGGCGGGAGTTAAGACTGCATCGATTTCCTTTTTCAAATCGGCTTGCATCTTTTCCATCAAAGGTCCCATCTTCTTTCGACCTTCGTCGGTTCTCATGTCTTCAAAAGACATTCCTGCGTCGGACATGTACTTTTGCATTTTTGGAAACATTTGTTGTGGATCCGTAATCGCCGTTATTTTGTCCTTTTGATCATCAGTTAGGGCTAATTCGGCTTGAACGTCTTCACGAGCCAAAAGCATGGCTGCAGAAGCAGCACCGCCGCCTTGCATCATTCCAAATCCGCCACGTTGGGCTTGAGACATCACGGCAATCGCAAGGACTGCAATTCCAAATAGTAATTTCTTCATATTAATTTCCTCCGTTCTTCTTATCTTTAATTTCTACTTTCGTACTTTCAGGTGGAATTACGTTACCAAGCTGGTCTCGAGTTTCCTTTGAAAGGACCTTTGTTTCGTCAAGCCGCAGTTTACGCGCTTCATCCTCATCCTTTACTACTCGCGGTCTCAAAAGGATCATCAATTCAGTCTTGTTCTTTACCTTTGAAGAGCTCTTGAATAGGTTGCCAAGTATCGGAATGTCTCCAAGGACCGGGACTTTGTTCGTTGTTGCTGAGACAGTTGAACGAATGATTCCACCAAGGATGATGGTTTCGCCGCTCTTCACGTTAACGATTGTGCTTGCCTCTCGTTTGTTCACAATTGGAGCATTAAAGGAAGTGTATCCTTGCAAGTCGTTAGCGGTTTGAGTGATATCCATCGTTACATACCCATTTGCCGTAATGCGAGGAGTCACGGTCAAAACGATACCTACGTCAACAAATTGGTAGTTGGTGGTCAAAACACCGTTGGTGTCAGTCCGGCTACTTGTGATGTAAGGGATGCTTTGGCTGATGTTTATTTCGCCTTGAACGTTGTTTGAAGTAAAGATTCTTGGCGTTGACAGAATGCTGAATTTGGTGTCGGTTTGAATTGCATTCATGAATGCAGTCAAGTTCTTTCCACCAATTGTGTATTTGAATCCTTGAAGAGCCGGTGATGCACCAGCAAGACCGAATCCGGTTCCTGCATTACCATTTTGGCCTGATACTCCAAGGGCACCCTTGTCAAGGTAATTCCATTCAATTCCTAGCTTTTCACTGTTATCGAGGTTCGCCTCAACGATGATTGTTTCGATCATGACCTGCTCAGGAATCTTGTCGAGTTGACTCAGAATGCTCTTTACAAGCTCGGCATAATCTGGATTCGCGACAACAATAATCGAGTTTGTGTTAGGATCAGCGATGACGGTAACTTGACCAGTCAAATCTCGAACTGGAGTTAGCTGTCCATTTGCATCACGTCCAACTTGAGTCGTATTGTTCTGGGCTCCTTGTCCTCCAAGTCGTTGCTGACCACCGCCACCAAATTGACCGAATCCACCGCCTTGGGCGTAGATGTTGGTTAGCAAGTCGCCATCAGTCGCGTTTTGATCTTGCATCTGGAGGAGCATATTATTTGGATCGTTCGGATCAATAGAACCACCCAAACGTTGTCCACCGCCTTGGTTTTGGACTTGTTGTCGTTGTTGTTGACCACCGTTCGTATTGTTCCTACCTGCCCCTGTGTTTCCGGCTCCTTGGCGATTTCCAAATGCTGATTTGAGCAAGGTCGCGACATCGTCGGCCTTCGCGTTGTTTAACGGGAAAACAAACGTTGTATTTGCAAATGTAATCGGCTTATCGAGATCTTTCATGACCGTGTCCACGATCAATTGGCTCTCATCAGTGGCAGTTACAACAAGTGAGTTAGTTCGCGAATCAGCGGCAACCGTTCCAAAGGATGCCTGAGTAGATCCAAATCGAAGTGCTTGATTGAATCGATCCTGAGGGTTTGAACCAGCGTTGGTTGCGCCACCCTTTCCTCTCGGTGCATTGTTAGTCAAAACATTTTGAATTGTTGGAGCAACTTCTGCAGCGGTTGCATAAGTTAGTTTGTAAACCTTAGTGCGCTGCGGCTGATCGGTTTCCTTGTCGATCGTCTTGATGACTCTTTCGACTTCTTTTTGCTCCTTATCCGGTGCGTTGACAATAACCGAGTTAGAATAATCGTCAGACGACGCTCTTACTGTTGCACCTTGGCTACTTCCTCCGCCAAATGGACTACCACCACCAAACGAAAATGTTGCTCCCCCGCCTCTTTGACCAAATCCGCCTCCGCCTCCGCCTCTCTGACCAAATCCACCTCTTCCCGTATTTCCACCGCCAAACATTGCGGCAAACGGATTTGTAGACTGGCCTCCGGCACTGGCAAAGGCTTCATTGACCACTCGGGCTACGGACGTTGCGTTTGCGAATTTAATCGGATAAATCTTGAGAACTGATGGTTGTTGCATTCCTCCCATAAGGGCTGAGAGATCCATACCTTGCGGCATCCCGCTGCCGCCACCAAAGCCA
>JBAXBU010000142.1:0-5105 GCA_037141835.1 Armatimonadota bacterium | reverse complement strand
CATTTTTGCCCTTCCTAAAATTGCGTTTGGAGCCACTGCCATTTTGCTCATACCGGTCTGTTTGTCGGTTGGTTTGTCCGAGCTCTATCGAGCTTTGGGTCGGGGAGCTCTTGAAAGCAGAGATTTTGCAGCCAGTATCTCAAGTGCAAATTCGGCACTTTCCGTCAATTTCATTGACGGGCAGGCGTATGCATTACGCGCACTGGCAACTCAAAGGGAGGACGATCTCGTTAATGCCACGAAGCTTCACCCCTCGCCAAAAACGTACAGGGCTCTATCGAATTATTACTTTGGTAAAAAAATGCTTAACGAGAGTTACAATGCCCTTAACAAGGCACTGGAGCGGGATCCTAATAATGCACCTGCCTTGCTGAAGTATTTACAGCAGGCATTTGAAACCGAGAACAATGAACTGGTTGTAAAGAAGGCAAATCAGCTCATTGACGCTGAAAAGTCGACTTACTTTACGGTTCGAAGCCAACCGGAGTTTGTTCCAACACAAAGCTATGTTGCACGATTGTTTCTCGTTAAGCTTTCCACAAACAACCAAGAAAAAAGCAAATTACTTGAAGAGGCGATAAAGGGATTTGCCCAATATCGGGACACGACTGGACCGGTCATTTTACGAAACCTAGCAGTTTCTCCCGATGGGAGCTTTGGCGGTGAAAGCCGGAAAACTCTTGAAGAGAACTATAAGATGGCCATTGACGCTTGCACTGATCTCGAGAAACTTCAGCGATTAGCGCCGCGTACGCTTGGCTTTGATTTACCCACTGAAGCAACTAAATTTGCTAGAGCTTTGGCTGGGCTCAACAAATAGTGCCTGACGACATCACCAGCAATTGGCGCAGCGTGATCGCCACCGTGCCCTACACCTTCAGCTAGGACGCAAATGGCAATTCGTGGCTTATCTTTTGGTGCAAAGCCAACGAACCAGCCATGAGTTCTTCCCTCTATGCTAGCGCCGTGTTCAGCACTTCCAGTCTTTCCACCCCATCGTATTCCGGCTATCTTCGCTGTTTTAGCGGTTCCGTTTTCGATGACGTTACAAAGTGCATTTTGCATCATGTCCCAGAACCAATCGTCTGCTTTAACGGTGTGAATGACTTCTGGCTGGATGTAGATGTTTTTCTGGGTTAGGGGGTCGCGCATTGCATGTAACGAATGCGGACGGTATTGGACGCCCCTATTGGCAACTAAGGCAGCAAGATTTGCCATTTGCAAAGGAGTAACCGCCGTGAATCCTTGACCGACTCCCATTTGAGCGAGGTTTCCAGGCTGGAATATCTGATTGTGTTTAGTAAGCCAAGATTCAGTGGGAATGATTCCCGGTACTTCACCAAAGAGATCAACGCCTGTCTTTTCGCCAAAACCGCAGTCAATCGCTGCACGCATCATCTCATCCCGTCCTGCCTTTGCCGCTAACGTCGCAAAGTAAGCGTTGCACGACCGAGTGAGTGCCTCGGTGTAGCCAATCGTACCGTGAGTACCCAAGCACTTCATCCTGGCCTTACTTGAGTAGTGATAGGATCCATCGCAATATTCCGTCGTTCCTGAATTGAGGACACCAGCGCGATACGCCCCAATCGAAGTGAGAAGTTTGAAAGTTGAGCCAGGGGCATACTGCTCAGAAACCGTTCGGTTAATCGCTGGCTTCTGAGGATTGTCCATCAGCTTTCGATAGTCTTCGGTGCTGATTCCGCCATCGTAAATACTCGTATCGTACGAGGGATTAGAGACGAGAGCAAGTATTTCTCCATTTCGAGGATCAATTGCAACAATGGCACCTTTATAACCAGTTGCTGCTAAACGCCTTTGGGCAAACTCCTGAAGAGAGGCATCCACCGAAAGAATAAGTTTCTTGCCTTCGATTGCAGGCTCTTCCGTTTCGAATTTGGTCTTTTTTGATCCTTCGGTTATGTCCTTGCCAGGCGTTCCCATTAGGTCCCGCTCGTAAAACTTCTCTAACCCATCCTTACCAACGTAATCCGCGGCTTCGATGCCCTTCGCTTTAAGCATCTTCTCATCGCCATCATTTGGAGTCCAGACGTAGCCTAAGAGGTGCGAATAATTTTTTGTATCGTGATACTTCCTCATCGGAATTTCATCAATTTCAACACCGGGAAGGTCTGAAGATTCGGCAATCTGGGTCGCAACTTCAACGGAAACACCTACTTTTATTGGCGCAGGCCGATTTCGCCATTCTTCTTTTTTAATTCGATCAAGAATATCTTCTTTAGGAATCTGCAAAAGTTCAGCTAATTTGTCAATTGTTTCTGGGTGCTTCTTTGCTTCAGATGGCTTTACCGTAACGACGATCCTTCCTTCAACACCGGCAATAATGTTTCCCTTTCGGTCATAGATCGTTCCGCGAGGAGCAAGTTTCGGAACTACTGACTTTCCTGATTTTGAAGCTGCCTCAACAAGTATTGGCGCTTCGACAATTTGCACATACCAGAGCCTCAATGACAATACGATCAGCAATGGGATAATCAGCAGTGGGAACCAGTAGAGCCGTCGATCTACTTCGGGACGTCGAGGAGCGTGAAGGACGCTCAATTACCCGCCACCGCTTTCATCTGGTGCTTTATGTACCGTACAACGCCGCTTAGGCTTTTTTCCTTTCGGGAATTTTTTGTTAATTGTTTCTGGACAATATCGAGTTGCCATCAGACCGGAGTCGGCACAAACTTCCGCTTCTATCATTTCTGATTCAACTGTCTTAAGCGGTTTTTTGGGCTTGTCATCCTTCGGTTTCTTGGGTTCAGTTGATGGCGTTTCAGGCTTACCAGATGGATCGGACGCAGGGTCTTTTGTCGGATCCGTTGCTCCATCGCCACCTTTCAAAGGATCCTGATCAATGGTTGCAGGTGTCTTCTCAGTCTTATTGTGCTCACCGTTTGATGCGGAATTAATGTCGTCAGGAATTGGAATTTCTTCGTTATTCGATTCGTCAGGGTCAACTTTCTTTGATCGACGCTTTGAACCATCATCGTCTGCTGTAACGCTTAAGTCTCCTCGCACATCACTTCCAAACTTTTGGGTAGCGGATATCATCGCGCTTGCCCAAAATGGGGCGGCTACGTCATTTCCATATTCACTGAGTGGCTGTAGATACCATTTGTTTCGCTTTTTGTTATATTCTTCGCGACCGGCCCAGGCAATTCCGACGATGCCTTTTGCATACCCACAGAACCAACCACTCTTACCATTGTTTGTCGTTCCGGTCTTACCATGTGCGTCCGGGCACCCGCTAGCATTTCGCCCTGTTCCACTTGTAACGACTCCCCTCATCAAATTGTCCATTGTCTGGCAAACGTCAGGGCCAATTCGAGTCGAAACAAAATCCATTTTCCCTTGATAAACCAACGATCCGTCCGGTCCAGAGATTTCTTTGATACGATATGGGCGAACTCGCTTACCGTCGAGCATGAAGACTGAGTAGGCCTCCAGCATCTCTTGCATTTTTACTTCGCTGGCTCCAAGTGCAGTAGCAGGAAATGGCTTGATCTCTGACTTGAATCCAAAATCTTCAGTAATGTGATCGACTGCGGTTCTAAAACCCATCTTGTCAAAAGTTCTGACTGCCGGGACGTTAATAGAATGAATGAATGCATCCCAGAGGCTGACGGTTCCCCCATATTTTCCATGATTCTTCGGACTATATGTTGTTCTTCCGGTTCCCCACTTGTAAATTTCATTGGAAATCTCAGATTCCGCACCAATCAAGTTCTCTTTGAGTGCCTCTGAGTAAATAAATGACTTAAAGCTTGAACCTGGCTGGAGCTTGCTCTGCGTTGTATAGCTCAGTTGATTCTTTGCATAGTTTCTTCCGCCAACGTCAGCCAAAATGCGCCCCTGACTATCCATGCAAATGAACGCCCCAACATTTGGACCTGAGCCTCCTTCGTATCGAATTTCACGATCTACTGCTTCTTCAGCTTGTTCTTGAAGCTCGGTGTCAAGGGTCGTCGTGATGCTATATCCACCCTCAGATATGTTGATCCCCATTTTCTCGAGGTCTCGCTTAACCGCCGCTACATAGTACGGAGCTCCATGCATTTTCGAGAGTTTTTGTTGCGAAAGCCCTTTTACTTTTGGTTTTTCCTCTTTTGCTTTCTCAAATTCAGTCTCAGTGATCCACCCCTCCTCCTTCATAGTGGCTAATACAGTGTTCTTGTTAGCATCGGCAAGCTGATAGTTCTTGACGGGATTTTCCTTACTTGGAGTTCGGATACAACGGGCAATTGTTGCCGCTTCGGCAAGATCAAGGTCCTCTGCTTTCTTACCATAATAAATTTCTGCGGCAGCATTGAGGCCATAAGCTTGCTCACCGTAGTAAATTTGGTTTAGGTATAGCTCAAGAATTTGATCTTTGGTGTATCGCTTTTCAAGTTGGATAGCGATCGATATGTCTTGAATTTTTCGCTTACCAGTTCGCTCGCTTGCGGAAAAGAGCTTTTTGGCAAGCTGCATGGTAATGGTGCTACCGCCGCCCGTGTTGTCACTTCCCGTAAAAAACTTCTTTGCGACTCTTCCAATACCCATGTAGTCAACACCGGGATGTTCATAAAAGCGCTTGTCTTCGGCGGCGAGAACAGCACGAATGACATGTTTTGGAAGGCTTGAGACACTTACGGTCTCGCTATAAATTGGATAGACCTCGTACAGCTTTTTATGGTTTGAACTGTAAATGATTGAAGGTTTGGAATTGTAGTCCTTGAGGTACTCCGAGATGTTGTCAACCAGCGGCTCAACGGCTTTAACACTGTTGAACATGAAAACCATGCCAGCAATAACACCGGTGCATGTCAAACCAAGTCCAACGGCAACACTTCTTTTCAGAAATTTGACCATTGGTGAGCTCGCTGGGCGAGTTCGCGACTTCCTTAGCGTTTGTCGTGCGGTTCCCACAAGTTAATTATAGACGGATTTCGTCCTTTCGACCGATTGCCTTACTCAGACATTTGACTTGACAAAATTCGGAGTTGATCTTCAGTTTGGTCACCCATTAAGACTAGCGTCAAACAGTTCAACGTTCTTACATAGGAAGTCAGTTCCCCACGATTGTATCTTTTCAAATCTGAGGCATTCAATTGCGATCT
>JBAXBU010000141.1:0-5182 GCA_037141835.1 Armatimonadota bacterium | reverse complement strand
GCTTGATCGCGTCCCACTGGAACTCCGTAAGGGCGGTAAAGCAAAATATCCGACGTTTGCAAAACCGGATAGCCAAGCAGACCGTATGGTTCCCTTTCGGCTCCATCCATTTCGTCACGCTTCTCTTTGTAGGTTGGAGTTCGCTCTAACCAACCTAGCGGGGTCATCATGCTAAACAATACGTGAAGTTCGGCATGCTCTTTGACGTGGCTCTGAACAAAGATTGCCGACTTATCCGGGTCGAGACCAGCCGCGATATAGTCTTTCGTAATCTCTAGCGAGTTCTGTCCGATCTGGTGAGTATCATCCGACATGGTCGTCAGTGCGTGCCAATCGGCAACCATGCAGAACATCTCATACCCTTGGTTTTGGAGATCGACCCAGTTGCGCAAGGCACCTTCGTAGTTACCAATATGAAGCCGCGGGTTCGTCGGCCTCATGCCACTAAGAATTCGTTTATTTTCGCTCATCAGACTAAATTCCACCTCCTAACATGAAATTCAAGGCGTGACCAATGGTGTAACCCATGTAGTCACCAATTGGATTGAAGTTGTCGGTTTTTATAAAAATTAAAGCTAAAAATATGAGCATTCCGGGACCGTGGCAAAATTTGTACCATTGGTTTCGCTGAATTGGCGGCAGCATTGCCCCAACTAACCAGTGCCCGTCGAGTGGTCCAATGGGAATAAGATTAAAAAAGAAGAGACCAAGGTTGACGATCAAAGACATTACTACATAGGCCGCAAAAAAGTGTCCTAGACTAGAAAATGCCACATGAGTATCTATTGACCCTCCATTTGCCAAAACATCTCGCAACGATTGGGCGCTGACTATTCCGCTCTTGATAAGAATCGCGCAGACAAGGGCGATGCACAGGTTTGAAACCGGCCCCATGACGACCGAAACAAAGTGATCCCAGCGTGGGTTTTTCATTTTGCCGACATTGACCATCACTGGCTTTCCCCAACCGATTCCAAAGCCGGTTAGGCTCGAAAGTGCCATCATGATCGTTCCCAGCGGATCTAAGTGAGCAAGTGGATTGAGGGTAACTCGCCCTTGAGACCTCGGTGTCATGTCGCCCGCTAAGTCTGCAAATTTTGCGTGACAAAATTCATGAAGAGCGATAGCAGGAATGAAAACTGCCATGCTGATGACTAACCGAAGAATATCAAAATTCTCAAACATTACAAATCACCTGGCACTGTTTCTTTGTCAAACATCTCTTCCCACGAATCTCGTCGAACAATTAATTCGTAAGTTCCATTGTGACGGATTAGCGCGGTTCCAGGTCGTGGGTAACGATTGTAATTGTTCGCCATTGTGGAGTTATACGCCCCAGTTGTGAAGACTTGAAGCAAGTCCCCAGCCTGAATATTTGAAGGAACCTTAACGTCGACAAAAAGGCTGTCAGTCTCGCAATGTTTTCCGCAAACGGTTACGGTCATTTGACTCTCAGATTTTGCTTCGGATTGAACGGTTACAACTGCGTATTTGGCATCGTACATCGAAGGTCTTGGATTATCGCTCAATCCTCCATCGACCGCAACAAACGTTCGTGTTGACCCTAGCGCGATCGGGACGGTTTTGATCGCTCCCACCGTGTATAACGTGACTCCGGCTTCGGCAACAATGCTACGTCCAGGTTCCATGCCAATGATTGGTTCTAGCCCCGCTTTCTCCAGAATTGGAGTCATCCCACCTACAACTCGCTCGCAGTATTCGCGGATTGCCAATGGCTCGTCATCGTCCAGATATTGAGCGCCAAGCCCGCCACCAATAATAATCCGGCTCATGACGACTCCGTGCTTGGACTTCATTTCAGCGGCAAACTCAGCCAGAAATTCTCCGGCTGCATGCTGAGCCTCATCGTCCATCAGTTGAGAGCCAACATGACAATGGATTCCATCAACCGAAATACCCCGCTCGAGACAGTCAAGAACCGCCTTCTCGGCCGAGCCGTCCGCGATATTGAACCCAAATTTAGTGTCGGACTGCCCCGTTGAAATCCTGGCATGGGTCTTTGGGTCGACACCTGGGGCAAGCCTCAGCAAATAGTCCGTTTGGTAGGGCAACTGGGTAAGGTCATACCTACGATCCTCGATCAATTCGGCGATCATCGCGATCTCGCCAAAGTGATCAATAACGATGTGACTAATGCCATGTTTTAAAGCAAAGAGCAATTCCTCCCGCTTTTTATTGTTCCCATGCATGTGGCACTTTGAGGCGGAAATGCCTGCCTTCATGGCGGCACGAAGTTCGCCTTCGCTCGCAACGTCAATCGTTGCTCCTTCTTGACTCGCAATCTTGAGCACGGCCAAAGTTGAGTTTGCCTTTGAGGCATAACTGAGTTCAGTCCGACCATAAACCCTGTCTAAGGCGTTGTGATATTGTCGAAATCGATCCCGAATTGTCCTTTCATCAAGAACATAAAGTGGAGTTCCGAACTGCTCACACAATTCTCGGGCCTGTACATCTGTCAACTTAAAACGAGAATCTGTGTGGTTCAATGCAACCTAAGATTACCTTTCGGCATAGAATAATGTGAGAGAACACCATTTGGAACAACACAAGCCAAAGCATGATAGGATAATTTTAAGCGACCAAGATTACTCGCACTCAACAAGCTATCAAGAAGAAGTAATCATTCTTCCGCCCGGGCAAGAACAAGTTGTCCAAATAGAGAGCAAGCGAAGTTTCGTTCTTTCGCTCCTTCTCCGGATTGGTGGCTTGTGCATTGGTTCCGCAATGGCGTTGTTTTTCCTTTCTCACTATGTGCCGGCTGACATTGCCACCCTTCAAGCCTTTTCTCTCGGTTCTAGCGCCACATGGCTTTTGCTTGGAGTTTTCGCTGCGGCATTAAGCCGGATATACGTTAACAGCGCCAAAGATCAGGCCCTTTCGATTGAAGAACTCAAAGCCAAGTCATCGAAAATCATCAGCAAACCATTGCTAAGCTACTTGGGCTGGACATTTTTCTTCTTTGTGTTCGCCTTCTTCGGACCAAGCTGGTTCCGATGGGTCGCAGCCTATTTCATTTTCAATGCTGGAGCTAATCTTAAATTCCGCCCGAGTGGATTCTTGAACTTAACCTCGTGGCCAGCAGGTGCGGCCAGATTTCAGTCGTTCAAGTTCAGAAAATAGAAAAGAATTTTCGCATTGACCCTTCGTCACGGCTGGAAATCTGGGGTCACTAACTTCAGCAAAAAACCGTCCGCTTCGTTTCGGCTATCGCGCCAATAGAGCTCATCCACCTGGTCAATCTTCACCCACTGGCTCCCCTTCGGCGACATCACATCATTGTAATACGTCACTTCCGCCCAGCCAAAGCCAATCTGACCGATGGTTACGTCCTGTTCGTTGCCACCATTGATCGCTATCCGGATCACTTCCCCACTCTTAAATGCCTTGGAAAAGATATCCGCAACTTCTTCCGGATCAGTAACCGGGTCAACATCATCAGGAAAAGTTGGAAAAAATTCCTTCAGCAGCATCAGTCGCTCTGCGTAAACCGGATCAACATCGAAATACTGAGTCTCGGCCAACTGATAAGTCTCAATTTCCTCGTCGCGACCATAAACATCAAGTTGCTGAACGATATATGTAGTTTCTGTAACTTCGAGAATTCGTCCCCACAACATGAATTCTCCATCGAGCCAAGGGCAAAAGCCAACCGGGGTGCCGCTGGTTACAAGTTCATTCAATTTGTCCAAAAGGGGATTCATCCCGTAGAGTTTACATAAATGTCACAATGAGATGATGAAGCGCGTCGTGATCCTTGGCTCAACCGGAAGCATCGGCACGCAAACTTTAGACATTATTCGCCAGTTTCCTGACCAGTTTCAGGTTGTTGGTCTCGCCGCCGCCCGAAATGAGCAACTATTGTCGGAGCAAGCTGCCGAGTTTAAAGTTGATCAAACGGTGCTTTTTGAACGCGATGGAATGAATGCGTTGGTCGCTCTCGCAACCCTTGAACGAGCAGACATTGTGGTTGTCTCGGTTGCCGGTGTCATCGGGCTACTTCCAACTTTTGAAGCAATCAAAGCCGGAAAACACATTGCCCTTGCGAGCAAAGAAGTATTGGTTGCCGCCGGAGAAATAGTCATGCCATTGCTAAAGGAGCATAACGTGACCATGACTCCGATTGATAGCGAACACAGCGCAATCTTTCAGTGCCTTCAAGGTTACCGACCGGATCAGGTCAGTGAAATTATCTTAACCGCAAGTGGGGGTCCATTCCGAGGTCGAAGTCGAGACGATCTTAAAGAAATTACGGTCGCGCAAGCGCTCAATCACCCAACTTGGAACATGGGAGGCAAAATCACGATTGATTCGGCAACCCTCATGAACAAAGGGCTTGAGATGATCGAAGCCAGATGGCTTTTCGAAGTCGAAATGGACCAAGTTAAAGTCGTCGTTCATCCTCAAAGCGTGATCCACTCGATGGTCAAGTTCACCGATGGCTCAGTCCTTGGGCAACTTGGATGGCCCAACATGAGACTTCCGATTTTGTACGCTCTCACTTACCCCGAGCGACAACCCAATGACCTCAAAAACTGGGATCCGACCGACACGCCAAATTTGACTTTTGAAAAACCGGATGAAATTGCCTTCCCTTCGCTGGGTCTCGCACGAGCAGCAGCGAAAGCCGGGGGCACAATGCCTGCCGTGATGAATGCCGCCAACGAAGCCGTTGTCGCCGCCTTTTTGCAAGGAAAGTGCGGCTTTTTAGACATCCCGTCCGTAGTAGAAAAGGCAATGTTGGAACATTCAACGTCCTCTGCGACGTTAACATCAATATTGGATGCCGATCGCGAAGCGCGAATCAGTGTTGCTGTAGCCTTAGGAAATTAATCTATGTTGATGAGCTTGTTGACGGTTGTCGTGTTCTTACTGATGTTTTCGGTCCTTGTGGCTGTGCATGAACTCGGTCATTATTTGTTTGCACGTAAGTTCAACATGGGCGTATCAGAATTCTCTATCGGAATGGGGCGCCCCATTCTCAAAACGTGGATGAGAAGGAAGTACACCACTGAAGCCGGAGAAGAGCAAGAAACCCTGTTCAACATTCGAGCCTTCCCTTTGGGTGGATTCGTCAAGATCAATGGCATGGAGCCGAACGAAGATGGCACCGAATCCAACCTACCTGACGGATTTTACAAAAAGTCACCGTGGCAAAGAATTG
>JBAXBU010000140.1:0-5347 GCA_037141835.1 Armatimonadota bacterium | reverse complement strand
AGTTAAGAAATAAAGTTATTACCGTCAACACTGTGTGTTATTCCATTTTTCTATAATGGTGATCAGCGAAACCAAATTGTGAAAACCTACGAAACCACCGCTACCATACTTTTTCAAAACAAGGGGGAGATTGGATATTGAGATCTTATCTTGCTCCTATCCTACTTAATCTAAAGAGAGATTGAAGTAGAAGTCGACCTAAGAAAGAGCTTAGTCGTCGAAGAAATTACTGAAGAGTTTATTTTGAAGAAATAAAAGTCTTTCCCGCGCAAACAAGATGGACGCCGCAGCCCAAAGACACCAACAGCTTAAAAATGAAGCCAACAAGATGGCAATGAAGATTCCCTTCTTTCATGGAGATGACAAAGAAGATGCCTTGGATATCAAAGAAATGATTCGAAGATTCGAAAACTCAGCCGACGCCATGGGCCTGGCCGACAACGCCGAGAAGTGCAACATGTTCGGCAACTATCTCAGAGGACCAGCAGCCGTGATCTGGCAAGGCATGGACTTCTATGGAGAATCAAAGGTCGATTGGAACAGTGTGAAGAAATACTTCTTGAAAGAATATCAAGGCGAAGTAGATGTCGAAACCTTCACCTTCAAGATTGCCAAGTTAATCCAAGGCTCAAACGAATCCGCTGTAAACTTTGGAGGCCGCTGCCTCCAATCAGTCTACGAACAATACAAAGCTATCCCAGCACCGGCTGCGGACACCCTCAATGCCGAAGGAGCCGCTTGCACGGCCGGAGGAAAAGCAAACATCCATCAAGCCACTCTCAAGTTGGTAACGGACATCACCGCCAGATCACTCTTTCTCACCGGACTGAAAGAGAATCTGAGAACTTTGACAATGCAGAAAACCATCACGACCTTGAGAGAGGCCATCGATGAAGCCGCCAAGCAGGAGAAACTGCTGAAGAACAAAAACGAGCTCAAGGGCCGGATCGCAGTATTGGCCGACATGGAGGATGAAGAACTAGAAGATCAGGAACTGGACGAAGACACCGTCAGTAAGATCAACAACACCAGAGCTCGTCAAGGAAAACAACCTTATCGCCGATTCAACAACTTCAGAGGAAACAAACAAAACGGACAAGGAGTCCGATCTGGAAGTACCAACGGCAACAAGAACGGGAACCAGCAGAACAAAGAAGACTGGAAATGTCGTTACTGTAACGCCCCGGGTCACATGCAAGCCGACTGCCGGAAAAGAAAATCAGCCGGGGCACCTCTGGTTGACCGGAATGGTAAACCTCTCGGAGGAAAAGGAGTTCGTGAAATGGAGTCGACGCCGAAGGAGGACGAACTGCTGGGACATCTCAGGCAATCCTCGGGTGACGGGTGCCACTCCATCCAGAACACGGAAGGTTTAAACTTCTAAAGAGTTCCGGGGACGCCCCTCCCGGAGCTCCGTCAAGAAGCAGTAATTGTGACATGTCCAATATATATCGAGATTTAATAAACAGTACCATAAACAAAATCAAGGCTTCAGTTATTAAACCAAAAAGACCATATGTACCGGTCTATCTCAATGGACACAAACTTTCTGCTCTCTATGACACAGGGGCCGACATTTGCTGTATGTCCAGCACTTATTTTCGAAAGTACTTTCCAGTCGGAAACAGACCAACTAAACTTCAGCGCAAATCGGACGTGAAAGCCGCGTCCGGCAACAAGTTGGTCAGTGAAGGAATCTATCCAATACCCTTCACTATCGACGGAAGAAAATTTGAACACAATGTACACGTGTTCTCAAATCTGAATGAAGGTATGATCCTTGGAATCGATTTTCTGTCCAAACATGGCCTGGGGTTGGATCCCTCGTCCGCCGAGCTTTACTGGACAGACAAGTCGACCGCAAACTGGCATCACGCCAAATTGCAATGTTCCGAGCAGATCACTATCAACCCGACCACCAACAAAATGGTAACCTTGAACGTACTCACGAATCGAGGAGGATTCAGAGTCGCCGAAGCTGGAGAGGCCGTTGCCGTCATCAGCAGTCCGGACTACGTCGTTCAAGGCGGCCCAGCATTGGTACGAATCAATCGGCTGGGTCAAGCAACCATGGAAATCTTCAATTGTACGAACAGTGTGATGACAATTGAAAAGGATTCTTTCTTAGGAATCATTGAAAGAATCGAAGAAACCGATACAGTTGGAGAACTGAATGTCAACGAGATGACTGTGAACATTGAACAGACAGCGTTGCCAACTCCAACTAAGATCACAGAAGAAAAGAAGAAATACATTCTCGACAATGCAAAGCTAAATGTCCCTGAGGAATTTAGGCAGAGATATATTGATCTTCTTTTGAAACATCATGAAGTGGTGAGTTCCAGCAAGTACGACTTGGGAAAATGCACAACTTCCATGCACGACATTGAACTGAAGAGTGAAGATCCGATCTACATCAAGCAGTTCAGAATTCCGGAAGCTCAACGCGAGGCTGTCCAGAAGCACATTGAAGAGTTGTTGAAACTGGGGGTAGTGAGACCTTCTAGGAGCAAGTTCAACAGCCCCATTTTTGTTGTGAACAAGAAAGACGGAGGAATGCGAATCGTTCAAGACTTCCGGGCAATCAACCAGAACACGCACGTGGACAAGTACTCTATGCGAGATGTCCAAGAATGCATTGACGAGATTGGAAGAATGGGATCTTCAATCTTCTCAACGATTGACTTGACCTCCGGATTCTGGCAGATGATGCTAAATCCAGAGTGCCGGAAGTACACCGCCTTCACGTTGCCAGGCTTGGGACAGTTCGAGTGGAACGCGTCCCCGATGGGCCTGCTGGGGGCGCCCGGATCGTTCCAGAGGTTGATGGAGATCGTCATTCATAACCTCACCAACATCCTCGCCTACATCGACGATCTGCTGGTGCACACCAAAGATCACAACAAACATTTGGAGATTTTGGAACAACTCTTTATCCGTCTGAGAAAACACGGTTTAAAGATCAACTTGCCAAAATCTTTCTTCGGTGCAGTGGAGGTCAGCTACTTGGGGTTCAGGCTAACACCCCAAGGAATCACTCCGGGCACGGACAAGCTCAAGGCCGTGGCCGACGCCCAGCCTCCCAACGACGTTCACGAAGTCAGACAGTTTCTAGGACTGTGTAACTTCTTCAGAGGACACGTCAGAAACTTTGCTCAGATCACTGCCCCTCTCAACGCCTTAACGCGGAAGGACTGCCCCTGGAAGACGGGCCCGATGCCGCCGGAGGCCGACAAAGCTTTCAGAGAACTCAGAACGATTCTGATCTCTAAACCATTGGTCCACTATCCTCAGCCGGAACTTCCTTACGTTCTCATCACAGATGCCTGTCAAGGGGACGCCAAGAAGCCCGGGGGGTACGGGGCCATCCTCGCTCAAGTCAAACCAGATGGTGAATTTCAAGTCATCAGCTACGCTAGCCGGAAATTGAAATGTCACGAGAAAAACTATGCTCCATTTCTCTTGGAAATGTCAGCTTCAGTTTGGGCCATGGAACATTACACTGTGTATTTACGAGGAAAACACTTTGTCTTGTACACGGACCACAAACCTCTGGTTAACTTGGGCACCATTCACACCAAGACCTTGAACAGAATGCAAGAAGCCATGAACACTTACGACTTCGAGATAATCTATCAAAAAGGTAGTGAAATGCCGGCAGATTATCTAAGCCGAAATGTTGTCGATTCAATTCAGATTGAAGATGGACAAATGGAAAAGGCTCAAGACGCCGAAGAATGGATCTCCGACATCAAGAAGTGGATGCTCAACGGAGTCCCAGTCAATAATGCCAAAGCGAAATCATATTTGAATTATTACTGGGCAAACAGATTTTTCATCGAAGACGATCTTCTCTGGGTCAGAATCCAATACAGAGGAGAGCCAAGCAGAGTTTGTGTAGTGCTGCCATCTACCGAAGTTAACCGAGTGTTAAAAGATGGGCACGGCACACTCTTCAGCGCACACGAAGGTGTAGCCAAAACAAGGTACAGAGTGACACAAAACTACTGGTGGCCTTCGATGGACAGAGACATTGGAGAGTTCATCAAATCATGTGGAAAATGTCAAGAAAACCGAACTGACGTTCATCCAAAGCCTGATCTGTTAACTTCTTTGCCGATTTGTACTGAACCAAATCAAAGAATTCATGCAGATTTGTTTGGAGCTCTCACAACCTCAGAAAAGAACAAGAAGTATATTTTGTGTATGACCGACGCATTCTCAAAATATGTGGAATTAGTTGCAATTCCAAACAAAGAGGCCGACACTGTCGCAGATGCCATTTTCGCACATTGGATCTGTCGATATGGAATCCCAGTCGAATTGATCACAGATCAAGGAAAAGAATTTTGCAATAAGCTCTCGGACGAGCTCTTCAAATTGATGGAAATGAAGCATGGAAGAACCTCGGCTTATCATCCTCAATGCAATTCTCAAGCAGAAGTTGCAAACAAGACAATTGCAAAATATCTCAGAAATGTTGTCGACACAACAACACTCGATTGGGAAGCCTACTTGGCGCCGCTGATGTTCTCGTACAACACGTCGTTCCACAGAACAATTCAAACTTCTCCGTACTTTCTAACCTTCGGTCAAATGGCCAGACAACCGGCATTTAACCAAGGTGACTGGCAAAAGAAATACTTGGGAGAAACCTCAGCAGCAGAAAAATTTCAAATTTTGCAACAAGCTAGACAAATCGCTTGGCAAAATTCATCTCACCAGCAAGAACTCAACAGAGAAGTTTATGACCGCCAGGCGGAGCCACATGACTTCCACAAAAACCAATGGGTTTGGCTAAAAATTGAAAATTTTTTGAATAAAAATCGAAAATTGGCGCCAAGGTACGAAGGTCCTTACAAAATCATTTCTTTGAAGCCTCACAATAACGTCGAGATTGCAGTGCGCAAACGTTCTCACGTTATTGTTCATGTCAACAGACTAAAACCTTACCACGACGATTCTAAATTTCAAACTTTTACAGACAATTTTCAAAAACAAGGGGGTGATGAAGATTTTGATTTTCCGCCTAATGAAGAAGAAAAGATTGAAATTAAGAAACCAGAAAAGCAAGTCAAAAGAGGAAGAGGCCGTCCAAAGAAAGTGATCATTCAAGACCAGTCTGAATCAGAAGAAGAAACTAGATTTCCAACGATGGAAGAGGCTAGATACAATCTGAGACAGAGCAGACCGGAAATGGGAAGAGTCAGAAGACAATCAGAACGACCAGAAACTTTTGAGACTGAAAACGAATCGAACTCAGAAAGCGAAGACAACGATGAAGAGAAAGTACAAGGGTACGATCCAGAGTCATCAAGTTGGATTGTCAGAAAGCTTCGAGCCAGAA
>JBAXBU010000139.1:0-5464 GCA_037141835.1 Armatimonadota bacterium | reverse complement strand
GGCTAATCTTAGTTGATAGTTCCGCAATAGAAATCTTGCGAGTCTTGAGCTTCTCAGGGTCAACTTCAACGATGATTGCTCGGTCTTGCCCTCCGGAAATGTTGATCGCCGCAACTCCGCCCGCAGCTTCTATCTGAGGGCTGATTTCGTTTATGAGTCGAGTTCGAAGCTTTATAAGATCATTGCCTTGCGCGGTGACGCCGTAAAGCAAAATGGGAGTTGTCGAAGGGTCGAACTTGAATACTGAAGGAGGCGAGATGTTCGGATCGTTAGGGAACCGTCCCTGAGCCCGCTGAACCATCTGCATAACGTCGATGGTTGCCTTGTCAACATCAACTCCATAATCAAGCTGGACTCGAACAAAGCTACTGCCTTGAGACGAGTTTGAAGAGATCATATAGAGGCCTTTCAAAGATCCAACTGCTTGCTCGATTGGTCTCGTAATTTGAGACTCCATTTCTTCGGGCGAAGTGTTGGGCCAGTTCACGTTAACGGCGACGATTGGAACATCAATTTTTGGAAGCAAATCGATGGTTAGTCGTTGTAAGCAGATGAAGCCTAACACGACAAGGCTCAGAATTCGCATCGTAACTGCGACCGGACGAGTTACGGCAAACTTAGCGAGATTCACGGCTTTCCTTTTCCTTCGCTCTTTCCGTCGCCGCGGCCCTTACCTTTGCCGGCTTCTTTTGGATCAACTACCTTTACTTCCTTGCCATCCTTGAGGGAATCGTAAGTCAGAGTAACAACTTTCTCTCCAGCCGTGATTCCCTCGATAACCTCAACGACTTTTTCGTCAGAAACTCCAAGTTTTACGAGCCTCATTTCAATTTTATTGTCTTGGTTTACAACTGCGATTGAGGGAATCTTGCCCGTATAAAGAATTGCTTCCTTCGGAACCGAAACAGGAACTTTCTTCGCATCGGTCAAAAAGTTAATCTTGCCAAACAGTCCAGGTCGCAAGGCGTGGTCAGCATTCTCGACTCGAATCTTCAGCGTGATCTGTCGGCTCTGAGGATCTGCAGAAGGGTTGATGTTGGTTATTGCGCCTTGAACTTCTTTGCCACCGGTTCCTTCCATGGCGATTTTAGCAATCTGACCAACTCTAACTTTATCGCCTAATTCGACCGGAATCGAAGAAACGAAGAAAAGCCAATCGAGCGATTGAATAACCAACACGGCTTGGCCAGGCGAAGCAAGCGCACCTTCATCCGCATTTCGTGCCGTAATGACACCATTGATTGAACTCTTGAGGTCGGTTTCACCAAGAAGGGTTTGAGCCTGCCTAACTTGGGCCTGTGCAACCGAAACAGCCGCTGCCAAAGCCTTGATGTTCTCTTGGTAGGCGGGGTTCATGGCATTGTTTGCCTTTGCAACTCTCAGGGCGGACTGCCCTTGATTGACTTTCGCTTGAGAAGCGGCAATGTCGGCAGTACCTTTTGATTTGGCAATATCAAGCTGAGCTTTTGCCTGGGCAAGTTGAGTGACCGCTGTCTTGTTGGCTTGCTTTGCCGAACTTAACTGGGCGTTGGCAATTTGGACTTGTTTGTCTTGGAGGTCTAAAGCCGTAAGCGAATCTTCATACTCTCGCTCAGCAATAAATCCTTTTTCTAGGAGTTCTT
The DNA here is from genome assembly GCA_037141835.1 of Armatimonadota bacterium. Classification (GTDB taxonomy): domain Bacteria; phylum Armatimonadota; class Fimbriimonadia; order Fimbriimonadales; family Fimbriimonadaceae; genus Fimbriimonas. Next base: position 3,842 of record JBAXBU010000139.1, on the reverse strand, counting down.
TATTGCGATCAACTTTGACTTGCAAGTTCTTTCGGGTTGCCTTTTCTTTTTCAAGGGTTGCTTCGGAAGTTGTGATCGTAGATTGAGTTGAGAACACCCGTGAATTCGCATCTGAAATGGCACCAGTCAAAGTGCTCAAGGTGGAATCAACCGTCCGCTTTGTTTGGGTAAGTTCAGCCTGAAGGTTTGCCAACGATGCGGTTTGTTGGTCGATTTGTCCTTTGACTCCAGCTGAATTTGGCTTTGATTCAATCCGAGCTTGTGCTAGTTTGGCTTGGGTTTGAGCCAGATTGGCTTCGGCTTGCGAAAGCCCAGTTTGGGCAGAGGCTGGATCGATTTTCACCAATACTTGTCCAGCGGTGACAGCGTCTCCTTCTCGTACCGAAATGCTTTCGATCTTGCCAGAAATCCGACTCGTTAACTGGACCTTAAATGGAGAGTCAAGGTTTCCTGCCGCGGCAATATTGCCCGAAATGATCGCCGGTCCCGCAGTTCCTACTTGAACAGAGGAAGCCCGTTTCGATGCCATTCCCGACTTCATCTGCTGATCATTGCCAGACTTAGACTTGATGCGCCAACCAATCAACCCGCCTAATATGGCAAGCGGAAGAACTATCAGAACGGCTTTCTTAAACATACGAAATCGAGGCTACTCGAGCCCTAAGTGTACTACGCTCAAACCGATGCTTAGGTCAGCTAGCGCGAACCAAGCACAATCACTTGCGTGGCCTTAACCCAAACCTTGGAGCTGGAGTTGCGACTTTCTGACCCTTGATCGACTTCCAAAGGATGTCGTTGAGTTCTTCGTCAATCTCGCTCTCTTCGGCAAATCTCGGAATTCGTTCGCTGTCTTTAGATCGGTATGCGGCCTTGGTGTTCACTTCACATACGATGTCTCGGCTTGGCTTGATCGCCGAATAAGGCTCCATATTGACTGGTTGTGGACCGAACACTGCGATAGGGCTGGCGACCGCATCATATTGTGACATTGGCGGCATCCCGAGCAAGAGTTCCATCGTTCGGAGCATCGAATCAGTGTTGTAGAAAGTGCTGTCGACTTTCCCGCGTTGAATGTAAGGCGAAATTACATAAGCAGTTGATCGGTGGGCATCAACATGATCGATTCCTGCCTGGGCGTCATCCTCAAGGATGCAAATCGCGGTTTCCTTCCAAAACGGACTACTAGAAACTGCTTCTACAAGTTTTCCGACTGCGTAATCGTTATCGGCAACCATGCTGGATGGCGTTGGTACGCCGGCACGGGTTCCCATCGTGTGGTCATTGCCAAGCCGAACACTTTGGAATCGCGGCATGGTCCCAGACTTAACAAAGCCATCGAATTCATGCTTCCATTCATCGAATCGGTTGGTCGCTTTGTTGGCTCCGTACTCTTTAAGCTGGCCCTTGTAAGAAAATCCGTATTCCTTATAAATGGGAGAGTCGGCATACATGTTGTCGTAATGTCGATAACTAGAATTGTTGTGGTTTAGCAAGACTTTGACGTTCGGTTGGCTGTCCTTTGCTCCGGCAAATTCAGAATTTCTTTTGTCGGTAGGGTCGATGAATTGGGTGTACATTCCGTAGTTCCGGAACGAGACTTTGCTTCGATCGCACAACTCCCAAATGTAACCTGCGACGGGTTTTGCAACGTTGGCTATTCCCGAAAGCTCAATGGCTTCGCCATTATTTTGTCCCTCGGTATCATAGCTTCGACCTCGACCTGAGTAGTTGTATGGCGTGTTGCGGGAACCATATGCGCTGGTCATTCCGCTAATTGACCATTGCCATCCGTCTTGGCTTACTTCGGCACAAACGTGAAAGTTATCCAATAGGACAAATCGTTCGGCTAAAGCATGTTGGTTTGGACTAACCTTGCGTGGGAATAGAGTGAGGCTCGGGTCGCCGTTACCCTGCGGAAGGTCGCCCAGTACATTGTCGTACGTTCGGTTTTCTTTCACAACGTAAATCACGTACTTGATTCCTGGGTTTTTCAGATCATTCGATTTGCCTGAATTGAGACCCGGCTTGATGCGATTATTTGACAGAACTTGCAAAGTAGACTTCCGGAGGCTCGTCGAATTTGGGATCATTTGATGGGTGACTGTTCCCGCGATGATGTCTTGGATATAGGTTCCTTTTTCTCCTACTGGCTTACCATTTGGATTTTTTGCTTGCACGCCTTTTGCCGATGCGACCAACATGTGTCCGCCCTTCTGAATAATGCTGGTTGGCAACCAGCCAGTTGGTGAATAACCAATCAGGCTCTTCTTGGCAAAATCAATGACGCCGACCGCTTGCATGTCACCGAGAGTTACATAGAGCTGTTTCTCGTCATCAGATAGGCTTAGGCCAAGAGGTCCCGCTCCTGGTAAACCCCGCAGATCAGCTGGTCTAACCGAAATCGTGTCGATGACTTTGTCCGACTTGGTATCAATCACGGTGACAGTATCGCTACCGCTATTTGCAACATATAGTTTTGTCTGTGCTCGATTAAAAATCATGCCAACCGGAGCGTTTCCGGTTCGAATGGACTTTGAAACGATATGATTCTTCAAATCAACAACGTCGACGACCCCATCCCTTTCAGAACCGATGTACGCTTTATTGTCCGCGCCTGGACCTTTTGTAGCGTAAGCGCAAGCTAATGGAAAACCCGAAACAGGTACTTCGAAAAGCGAAGCGCCAGACTCTAAATCGTAAACAGTCACCGACCCTTTATAGTTTGTAACCTTGCTGGTTTGATTATTGACCACAAGCAGTCGCGAACCATTGGAATTGAAGCCGAGTCCGGCAAAGTGGTAGGGAAGTTTTCTTCCCTCGGGCAAAGTCGCCGCTATGGGAGTACCAATTTCGGAAATCTTGCCATCGGTCACACTGTACGAACTGACTTTGTCCTGAGCCCCCCGAGATACAAACACATTGCCAGTTTTTGGGTGGACCGCAATACCAAAGTAAAGTCCATCTTTATTGGGATTATTTCTTGATGTTTTATAGTCAAATTGGCTGGTGATTGTGCCTGAGTTGATGTCAACCACCGATAACGCTTGCCGATACCCACTTGTTGTTACAATTGCATAGTTTCCATCGTTGGTCGAAACCATATTGAGAGGATAGCTGCCAACTTCAACGTGAGTGCCTTCCGGGCTAATGTACTTGCCAATCGGCAACATTGTAGGTTCCTGAAGAACAACGATTGACGATAGCAAAAGACTCAGCATGGTTGAACACATTCTACACTTCGAGGTTTCGCCGAAGTGTTAAAAATGTGATTCTTGCAGGATGTCCGAAAGGTAACATCGGGTTTCAGTTAGGGTCGATCTGATGAAGCGCTCATTGCCCATTGTTTTGCTTTCCGTAAGCGTATTTGGATACGCCGTTTTGAATGTTCAGAAGCCGAAGACCTCAACGGCCAAAATTAACTTTGGACGCGATGTCGTTCCGATTTTGAGCCAAAAATGCTACAAGTGTCATGGTCCCGACGCGGCAAAAGCGGCTGCTAACCTACGACTCGACTTGCTGAGTTCGCGGGCAATCACAAAGGGCTCACCCGACAAGTCTCTCTTGATCCATCGGGTAAGTGACAAGAACCCAGGCTCGAGAATGCCACCGGAAGACTCCGGCGTGAAACCGCTCAAAGAATCTGAGATCGCCATTCTTAGGCAATGGATCTCGCAAGGAGCAACTTACGAAAAGCATTGGTCCTACGTGCCGCCAACAATGCCATCTCTCCCGAAGGTCAGCAACAGTACATGGAGTCGCAATCCACTTGACCGCCTTATCCTTGCCAAGCTGGAAAGTTCTGGATTGAAACCCGAACCTGAGGCAGATCGCGACACGCTTGC
>JBAXBU010000138.1:0-5540 GCA_037141835.1 Armatimonadota bacterium | reverse complement strand
ATCAGTGAGACCAGTAAATATCGGTCGCCCAGGCCTTTGTTCCAACTTTGGAACGAGCCGCAAGGCGGAAAGCCCGGAGGATCAATCACCAGTAGGTTCGGCGAATGGGTTCCCGAAATCCACGAACTCCTGTTTATGCTCGTCAGTGACCTACGATCAAAAGGTATTCCGAAGATCCAGATCATCGGACCCGGCATTTCTAGCTTCGGAGAAAATCAACGCACCGAAGCCGCAGAATTTGCTTCGATGATCCCACCTCCAGAATTTGATTGGCTCTCCCAGTGCGGATATCGTGCCTATCATATTCGCTTCTCGGCGGTTTGGGCAAACGGAGATATATCCAAGGTTAGGCAAGGGTTTCAAAACGGGCTCGATTGGGTTAACTGGATCGGCACCCGGTACAAATGGCCAGCAGGTCAAAATGTCATTGTGACTGAGTTCTATGTGACTCCGGGAGATTGTGGAGTGCCACTCGGAACCGACATGTATCCCTATCATGCGATTGCATTTGACCTTCTGAAGGCATCACCATTTACTCACGTCATCGGGTGGGGTTTACGGCCCAACGAAGCCGGAAATCCCGGTGACCCATTTGCATTTTTCGGTGGACTGGGTTCATCATTGGTCCGCTGGCGTGGCTAAAACATAGATTGAGCCTGACCGTTGGTCAGGCTCATTTTTTTGGGATAATTGCAATTTGAGGCTTAGTTGCGAAGCTTCTTCCTCCGAGCCAAGCCGAACAGACCAAGCCCTAAAATGGCAAACGAAGCCGGCTCCGGAACTGGTTGTGACCAACGAAGGGCATAACCTCGACCATTGGAACCGTAGCCATAGCCAACAATGTTGCCATCATCGTCAATACCCGTTGCGTACGATGACTGGAAGTTCTGGGAAAGTCCGCTCAAGGAACCGTGAAGATCGATTGCGCTTCCGGAAGTTCCATTCCAATACAACGCATGATCGACCATATTCGTAGCTGAGCCTGCACCGTATCCAACTTGTCCTGCCGCTGAGACTCCGTTGCCAAACGTGTAAAGGAATCCCGATGGATTTAGGTCAACAAAGCTTGAAGCTGAATTGCTCCACATTCCGGCGTGAGTTTCGCCCGTTGACATGACCGCATAGCCCATTTGATTTGAACCGGAAGCTCCCATAATGTAGCTGTGATCAAAACCGTTCGGGTTAAGATCCACTACACTGGCTGCCGAGCCTGACCACATCAAGGCATGATCAAAATTTCCGCCGGAAACTCCTCCGTACCCATACTGATTAGTGTCCGTAGCCGCAGTTGCTAGTGTGCTCAAAAAAGTGTTGGACCAAAGGTCAACTGCGCTCGCCGCCGTTCCAGTCCAAAGTAGAGCGTGTAAACCGACGTCACCATTGTCTCCGTATCCAACTTGAGAGTTTGAAGACGCCGCAGCCGCAACCGAAAAGTTAAACCCGGTCGGATTGAGATCAACGTAACTGGCTGCCGTCCCAGTCCACTTTAATGCGTGAGTGTTGCTACCCGTAGCCGTTCCGGTGCCGGACCCAACTTGAACTCCATTTGTTCCGCCGTAGGCAAACGTATGAGTAAACCCGGTTGGGTTGAGATCAACAAAGTTGGTGGAGGAACTATTCCACAACATGGCGTGATCATCTCCACCTGAACCGGTGTGAGCGCCATAGCCAACCTGGCTCGAACCAGATGGTCCGTATCCAAAAGTATTTCCGTATCCGACTGGCGCAAGAACAGAGCCAACTTACTGTGCATTGGCGATCGAAACGATCACCGAATATGACGAAGCGAGCGCAACAATGCGCGTGATTCCATTTAATTTAATTTTCATTAAGGATAAACCCCAAAACAAAGAAAGCGATCTTGGAAGCTCATTGGCGACCGAGAACAACCAACATTGTAACGTGGGTTCGTATACCGAGCGAAAGCTCAACCATCTTATTAAGGATTTAGTCCTGATTTACCCGCAAAATTGCCGGGTCAAAATAGACTTGCTTAGGCCCATTTGACCGCTTCGATGTCTGTCTGAGAAAAGTCGTCGCCAAGGAAAAGCAATGGCGTGGACGTGAACTTGGATGTTGCGTAGACAATGCAATCGCCGAAGTTGAGCTTGGCAGGGTGATTTCCTTTGCCAAACCTTTCAAATGCAGCTCTAGCGTGGGTTAGGTGGCCCTGCCCAAATTCAACTTGATTTATTCCGTATTCCATCAAAAGCTGCTCAATCGCAAAAGAAGCTCGATCGCCTAAGTCTGATCTCACGACAAGAAATGCTTCCAAAACAGCGACCGAAGAAATGATTGGCTTCGACTTTGATAATATTTCTTCGAAAGTTTTCGAATGTTCTTCGCCGCTTAGTATTGCGACGATGATGGATGTGTCAACGGATATTAACTTCATTCGTAAATCGCGTCGTAATCTTGCTTTGTGAACTTCTTGCCTTTAATGGAAGGGTACTTTTGCCAAAGGTCCTCAAGAAAGGCGTGAAATGCCGAGTGATCCGTTTTCCTTTGGGGGACCCCAAGTTCAATTGATTTCTCGTAGAGAACTCGACGAATGGCCTCAGTCTTGGTTGTGCCCATCAATTTTGCAACTTCGGCAGCAAGCTGTTCAACCTCAGAGTTTTTAATATTGAGTCCCATGGTAGAAATTATACCATTTTCTACCATTTTCAAACATTAAGTGGCCAATCCTGACATATCTGCCCTGTTCGCACATCAGAATCAAGGAATGGTGAGGTTGCAATGAAAAAGTGGCTATTCTCGGTTGCCTTGCTGCTCCCTCTGCTTTGTAGGGCTAGTGGACCAATATTCGGCGGCAACCTTCCGGCAATCCGTCCCGGTCACGTTGCCGAAGATTCAGCCGAGTTCGATCTTGCCCTTTCGTACTTGCAACCCGGAGATGTTGCACGAGTACAAACGGTTGCTTGGGAAGTTTTGTGGGAGCCAACCGGAGCTTATGACTTCCGAGGCATTGACGCGAGTATCGATAAGGCTAAGAAGAAAGGCGTTAAGACCATTTGGCTTTTGCAACCCACTCCCCATCCGTCGAGCCCTTGGTATCCGGGGGGATGGTCAGATTGGTTTATGCCCAAACGGGAGATTTGGCCGGGAATCGTTCGGCTCAACACCGCGATCGCTACCCATATCATCTCGCAAAGCAAACGGGTCGGCGCACCGGCACCTCTGCTGCAGTTATGGAATGAACCGCAGGGTGGAAAACCTGGTGGGTCGTCAAAGGTGAAGAAAGGACAGTGGGCGCCAGAACTGCATGAGCTTCTCTTCAAATTAGTGACGGATCTCAAGGAGTATGGAGTGCCGCGAGAGCAGATCGTTGGTCCCGCAATATCGGCGTTTGGCGAAGGCAAGGATTCCGAAGCAGCAGAATTTTCGTCCATGATGCCTTCTGCTGAATTCGATTGGCTGAGCGAATGCGGCTACCGTGCTTATCATATTCGGATGTCGTCGGGCACTTCTAACGGAAATGTCGACCGCGTAAAGGCAGGAATAAAAGCGACACTGGCAGGGGTTGCTCGAGTGGATCGAGAGTTCGCTTGGCCCAAAGATCAAAAGGTTGCGGTGACCGAGTTTTACGTTACACCAGGTGATGTCGGAGTTTCAATTGGTACCGATATGTCCAAGTATCATGCAACCATCTTTTACTTATTGAAAGAATCCGGGTTCAGCTTTGTGACCGCCTGGGGCCTCCGTCCCGACGAAAATGACCAATCCACTGACCCGTGGTCCCGCTTTGGTGGACTTGGCGATTCGTTGGTAAAGTGGCGCGGCGGATCGTAGTCCGCTACTGATTGTCGTGCTCATAAGTATCGAGGATCTTCATGAATTCGTCATGACGTTCCTTCATATTTTTCGAATCGGACTCATAAGAGAGGGCTTCTAATTCCTCGACCAAGGGCTGGTGTTGCCCATTGGTTAATGATGATTGACTGATGTCATCCAGTACCGCGGTTGTGTGTATTGACCCGGGTGAGATTCCGGGTGGCCAAACGGGGATATCGCTGCTCGATTGTTCAAGTTTGTGAATCAGAATCGAATGGTATTCGTTTTTGGTCATAACCCTTCGTACGCCGGAAAGGCGACGGAAAGCGAAAGAAGAGCAAGAATGGACATTCTGAAATAAATCGGTAGAATGTGCCATGCATGATGCTAGGTTGACTATGCTCAATCCTACTTTGATGTGTCAAAGTGCAAATGCACAAATTTCTGGGGGCAAACATGTCTAACTTATCTTCGCCAGCGATCGAAGCTGACCAGCTTCGATTAAAGAAAATTATCACTTTAGTTGGACTCGGCTACCTCTTTCTGATTTTATGTGATCCGAAGGATGGCATCGCAAAGATCTCTATTCAGTTCATCCTAAAGGATCAACTACACCTTCAGCCAGCCCAGCTTTCAGCCTTCTTTGCTCTCATTTTCATGCCTTGGTACTTTAAACCATTAGCCGGGCTTCTCACCGATAATTTCTCGTTCTTGGGAACCCGACGAAAAGGCTATCTGGTTACGGCTTCGGCATTAGCTGGCGTTCTTTGGCTTGTTCTGTCGGTGATTCCCAAAACTTATTCAGCTCTGGTGGTCGTGTTGCTGGCAATCAACGTCGCACTGGTGACCGCCCAAACCACCTTAGGGGGAATGTTAGTTCAGTATGGTCAGGAGTTTAAGGCGACTGGGCGAATGAGCTCAATAAGGAACGGAGCCGAGAATCTTGGAGTCCTCTGCGCTGGCCTTATCGGCGGCTGGGTCGCGGCTCATTTCCTTGGCATTGGGCTTGCGGTGGTGGGCGTCTTATTGTGGGTGCTCACATTTTTGTTCGTGAGCCTACTCAAAGAGCCAAAAGTGGCAAAAAGTGATGTTAGTGCCTTGCGTTCAACCCTCGCCCAGTTCAAGTCTCTTTTCACTTCAAAGTCAATGTGGGTTGCTACCGTGTTTTGGATGCTTGTGCGGTTTTCACCTGGCTTTCAGACTCCGCTTTTCTTCCACCAAACAGAAACATTGAAGCTGGCGCCTGAGTTCATCGGCTTTCTCGCTTTCATCAATGCCGGTACCGCCCTGGTAGGGAGCCTTGCCTACATTTACTTATGCAAGAAATTCCCATTACGGACTCTTCTTTATGGGGGTGTTCTTCTCAGTGTTCTTTCGGCCTTTTGTTACTTAGGATATAACTCTCGAGAAAGCGCAATCTGGGTTGAATCTGCGGCAGGATTGGGTACCGGAATGGCATTTCTTGCCATCCTCGATCTCCTTGCCCGATCTACCCCCAAAGGTAGCGAAGCCCTTGGATATTCCCTTATCTTCAGCTTCGGAAATATGTCTTTGCTTGGCTCCGATGTCTTGGGGTCGAACCTTTATGAAACGTTCCATCACAACTTTACGCCGATGGTTTGGATCAATTCGGGAACATCTGCCTTGGTTTTACTGGCAATCCCGTTCCTTCCAAAGATGATTGTTTCGCACACCGACGGGCACCACTCCGAAGTTGGTGCAGAGTTGTATCACGACGCATAGCTCCTGCTTTCAGCTTTCAGCTT
>JBAXBU010000137.1:0-5608 GCA_037141835.1 Armatimonadota bacterium | reverse complement strand
GGATATCGCCCGACTTAACCGCCATTTTGCACGAAGACATGATCCATATTTGTTCTCTCGTGGGAACCAGCTTTCGAGTCACCGACGATTCAACCAATTCGTCAATCAAATCCTTCAGATACTTAATCGGATCTTTGCCTCGCAGGGCTGCAGGAATCGAGCGAACCACATAGGCATCGCCACCAAATGACTCCAAATCAAATCCGACACTGCGAATTTCATCCAGCCTCTCCTCAAGCAACAAAGCGGCTCTCCTATCCAAATGCAGAGTCTCTGGCAACATCAACGCCTGCTTCTCAATCAATGTCGATCGCTTCAGCCCACACAGATACTCGTACAAAATTCGCTCGTGGGCGACATGCTGGTCCACAATTACCAATCCGTGCCGAGTCTCAGCAATAATGAAAGTCTTCATTGCCTGCCCAATGATCCGCAAATCATCCAAAAGCTGGATATATTGCATGGACTGATGAGCAAGTCCCGGTTGATTCGAAAACGCTGTCGGGACAAAGTCGTTAAAGTCGATCTTGCCTTGATCTTGCATGGTCACCGCCTGATGAGGCAAAGGAGACTGGGCGTAAATCGAGAGCTCCGTTGGAGGAGTGTATCCTTGACCAAAGGTCAAGCCCTGGGACTCACGCAATGCCTGATTGGCCGTTGCAATTGCCGAGGCACTAGGCATCATTCCGTGGGCGAGCAAAGCCTCGCGAATGCAAACCCGCAACGCCTCAAAGGCAACGCCCTCTTGTTGAAACTTAACTTCAGTCTTCGTCGGTGAGACATTGACGTCAATTCGAGAAGGCTCAATTTCGATATTGAGCGCCACAAGGGGGAATCGCCGTTCCGGGGTCAAGTCTCGGAAGGCTTGATCCAAAGCAACCGTCAAGGTCCGGCTCTTCATTGGCCTTCCGTTGACATATAGGTACTGAAGGTTCCGGGTTGGCTTAGTGATGTGGGGTGGCGAAACGTAGCCAACAAGTCGCAGACCACCAAGGTTGGCGTCAACCGGAACCAAAGATCGCGCAGTATCTCGACCCCAAACGTCGGAAATGGCTTCTAATTGTTCTCCGTTACCATTCGTAAGTATCACTTTCTGACCGTTGTGGGTCAAGGAAAAGGCGACTCCCGGATTCGCAATCGCGTACTTCATGACGTGGTCGACGGCTTGACCGACCTCGGTTGTATCAGTCTTTAGAAACTTCAGTCGGGCAGGTGTGTTGTAAAAAAGATCTTCAACTCGAATCTCAGTTCCTTTCGGTCCGGCGATTGCCGAATCTGGTAAAGATTCGCCGCCCTCAACTCGAACAACCGTCCTCATTCCGTCTTCGACTGCGCTCGAAATCGTAAGTCTTGAGACCGAGCCAATCGAGGGAATTGCCTCTCCTCGAAATCCGAGCGACCGAACTTCATTAAGATCTTCCAGGCTTCGAATCTTCGAGGTAGCGTGTCGTTGAAGACTTAGCCTTACTTCTTCAGCCGTCATGCCGCACCCGTTATCGCTTACTCGAATCAGTTCACGACCGGCTCCAGCAAGCTCAATATCAATTCGAGTTGCCCCAGCATCTAAAGCATTTTCGACTAATTCCTTAACGACAGCTGCCGGACGTTCGACAACCTCACCAGCTGCAATCTGGTTAATCGTGGTGGAGTCAAGTAATTGGATTCGAGATGTTGAAACGGGACTAATAAGTCTATTTTGAAGGAAGAATTTGTTCAGTGACTAAGGATGTGAATAAATTGCTAAAAATGACACTATCAATTTGACAAATCTATGTAAGATAGGAATTATGCGTATTCGTACAGCATTTGCAATCATTTCTGCGCTCGCCGTCTCCGGACTTGCGTCTGCGCAACTCACCATTGGCGATAAAGCTCCTGCTTTCCCTGTAGCGGGCTTTGTTAAAGGCGACAAAATAAGCAACCTTGAGAAAGGAAGGACTTACGTCATTGAATTTTGGGCAACCTGGTGCGGTCCCTGTATCGCCTCAATGCCACACCTCAGTGAAATGGCCGACAAGTTCAAAGGCAAGGTCAGCTTTGTAAGTGTCAATACCTGGGATTTTCGAACCAACGATCCAAAAGTAAAGGAAGAAGTCGGTAACCACGTTACTCGGGTAAACGAGTGGGTTGCTAAAAACACCGAAAAGATGCGATACAACATCGTACTTGACGATGACAAAGACACCATCGCGACCACTTGGATGCGAGCCGCCGGTCGAAATGGTATCCCATGCGCGTTTATCGTTAACGATGAAGGCAATATCGCGTGGATTGGACATCCAATGCAAATGGACAAACCTCTCGAAGAAGTTTCCAACAAAACGTTTAATCTAGCTGGCTTCAAAGCATCTTTCGAAAAAGAAGCTGCAGCAGCAAAGTCAGCCGCTGAAGCCCAAAAGAAACTGGCAGTTGATCTTAAAGCCGGGGATAAAAAGGCAATTGACGCTTACATTGCAAGTGGAAAAGGAGACAATAGCCAGCAGATCATGTCGGTTATTAGTGCAGCCGCAAGAACCAACCCAGACCTAGCTTTCTCTTATTTCAAGAAATATGCAGGCAAAGTGAAAGGTATTGACTCCGTAAGTTGGTGTTCACTAGCACGAGGCATGGCACAAAACCTCAAGAACAAAGCCTCAATGGATGAGTTGGTCAAGATGTGTGAAGAATGCGCCGAAATGTCTGATGACAAAGTTGCCGCAATTGCCTTTACATATCATGCTGCCGTATTGAATTCTGCGGGCAAAAAAGAAGAAGCAATGATGTGGATTGAAAAAGCACGGGCTTCAATCTACAAATACGATCCTAGCTCCGCTCATGTAAGTCTCAAGGGCTTTATTGACAGCACTGCAAAAGGATTTAAGTAAATCTCAGGCAGAAAAAAGCCCCGCAGGAATAATCCTGTGGGGCTTTTTTGTACCTAATTGACCGTAACAGTGGTGCTCGCCGTGGACGTATCACCCAATGGAGATTGAACAGTTATCGTGTAAGTTGTCGTCGCAGTAGGACTGACGGACTTCGTTCCACTCGTTGTCGTTGCACCGAAATTCGATGAAACAACGGCATTGGCATTAACGGAAGTCCACGCCAACGTCGTACTTTGCCCACTTGTAATTGTTTGTGGCGTCGCGCCAAGTTGAACGGTCGTCGTAGGAATCCCCAATCCACCGCATCCAACGCTAGCCATCAATATTGCGCCAAGTACCAGTCGCTTAACCATTCCCTCAATGATGCAACAATTCGCATTCAAATTACCTACACGAATTATGGGTCCCAACGTTGATTGCCTTGACTTTCGAATATAAACAAAGTCATAATCTTAGTCTCACCGCGGGGTGGAGCAGTCTGGTAGCTCGTCGGGCTCATAACCCGGAGGTCATAGGTTCGAATCCTGTCCCCGCACCCAATTTCAAAATCGGTCAGCCTAAAAAGCTGGCTTTTTTTGTACATGCCAGGCCAATGCTGCCGAATATCCAGTTGAAGCTGGCAAGTCGCATACACTGACTGGCTGCGGCATTTCCAACCAGCAATGTTCCGTGTCATCAGGAAGGACGTCCAATGTCTGAATCGGAAAATTTAAGCCCTGTCCAATTGCTTTGATGCTGGCTTCTTTTCTTGTCCAAATCCGATTAAAAAGCTCGGTGCCCTTTTCCGACTCCTGTATTGCTCTGGACTCCGACGCTGTCAAGAAGTCAAATTCTGGACTTGACAAGGAATCTTCATGCGCCTGAATGTCTACTCCGACCTCTTGGGTAGTGGATATCGCGATCAATCCAAGGTCCTTTGAAGTAGAGGTCGAGAAATGAATGGGATATCCCACAACCGAAGGTTTTCCAAATTCGCCAATTTGAAATTCTATCTTTTGGGAATCGCACGTTACATATGAACTTAACAGTTTCCGCAATGTGCATCTTCTAACAATGAATTCCGTTCGAAGTCGATCGTTGCCGTAGGCCTCGGCCTTCTCAAACTCTGATGCATTCAAAACGCGCCATCGCCAATAGCTAAGCTCATCATAAAATGGATTCAGCGAGAACTGCCATACAGTTGTATTTCCTTGCGACCAAATAATGGTGGCGTCCATTGAACCTACTTCCTGCCGGCGTTTTGGTCGATCTGCGCTGGCGAGCCAGCCCAATACGTGTGGCTTGGAATCGTCTCGCCTTTCATGACCAACGACAAGTCGCCAATATGGGCATCATGCTTCAATTCGGACTCGCATAAAATGACTGAGTAAGTCCCCACCGAACACCGATCCCCGATCGTTATCGGACCGATCTTCATAACTCGATCCTCGAAAAGGTGAGCCTGCAATGGAGCGTTGGCATTAATGGCGACGTCGTCACCAATGGAAATCAAGTCAGTCTCCGTAAAGTCCGTTGAGTTCATAAAGACACGATGCCCGACCTTCGCTCCTAAGAACCGCATCAAAGCAGACATCATGGGACTGCCAACCAATGGCAAGGCAAACAAAGGCACACCAAAGTCGTGCAGAATTGCCGAGTAAGTCTCTACGTTCCAGACCTGACGACTCCATAATGGCTGAACCGAGGGCTTATATTTCCCAACAAAAATCCACTTACAAATAAGGCAAATGACCGCTCCCAACACGGCTGTCAGCAAGTATAGAATAGGCAACGTTAAAACACTGAGCACAATTGAGTGCCGGTCCCAAATTTCAACAAACGTTTCAATAAATAGGGCGGCAAGCATCAACGAGAACATGCTCGGCAACGCGATCCGGAAAGCCTCATGGAAGAGGCGTTCCACGTAAAGCCGCTTCAGGGGTCGGTACGTCTTCTCAATTCCGAACGTATCTGTAACTTGACGCCGAGGCATCCGAAACGCTGGAGAGCCCAGCCAGGCTTGTTCAGTCTCGTCACCCATGATTTCCGGTGCCGGAGAAGCGCTCAAGACACCAAGCAGACTCTCATCGGGAATCTTTGAGCCTTGGGGCACCACCGAGTCATTACCTAGAAAAACACGTTCACCAATAATCGTCCTCGTAAGCGTAATCGACCCGTTACGACGGATCGGCATTCCGATACTCACTTCACTGGCAAGGAAGCTTTCTTTGCCCATCTCCACCAAGTCGTAGGGCATTCGCCGTGGCAATGCGATCTCACACCGTGGACCGCACTTCATTCCCAATGCCTGACACCAAACTCGTGTAAACAGGGAATCATAAATCGGAACAAGGGTGCTACTCATCAGTTCGAGGTGTTTGTCAGCAAACCACTTCCGAAGCCAATAGAATCCGGGGTACTTAAAGGTCCCTTCCTTCAACTTGCCGATACTCGCCCACTTAATCAACAAAGCCTGAGCACAGGCAAGCAACACGAGCCCGATAGCATACAAAGGCTCCAAGAGATATTCGAAAAGACCTTCGCTGCTGTTATACAAACTAAATGCAATTATCATGAATGGGACGGACTCTAACGCTGCCAAAAGGGCTACCAGGCAGGATTGACCAATTGCAAAAGCGGCTAGTCTTCGGCGAGAAGGACGTTGAGTCGGATCATAGATCGGCAACAGTCTCTCTTCGGTAATGCGGGCCGGACTTCCTTCCCACTCTTCGTTCGCCGGGATCGTCGTTCCTACCCCTATACAC
>JBAXBU010000136.1:0-5665 GCA_037141835.1 Armatimonadota bacterium | reverse complement strand
GATCGAAACTCAACGCCCTGATAGACGCTTGGCAAGAATCCTGATCCGTAGCAAGACTTACCTCCGTCTGGATTCGAGATGCCCGAAAGGAGTACCACAAATCCTGGAAGATCACGGTTTGCCGTTCCCAGACCATAAGTCAACCAAGACCCCAAAGAAGGGCGACCAGGAACCTGGAAACCAGTATTCATGAAAAGCTGAGCCGGCGCATGATTGAACTGCTCAGTCTTCATCGAATGGATGATCGAAATATCATCGGCGATCGTGCCCAAGTGAGGCAACAATGCACTGATGGCGTGACCCGACTTTCCGTACTGCTTATAAGCGTGGGGCGAACCAAGCAACTTGGGCTTTCCACCCCGAATAAAGGCAAACCGTTCTCCTTTGGTATATTCCTCGGGACAAACATCACCGTCAAATTTATTCAGAATTGGCTTTGGTTCGAACAAATCTAACTGGCTCGGAGCACCGGCCATGAACAAGTAAATAATCGACTTTGCCTTCGGCTTAAAGTGTGGTGCTTTTGGACTCAATGGTCCAGGTGCCTGTTGCTTCTTCTGCTGGTCAACGAAGAAACCAAGCGCGGGGTCAGCCATTAGTGACGCCAAAGCAACATTTCCAAGACCGTATCCCACCTTTTTGAAAAGTGTTCGCCGAGTGATGTGTTGGAGGAGTTCTTGTTCAGTCATTGGTTGTCCCTTATCCTTTCGTAATCGTCTCGTCTAAGTTCAAAAGCACGTTGCCTACCATTGTCCAAGCAGCCTCACGTTCATCCTTTCCAAGCTTCCTCGCTTCTTCCGGATTTTTGAAATATTTCATTCTAAAGTTTCCGTAGGCCTTCGCCAAAACCGACAACTCGTCTCGATTCGGTTTTCTACTTGTCGTCGCCCGGAATCCATAAACGAGGCCCTGTTCAAGGGATCCCCGCTGAATCATCTTTGCCCCGAGTGCCTTGGCCGCCTCCAAATATGCCTGGTCATTGAGAAGCGCCAGCGCCTGCAAGGGACTATTAGTTCTTATTCGTCGGACCGTACACGTTTCTCGAGAAGTCGCGTCAAACGACATGAAACTTGGATACATTGCGGTCCGCTTAGCAAAGACATAGATACCCCTTCGATATTTGTCTTTGCCCTTAGCTTCCATCCATTGCTCGCCACTATAGGGCGAATCCCAAATCCCCTTTGGCTGAAACGGCATCACACTTGGACCCCCAATTTCCGGGTTCAAGAGGCTTGATGCTTGAAGGGCAGTATCCCGAATCATTTCCGCTTCCATCCGGAATCTTGGTCCTCGAGCAAGATAGAGGTTCATTGGGTCAATTGCTAAGACGGCCGGCGATACGTTACTACTCTGACGATACGTCGCACTCATAACGATTAACTTATGAATGGCTTTCGTATCCCATTTCAATTCGACGTAACGTGTTGCCAAGAAGTCCAATAGCTTTTGGTTGATCGGAGGAGAACCCTGCGTACCAAAGTCATCCATTGTTTCAACAATGCCTCGCCCGAAATACTGTTCCCACATTCGGTTGACTGCGACCCGAGCGGTTAAAGGATTCTTGCCATTAACCAACCATTTCGCCAATTCTAGTCGATTCATGTTCTTCGACGGGTCCGCGGGTGGCAAAACATCCGGAGTTCCTGCTTCAATCATTTCACCCGGAGAAGTAAATTCACCTCGGTGATGAAGTGCCGCCATTAGCTTCCCGGTTGTCGGTTTGTCTGCCATAACCAAAGCCGTCGGCAATCCGACTTCTTTCTGGGCAAGGTCCGCCTTCGCCTCTCTCATCTCGCGTTGCAACTCAAAGCCGTTGGTGGATGTTTCAATATAGAGGTCATGAAGCTGAGCGTCAGCTTTTTCGTCAAAAACTGGCTGAGAAGCTAGTTTTCTCGCTTTCTCCCGAACGACATCCAGCAAAGGATAATCGGACTTAGTAAACGAAATCCTAAATCGACCCATGCCATGATTAGGCCAAGGGGAATGGAAGCCGAGCTTCAAAACGGCTTTTTTTCCTTCTGTCGGTATTGCAAACTGGGCAATAAGCCGATGCCCGGAAGTAGCCTGAGGCGAGACTGCCCAACCTGAACTTCGATCACCAGCCAACAGCTTCTTTAAGTCGTATCCGTCTTGGATGAAATCTGCCTGAGCCGCGCTCAAATCAACTTTTTCATTGTCGACTTTCAAGTCAAGTTCAGTCAGAACGAAATTCAGTCCCGAAGACCGACCGCCGGGCTTCCCGGGCGCAGGCAGAGTTTCAATGCGAAGACCGTTTACTTTTCCTTGAGGAAACTCCAAGACGACTTGATATTCGTCCATGTCGGAGTTTGGCCCACCAACTTCGATCAGATTGTTCTCGCCTAACGCATAGGTCGCTCCACCTGAACTCAGAAAGGACTCAACTTTAGGATCTTCGAACGAGACCGTCAGCCCAGCTTCAATCTTCCATTTTGCAAAGTCTCGGGCGTTCTCGGCGGCAAATGCTTTCTTTCGCTCTTCAAGTGCAGCAACCCTTTTCTTTGCTTCGTCAATTGCTTTCATGGCTTCCGGAGTAGAAACCTTGATCTCAGGCTCTACCCAGTGTTCCGAGAACGATTTGCTGTAGTCACCTTGCCGCTTGTAACTAACGTTACTAAAGACCGCATAGAGCTTAAAGAAGTCTTTTTGGCTAAATGGATCGAATTTGTGATCGTGACATCGGGCGCATTGCAACGTGGAACCAAGCCACGTGCCAGAAGTCGTGGTTACCCGGTCAATAACCGTGTTGTAAAAAGACTCCGCGGGATCAACTCCGCCCTCTTGATTAAACATCGAATTTCGGTTAAATCCGGTGGCTACCTGCTGATCGATGGTAGGATTTGGCAACATATCGCCGGCAAGTTGCTCTATCGTGAATTGGTCGTATGGAAGGTTGCGGTTAAAAGCGTTGATCGCCCAATCACGGAACAGGTAGGCCGTGCGAGACACATCCGCCTCGTATCCATTCGTATCGGCATACCGGGCTAAATCAAGCCAAATTCGTGCCTGTCGCTCACCGTAATGCTTCGAAGCCAAAAGCTTATCCACTAACTTTTCGTAAGCGTTAGGCGCGGTATCGCCAAGGTAAGCATCGAGTTGGGCAACTGTTGGCGGCAATCCCGTTAAGTCAAGATAGAGACGTCGAGCCAGCAGTTCCCTTGGTGCTTGAGGTGATGGTTTCAGATTGTGACCCAACATCTTTTCCAATGTGAAAGCGTCAATCTCGTTTTGACCCCAAGCAATCGCAGACTTTGGCAAAGCGGGCTTTACCGGAGCAATATAAGCCCAATGCTTTCCTGCCGCCTGATCAATCTTGGCACCGTCCTTAATCCACGTCTCTATAAGCTTGATTTTTGAAGCATCAACCGCCTTAAAACCTTTCGGCATCAAAGGCAGGCCATCAAGCCCTTTCATCCTTCGGATGAGAACACTATTCTCGGGATCACCTGGCTTTATAACTCCAGCCTTAAGCATTCCCGCAGTGTTCGTAAAGTCAAGTCCAGCGGCGGCGGTCTTACCCGCGTGGCAAGAATTACATGCCGCCTTAAAAATTGGTGTGACGTCTTTCGAGTAACTAACCCACGATTGGGAAGCCGATTTTGGAGGTTGCTGGTACGCGGGAACAAGAAGTCCTAAGGCCAACAATCCAATTCCAAAAACTAACGCACCTGATCGCATATGTCCATTCTTATTTTAGTTGAGAACCAGCCCGAACATTGCGCCAGTTATCAGTTAAATCCCATATTAGATGAGACTTTTTAGCCGCCGACGTTTCACTTCCCCCAGATACGGCAAGATTAGCAATGCCTCCGAGTTCGGCTGGAGCCTGGACTGGAGCCCAGTCAGAAAACTCGCGACCCAAATATCCGGTGTCAATGTTTCCTTCGATAAACCCATCGCTACATAAAACATCAATCAAGTAAGCAATGTTCGTTTGAACCCCCAAAACATGGAAGTCGAGGAGAGCAGACACCAATCGTTGTCGAGCTTCCAGTCTCGTCGAGCCATGCGCAATAACCTTGGCAATCATCGAGTCATAAAACCGAGAAATCTCGCTACCCAAGCCAAATCCAGTATCAAAACGGATACCTGGACCGCTCGGTTCAGCCCATCCAACAATCTTTCCAATCGAAGGAATAAACCCTTGACCAGGATTCTCCGCGACAATCCGAACCTCAATCGAGTGTCCAAATATCGCATCGCGACTTCCATCCATCAATCCAGCCGGCAAGCCCAAAGGCTCACCATTAGCAACCTTAATTTGTAAGTCAACTAAGTCAAGGCCAGTGATCTCCTCGGTTACACAATGCTCGACCTGAAGGCGTGCATTCACTTCAAGGAAATAGAAATCGCCAGTGACGGGATCGACCATAAATTCAGCCGTACCCGCCCCATAGTAACCCGCTGCCTTAATCAATCGGATCGTGGCGTCGCGCATTGAGGGCCACAGAGTTTCAATTTTGAAGAAAGGAGATGGCGCTTCTTCAATCAGCTTTTGATGTCTTCGCTGGATCGAACACTCTCGTTCAAAGAGGCAAGCAACATTTCCCAACTGATCCGCGATGAATTGAACTTCAATATGGCGAGGATTCTCGACCAGTTTCTCAACCATCATGGCGTCATCTCCAAATCCCTTCAGGGCTTCGTCCTTCGCTGTCGCAAGTTCATTGTCAAAATCGGCGATGTCTCTAACAACACGCATGCCTCGACCCCCGCCTCCAGCCGAAGCCTTTAACATAACGGGAAAACCAATGTCTTGTGCCGCTTCACTCAGTTGAAAATCCGATGCACCTGATTCAAAAAACCCCGGGGTTATCGGGACCGCATTTTGAACTGCTAACTGCTTTGCATCAATCTTGGCACCAAGAAGCCGCATCGCCTCAGCGGGAGGACCAATAAAGGTAATTCCGGAATCTTTGCAAGCTTCGCTAAACTCGGCTCGTTCACTGAGAAACCCGTATCCCGGGTGAATTGCATCAGCTCCTGTTTGCTTTGCGGCCGCCAAAATCTTCTCAGAATCCAAATAACTCTCAGACGGAGCAGAGCCGCCAATATGAATTGCTTCATCCGCTAGGCTTGTGTGAATTGCATCTGCATCCGCGTCTGAATAGACTGCGACTGTCTTTATGCCGAGAGCTTTAGCGGTTCGAAAAATTCGAACTGCAATCTCGCCTCTGTTTGCTACCAAAATCTTTGAAATCGCCACTGATTACCTTGAATCATGATACTCGCTGAGGTCCAACAGACCCTCCAACAAAGGCAATGGATCCTCAACTCTCAGTACAAAAACTTTTGTACTGCAGGTAAATTAGGATCAATGTCTACACCGATCAAAGACTCAACCGTAAGCTTCCTCGGAATGGCGAAAGGTTTCTATCTCAAGGACCTTGCCACCATCACCGACGAGCAACTAAACACCAAGCCAAACGGAAAGGCTCGACGCCCAATCGACTTCAGCTATGAGGTCGTTTCTGCAAACAGAGGCATACTCGGAATGCTTAAGCAAGAGCCGCCAGCCGAGGAACCTGAAGGACAGAAAGACGGGATTTGGGTTGCCGCTCCTGATGGTTACAACCGTGCTCAGCTTGAAGCCGACCTCGGCAGCTCCATTGATGACATCATCGGATTTGTCTCCAGCTTGTCCGAA
>JBAXBU010000135.1:0-5762 GCA_037141835.1 Armatimonadota bacterium | reverse complement strand
ACCGCCTCAAGCGGCGGACAAGGACTCTCGTCAAGCTCAATTCCACCAAAGGAAATGTTATTTGCCGCCGCAAACGCAAGGCATCCATCCATATCAACCAGGCCATCTCCTGCAATTGTCCACCGCGGAGTTCGAGCCGGATCAACATCCTTCAAGTGCAACATCTTTACTCGGTCAGCATGGGCGTTCAAAAATTCGACTTCATTCTTACCGCCAACGCGAACCCAGGCTACATCAACCTCAAAGTTCATGATGTCAGACGGAATAATATCCATCAAATGCTCTAGTCCGGACTTACCATCAACGTCCCGAATCTCAAAGTCGTGGTTGTGATAAAGGTATTCGAACCCTGCCGCCTGAGCCTTTTTTCCGCAGTCGGCCAAAGTGTCAGAAAAGGCCTTGATCGAATCCAAAGTAGTAAAGTGTTCCGATGAAATCCACGGCATGATGATGGTTTTGCAATCCAACACATTCATGACTTCAAATAGCTCATCTGGAGTTTCAAACTCGGCCAAACCATAATGGGCGCCGCTTACCTTGAGACCAGTCTCATCAAGATAGCCTCTCCAATCCTTGACCGAATCCCGATTTAAGCCGCCTAGCTCAATGAATTCCAAGCCAAAGCCAGCAATCGACTTGAGGGTTCCAAGGGTGTCTGCCGCAATCTGGTCACGGACAGTGTAAAGTTGGGTGGTAACTCGCATTCCCAACTATTATGAATGGGAATGGCTAAGGTCCTTTAATGATGTCCTTACTTTTGAAATATTCATTCGTCAGAACTTCATCAATCCAATCCTTGTTTTCCAAGTTCTGAACGTCTTTCTTTTCCCTAGATTCAACTGCCAAAATCTTTTCCCGAGGTACGTCTGCAACGTAGGACAAAACGCCGTTTCTGACCCCACGAATAGTGACCATCAAGGCCTTACTGTCGTACTCCATCGCAATGTCGGCGAGAATTGCCCCTACATACCGACCATGCTCACCCTGAGATACATTGTAAGTAAGGATCATGCTCTTCTCCCTCGGGTCAGCCATGACACTGATAACATGCTTTCCAAAAGCGGTGGCATTTGAAACGTGGTCTAAAAGCTTTTGATCGTCAACGACCAAAAGTTTTGACTCTTTTGTCCCCGTCGTTTTTGTTTCAACAGCTGCGCCAGGATTAGGAGTTGACGCTGGAGCGGGACCGAGATCGTTTGCATTAACGCTTAAGGGTGAAGTAACGGTCTTGGGTCCGGTGATTTCAGATACACTGGCTCCCTTTTCGGGTGCTTTTGGTGATTCAATTCTGTCAGATACTACAGGCTTCGCTTTCGCATCCTTTGTCGGAGATCCCAACCCCGCAATATAGCCAACCGAAACAATTGCAACTGCCGTTGCTGCTACCGCAACGTATAGCCAAGGCGACATCCTTTTAGAATTGGCAATATTTACGCGAGAACGAGAAGCTTGACCAGAAATATCGAGCGCAGCTTGAATCCGAGAGAGCTTAACCGCTACTCCCGGTGCGTTGCGATCAAGGTCAAGTGCAAGGGAATACCATTCGGCAGCTGGTCCCAGATCGGCTTGTTCAGCGTGGAGATCGCCCATCATGACGTGAGCATCAATACTCTCGGGAAATCGTTTGAGAACCGAAAGACACAAGGTCTTTGAACTAGACACGTCACCCCGAATCCGAAGAAGATTCACTCGAGCCAAGTCGGCTTGCAAAATCTGACGGTCATCAATTGCTGCGTTAGGCATCGTCACGGTAGTCGCATCGGTACTCATTTCTATTTACTCCTTAGCCGAACTAAATCCACCACTACTTCCAAAGCCCTTAGCACCTCGTTCAGTGGAGTCTAATTCGCCAACAATATTCCAATCAGCCCTAGTTACCGGAGCAATCACAAGTTGTGCCACTCGGTCACCTACTTCAAAGGGTACAACTTCTTGACCCAAATTGATCAGAATTACTCGAATTTCCCCCCGATAGTCTGAGTCAATAGTCCCAGGTGAGTTCACCATCGAGATGCCATGCTTCAGTGCAAGCCCACTTCGAGGGCGCACCTGGGCCTCAAATCCATCCGGTAAAGAGATCTTTATTCCTGTTTTTACTCCCCTTCTTTCCATCGGGTTCAACGTGAATGATTCCGATGAACAAAGATCCATTCCCGCCGCACCGGCAGTCTGATATTGCGGAAGAATGCCACCTTCCACAAGTTCAATGTCAACTTTTAGGCTCATTAACAACTATTGTGACCATTGTTCGATACCAAATCGAAGGGTGATCGGTGGAATACTGATTGAGTGCGCATCGAACAGCTTGGCGAAACTGCTTATATCCTTCGTGATTTCGAAGGTCAGCCACACGTTCTCGCCCGATCGATTGAACTCGCCAGTATCCCCGGGGTCGAAGAAATAGTGCCATCAATGGAAACTGTTGGCATCTACGTCAATCCCGAAGTTTTTGATCCAGAGAGCCTGAAGGGACTGAAGCTAGCAACCGCAACAAGAGGAAGAGGATTCACCGTCCCCGTGATCTTTGACGGTCCAGATTTGGCAGAAGTCTGCCAGATCCTTGGTATGGAACCCGAGTTTGCAGTTAAGGCGTTTTGTAGTCAACTCTACACAGTGATCGCCATCGGATTCCTGCCAGGATTTCCTTACTTGACCGGTCTTCCCGAGCCGTTCAAACTGCTCCGACGTCGAGACGAGCCAAGAATCCAAGTTCCCGAAGGCTCAATTGGGATCGCCGCTGGTCAAGCCGGAATCTATCCTCAACAGTCACCTGGAGGTTGGAATCTGATAGGCGAAACTCCCGTAAAAATTGCCGACGCATCCAAGTCATTTTTTCCTCTAAACCCAGGAGACACGGTCCGATTTGTTGAGATCGCAAGAGACAAATTAGATAAGTTCCGTGACAAAACCATTCTCGATTATGCGAACGATTGATCTAAATGCCGACATTGCCGAAGGATTTCCAAATGACCTGGAATTGATGAACTTCGTTTCATCAATAAACATCTGCAGTGGCGCCTATGCAGGCAGCCCCGAACTAACCGCTGAAGTCTTTTCGATTGGACGTGAAAAAGGACTGCGTGTTGGAGCCCATGTCGGATTTCCCGATTTTCAATCAATGGGTCGCCG
This sequence comes from Armatimonadota bacterium, assembly GCA_037141835.1. Classification (GTDB taxonomy): domain Bacteria; phylum Armatimonadota; class Fimbriimonadia; order Fimbriimonadales; family Fimbriimonadaceae; genus Fimbriimonas. The sequence goes on along the minus strand of JBAXBU010000135.1, from coordinate 2,633 downwards.
AGAACTTTCAGAAGGCTATCCCGAAGAATGGATCGCTTCGGTCGAAACTCAAATTAGAAACGCAGGATCGTACTCTTACATCAAGCCGCATGGCGCGTTATATCACTGGCTAGCAAATGCGCCAGAAGATTCCAAATACCTGTGGGACGCCATCGAAGAGATGGAAAAACCGTTTATGGGAATGCCCAATACTGGGCATGAAGAACAATGTCGGAGGCGTGGGTTGCGAATGATTAGCGAAGGATTTTGCGAGCGAGGATATGATTCCTATGGCTTCCTAGTGCCTCGTGGAGAACCTGACGCCGTCATCCACGATCTTAACCTCATCTGCGACCAAGCCGTTAAACTTGCCGAACGGGTCGACTCAATCTGCATCCATGGCGACCGGGAAGATGCCGCAATGGTAGCCTACATCGTTCGAGAAAGACTAACTAAGGAGGGGTACAGAATAACGTCATGAGCCTCAAGGTCATCAAAAAATACGGAAGTATTCATAAGTTTTCCTCCCCAGTTAAACTCAAAAAATATGGGGTTCCGAGTGGCGGTCCAATCGATCCATTTACGCCTGAACTCGTTCGCGCCGCCCTCTTGCACGGCCCCACTTCGTCTCTAGTCGAAGTCACGGGAACAATTGTGTTTGAAGCCCGTCGACCAATGACAGTCGCTTGGATGACTCCCCAAGGCGGGTTTGTAAAACACCTGAAGAAATTTGAAAGAATCCGCGTGACCAGCGGCGGCGAGTTTGCCGGATACATGGGTTTCACTCCAAAAGCACTTCCGGATAAGAACTTAGAAGGTATGTTTCCGCCCGTAAGCCAACTTCGATACCTCCCCATAGGATGCGAAGAGTCCTTCAACGTGAAGTCTACGTTGAATTTAAGTCGGGTTGGCTTCCGCTTCGAGTCGACTCTTAAGTCAAATGCAAAACAAGGTCCAAGCGAACCAGCTTGTCAAGGATTGATCCAACAAACTCCGAGTGGTCAGATTATTGTCCTTGGTCCCGATGGACCCGTCACCGGTGGCTATCACAAACTGGGCACCATCATCCGCGCCGATTGGCCCTATTTAGCAAGCATGACTTACTTCGAAACCTACGAATTGATGCCGGTCAATATGACAATTGCTAAGCAAGCTTATGAAAACACCATGAACGATTTGGTCAAGCGGTGCAAACTCCTACGCATCATCCAAGAGAACGGCAATTCAACCTCCTCTTACCGAAAACTCGGCTAACTCAAGCCTTGTAAGCGTGCTTTCTACGCTCAAAAATCGCACGCAAGTATTGACCGGTATAAGATGCTTCGCACCGTGCCACTACTTCCGGTGTTCCAACCACAATCACTTGCCCGCCACCGTTTCCACCCTCAGGACCCATTTCAACGACCCAGTCCGCAGTCTTAACAACGTCCAGGTTATGCTCAATGACAAGCACCGTATTGCCCTGATCGACCAATCGGTGCAAGACCGCTAATAACCGACGAACATCTTCAAAGTGCAGACCAGTTGTTGGCTCGTCTAAAATGTAAAACGTGTTACCCGTCGCCCGCTTTGCAAGCTCCGAAGAAAGTTTGACTCGCTGCGCTTCGCCACCCGAAAGAGTAGTCGCCGGCTGCCCCATCCGAACGTAGCCAAGACCAACCTCAACCAGTGTCTCCAGCTTACGGTGAATCTTCGGAATCGCCTTAAAGAACTCAACCGCCTCCTCAATCGTCATGAGCAAAACGTCCGCGATGGACTTGCCTTTGTACTTAACTTCCAAAGTCTCGCGGTTGTACCGCTTGCCCTTACAAACTTCGCAAGGAACGTAAACGTCGGGCAAAAAGTGCATTTCAATCTTCAAAACACCATCCCCTTTGCAGGCTTCACATCGCCCACCCTTCACGTTAAAACTAAATCGCCCTTGCTGATATCCTCGAATTTTTGCATCCGGAGTCTTGGAAAACAAATCCCGAATCATGTCGAATGTGCCGGTGTAAGTTGCCGGGTTCGAGCGCGGAGTTCGACCAATCGGAGATTGGTCAATATCGATCACTTTGTCAATCTGGTCAACGCCTTCTAGGCTGTCATGAGGTGCCCAAATCGACCGAGTGCCGTGTAACTCGTACATGAGGCGAGGAAACAAGGTGTCCTGAATGAGAGTCGACTTTCCTGAACCCGAAACGCCAGTAATGCAGACGAAAAGACCCAGGGGAATGTCCACATCGATCCCTTGTAAGTTGTTTCCCGTAGCATTGCGAATGCTCAACCAACCATCTGACATACCCGACATGAGTCTACATCATTATTTATCGGTTTTTCAAACGCCTAAAGCAAATTTTCCAACCTAACTAACGCTCACTTCAACAGCAAATATCCGATAGGAGGATTTTCCCTTTGGTAAGGGAGGAGCGAAGTGCCAAAAGGTCTGTGAAAATTCGTTTGACTAATGTAGCCACTTTGGGAGTGCTTTTGCCTGCAAGAGCTTTGGCCTGCAAAGCCTGCTTTGCTGTAAAAATTGACAAATTCCTCCGATAGGAACGACTGGACTATAAACTCTAATCAGGGGTAGCCGGTTTCAGCGAACTATCCGTCTGCCCATCCTCGTCGGAATCTTCGATCTGTGACGAAGAAGCTACGAGCTGGACCTGTCCACT
>JBAXBU010000134.1:0-5979 GCA_037141835.1 Armatimonadota bacterium | reverse complement strand
CTCGAAGAGTTGGCGAAAGCGGTCCGAAAGTCACCTTTGATGACGTTGCCGGAATTGACGAAGCAAAGCAAGAACTGTTTGAGGTCGTTGACTTCCTTAAAAACACCAAGAAATATGCCGCGCTTGGGGCCAAGATTCCCAAGGGAATCCTTTTGACCGGACCTCCTGGAGTCGGTAAGACTCACCTTGCACGTGCAATTGCAGGTGAAGCAGGCGTGCCATTTTTTCATATTTCTGGTTCCGACTTCGTAGAGATGTTCGTTGGCGTTGGTGCGGCCAGAGTTCGAGACCTCTTTGAAACTGCCAAGGCACATAGACCTTCCCTGATTTTTGTTGATGAAATTGATGCAGTTGGACGACAGCGAGGCGCTGGTCTTGGCGGCGGACATGACGAGCGAGAGCAAACTCTCAACCAACTCCTTGTCGAAATGGATGGTTTTGATCCGAATTCGGGAGTCATCATGATCGCGGCAACAAACCGGCCAGACGTATTGGATCCAGCTTTGTTGCGACCGGGTCGATTTGATCGTCAGATTGTAGTTGATGCCCCTGATCAAAAAGGACGTCTTGCGATCCTCAATATCCACTCAAAGGGCAAGCCACTTGATTCAGAAGTCAACCTTGAAATCTTGAGCAAGCGAACACCAGGCTTTACTGGTGCTGATCTCGCAAACATGTTGAACGAAGGTGCACTCCTATCGGCACGACGAAACCGAACCAAGATTGGCATGCTTGATCTTGAAGAAGCACTTGACCGTGTCATCGCCGGACCTCAACGAAAGAGTCGAGTGATGGACGACGAAGAGAGAAAGGTTATCGCTTTTCACGAGGCTGGTCACGCACTTATCGGGGAATTGCTCGAACATAGCGACCCAGTTCACAAGGTCACTGTTCTTCCGCGAGGAATGTCATTGGGATCAACATGGCATATGCCGGATAACGACAAGTATCTGACAAGCAAAGAGGAGTTGATTGACGATATAACTTGCCTGTTGGGTGGTCGTGTCGCTGAGGAAATTGCATTTGGTCGAGTATGGACTGGAGCTTCGAATGACCTTCAGCGAGTAACTGCCATTGCTAGAGCAATGATTACAAAGTTTGGCATGAGCGAGAAGCTCGGAACGCTTGCAATCGGAAGGAGCAAAGACAATCCTTTTCTTGGTCGAGACTACTACGAGGAACGAGATTATTCTGAGGATGTCGCCAGACAGATTGATGAAGAAGTTCGAAACCTTGTTGACCGATGCTATCAGCGTGCTACCGACATCATCACGAGTCATCGTAAGCAACTCGACGATATTGTCACCGCTTTGCTTGATCGAGAGACTCTTGATAGAGAAGAATTCCTAGCCGTAATGGCCGGGAATGACCTGCCCGCAATCAAGGATACATACGACACTCCTGCGAGCGTTGAAGCGGCTAAGGACCCTGAAGCCACGCCTGGTCAGACGGTTATTTCTCAAAAACTCGAACCAGGCACTGCATAAAAATTACAAAAAGTACCTTTCAGCCCAGTAGATAGCTTGACGTGGAGACGATAACCACGCTAAAGTGTCTGTTGGGCTGAAGTCGATTTCAATGGACATTGAAGGGCTATATCAACGGGGATTTGAGTTAAGATGCGAGGGGAATTACCCCGAGGCTAAAGAGTGCTTTACCAAAGTGCTATCCTCGGAATCAACCCACGTTAATGCTCGACACCAAATGGCATTGATCTTAGGATTTGAAGGAGACTTTGATGGCTCGCTCTCCTCACTCGAAGTGCTTTGCACTCAGTATCCGCAAAATCTTGAAGTTCGATATGACTTTGCAATGACCCAAATGATGTTGGGTATGTACGAAGAAGCTTGCGCCAATCTCAAGTTCATCTTAGCGAAGGACCCGAGCCACGCTAAGGCACTTCAACAAGTCACCTACTGCTAAGCGAGATATAATCCCTTCATCGGATGAAACGCTGGCAATTACTCCTTCTGCTCTTTATCGTTGCCGTTTTTCCATATGGCAAGGCATTGGTTAGTGGGCATAACCTTGGGCCAACTGATCACATTCAGACGATGGTCACCCCAGACGCTCCAAAACCAAATTATGGTTGGGACATCCTTCAGGCCGACGGCGTAATCCAGTTCCTTCCTTGGCGCGACATAGTCTTTGACTCGTGGCGAAAAGGCGAAGCCCCGATTATGAACCCATACCAGTTGGCAGGGCAGCCGTTGACGGCTAACTCGCAGTCCGGTGGCTTCTATCCGCTGCACATGATCTTTGCGTTTGTTCCAGGATCAACGGGGCTCAAGATCATTTTATTAGGCATCCTCCATCTGTTCATTACCGGGCTAGGGTTGTTCACCTTATTGAGGAACATGAGGGTTTCTGAGTATGGAGCCATTATTGGAGCCATTGGATTTTCGCTGTCCCAATTCATGATTGCGTGGGCACCTTTAGCCAGTGTTCCAACGACGGTCGCGTGGATTCCTTGGATTCTGGCCGGGATACTATCGGAGAACCGTAGAGTCGGCTTCTTTCAGATTGCGCTTGCTACTGCAATGATAATGCTGGCAGGACACCTCCAATTTGCGTTCTACGGGCTATTTGCGGCGTTTTTGTTAGCCGGATGGGAAATTGTCCAGATCCGAAAGGCAATTGCGCTGTTGCCAATTGTAGCAATGGGAGTTGGATTACTTGTTTCCTTTCCCCAAGTTAGCCTAGTGTTGCAAAACTCTCAGACTAGCCACCGCAAGAACACACCTACCGAAGAAGGCTATCAAGGCTACACAGCAGGCGTGCTCGCGCCATTTGAAGCTATAGGGTTCATTAGCCCAAAATTGATGGGAGATCCATCGGTCTTGAATACCGAGCTAGAAGGCAGCGGGGTTCAAACTGGCTTTTGGCCGATGCTAATTAAGCGAGGTGCTAATCCTGCCGAATCTGCCCTTTGGATTTCTCCCGCTGTTTTGACTTTGGCTTTCCTAGGATTCTTTATTAAACGCAGAAAAGATTCAGGTGAGTCATCGGTGGCACCAGCGGCTCTGCTGTTGATCCTTGGTGGTTTACTTGCCTTTGGGTCACCGCTCAATCGGATGCTTTTCTTCTACTTCCCGGGTTGGTCCGCAACTGGCTCGGCTGGTCGTGCTCATGTTCTCATTGCTTTGGGTCTTTGCGTTGCTGGCGCAATCGGCTTCGATCGACTGAATGCCAAGAGTGACGGGTCAAAGAAGTGGTTTGGACTTTGCCTTGTTCCGTTTGTCTTACTGGCCCTTGGCTTTAATGTCATGAACATGCTGGGCGGAATGCTTGCCCAACCAGGTGATGACACGCTATCCAAGATCATTAGCCTAACAACCAAACCTCACTTGGCAGAAATTGCCTTGACGGCCCTGTTTAGCTGTTTGACCCTGGCTTTTTTGGTTAAGTGGAAGGATAGAAAGTACGGATTTATTGCCGCAGGCTTGGTTGTGTTGACTGCTTGGAGTAATCGCCCCCTTTCGGGTCGCCCTCTTGAGTTGCCTAAACTAAATATTTCGACTCAGGAACGAGCCGTGTTTGTTAGCCGCAACTGGGATATGTTGAAAACGCCGAATGCCACGATACCTCCCAATTTGGCAAGTCTCATGAGGGTGCATGATCTCTTTGGATATGACTCCATTCTTGATAAATCATTTGTCGAGAAGTTGAAACTTGCCCTCGGAGAGGATCCAGCTCCGCCCCAAAACGGAAACATGATGCTGCCACGACTGAAAGCCGAAGAGACCTATGATGTCGATAGGACAGTCGCTCTCTCAAAACTCGGAACAACTGCGATTGAACGCAAAAATCCAGACAGCATCATCAACAATGCTCGAGTCGTTGCGGTTAACGATAGCTCAATTTCAAAAGAAGGTTCAGCCGAGATCGTATACGACGGATATGACCACCAAATCATCAAGGTGAGTGAAGGAACCAGTTCGATCCTTATTCGAGACCGCTTCTTCGATGGAATGACATCACCTACGCCAAATACGACGATCGAGAACGAAGATGGCTGGAGACATATTAAGACCGACGGCAAACAAACTTCAATACGAATTGACTATCCAGGGCGAATGAACTATATTGGAGTCATAATTGGTATAGCAATTCTTATTTTTGGGATTATCATTACTCTAAGAAAACATGAACCAGACCCAGTTAGCACCGGAGATTAACGATACAAACCTAAGCGGTCGTTGGATGACCGTCATTTTTAATGACGACCATACTCCAATGGATCTCGTTGTGCTGACAATCATGGTCGCAACCCGATGCGACACCACTGAAGCTGAAATCGAGACATGGGAAGCTCACACATATGGCAAGGCACCTATTCATTTTGCCAGCGAAGCCGAATGTAATCAAGTGGCGAGCGTTATCCGAACGATTGGAGTAAAGACTGAAGTTTGCCTTGAATGGGAAGATTAACCATGTCCACTAAGATCATCGAACGACCTGATATTAGTGGGGCTGACTCTACTCAATTAGAGTCTTGGTTGGTCATTGTTTACAACAACGAATACAACACCTACGAAGAGGTCATGTTCATCCTGATGGTTGCTACTCATTGCTCCGTCGAGGAAGCCGAAATAGAAACCTGGGAGATCGATCACCTCGGTAAATCCAACGTACATTTTGCCGACAAAGATGAATGTGAAGGGGTTGCCCAAATCATTCGTCAAATAGGTATTCAAGTTGAAGTAAAGTCAGAAAACGGAACTTAATTCCCGACAATCTAGCGTAATAGTGAAAACTCTCATGAAGCGACTTATTTTTGTTAGCCTTGCTTTCGTCCTTTCGGTTGCCTCCCTTGCTCAAACCGTTGATGGTAAGCCTGAGGTACGAAAAGAGATTTTGGACAAGCTCAATTCGCAGCTCGAGAACGCGGCGTTTGTTCCAGGAATCGACTTTAAGAAGTGGGACGAATTCCTAACCTCCGAGCGATCCAAGATCGATGAAGCAAAAAATGACGAGGAGTTTAAAACTGCCGTCAACGCTGCTCTCCATAAATTTGGATTTAGCCATATCCTCCTTGCCACTCCCAAAGACATCACGGTTCGATCCACAGGTCAAACCACGGGCATTGGAGTTAGCAGCCAACCATTACCAGAAAGCGGAAGGGTCATTATTCGTGTCGTTGAAGGCAGTCCCGCAGCAGAAGCTGGACTTGAGCCCGGCGACATCATGCAGGAAATTGACGGAGCAAAGATTTCCGATTCAACTGTCATTTCAGGTGAATCTGGCACAAAAGTTAAGATTAAAGTGCTGAAACAAAACGGAAAGGTCTTTGAATACACGATCACTCGAAGACCATTCTCTACCGTCCGAAAGGATGAGTTTAAGATGCTGAATTCATCGACCGGGTTGATCAAAATTAATACCTTTGACCGAGCATACGTTCCGGCAACAATTGACGAGTTGATGAAAGATGCAGTCAAAGCGAAGAACCTCATCGTTGACCTGCGCTTTAATGGTGGCGGCGCCGTCATGAACCTTCTTCATTTTGCTGGTTACTTTGTCGATCCTCAAATTAAATTAGGATACATGCTCGACAAGAATTGCCTTAAGCAGTTCAAAAAGGATGAAATGCGGGAACCTGCAAATCTTGCCGAATTAGCACCCTACGCAAACGATTTTATGATGACTCCGAGGAAGGCTTCCGCGAAGTTCAACGGCAACCTCATCGTATTGATCAATGGTGGAACAGGGAGCGCCAGTGAAATTTTTGCCGCTGCAATGCACGATTTATATGGCAAAAAGACCGTTGATAAGGATGGCTCCGTAGTTGCTGACAAATCGCAAAATGGTTGCACCATAGTTGGCACGAAATCAGCTGGAGCAGTTCTGTTCTCGATGTATTTGTCGGCATCAAATGGCTTTGCTTTACAAATCCCAGTTGCCGACTATTTGACACCAACAACAATCCGGCTTGAAGGTAATCCGATTGTTCCTGATGTGACCACAGAAGAACCTAAG
>JBAXBU010000133.1:0-6023 GCA_037141835.1 Armatimonadota bacterium | reverse complement strand
CAAGCTCGACCTGTTACCGGCAAAAGTTAGCCACTAAAATTCCCGAAGAACCCTTCAAAAGAAATACTTCTCCAATCGACTCGCATAGTTCGAGCACCGCGCGGAAAATCGACTTTTACCATAGGACCGTAGCCATTTGCATGTAGCCGTGCTTCGTCTAGAAACTTCTTCTGCCCCTCAGAATGGTGCAAATTGTTTTGCACAATATAGTCAAATGCTATTCGGTTAATGCGTTTTTTGTCGAAAAATGGGGAAGCCCGGAATTTGGAAATAGGGGGCTCTCCCCATCGCGGCACATCGCTCATACGACGCCCAAACAGCGTGTTCGTACGCATCCAACTAAACCACTCTCGCTCTCCAGTGTCCTCGGATACTTGGTTCACATCAACAAAAATACGCCATGCGTGCTCGTACGGCGAAAACATAGCTGCGCTGGTCAGAGCATCAACCGTTTGAGGAACTTCAAGTGGATTTCTACAAGTAGGATCGTTAAACAATAGCCCGAGGTGAACTGGTTTGGTTTCCGTGATACCATTTGCATCAACCGGGAGAGCAGCAAAAAGAATTCCATCACTTGCACCTGCCTCCAGACTCTTGATCTTGATCGAGATCATCACCTCCCCTGGTTTTTTAGCATTGCTCATAATCGCGCCGTGACCAAACACACCGAGGATCGCTCCCTCGGTGATCTCTTCAAGTTTGCCTGTCCCGTTAACTACTTCCCAAGAGTGGGCGGTACCGTCTTCAAAAAGCACTCTTTCACTACCTTCTCCCGCGATGAATGTAACGATATCCCCTTTGAACACTCTTAGGTACGGTCTTCCTTCTTCGTCACCGACTTCACCTTTAGAACCAGGAATTGGCTCCGTAAGAGAACTCCAGCCGTTTTTGCCAGCTATCAAGAATCTTTCAATTGCCAAACAATCCGAACTTATCAAGAGCGAGATTGCAATCAGTGTGAAATAGTTGAATCCGGGCTTAATCATCAGTAAGGCTCCTTGCTGCGAGACAATTGATTGCGATCGATTTATCTAACGAAGTATGAAATCAGGAGCATACGTTTCCGGGCCACCTTGAATCAATGTTTTCTTAAGTGCAACAGCAGGTACCGCGCGATCCCATCGATTGAGGAGTTTCACCCTGGCTTCCCTTAGAAGATGTAAATCTAGACTTGTACCGGCTATTCGCTCTCATAAACCTTTTCCAATGTCGATAGCCCCTTCCACGCTTTCTCGTCCATCAAACGCAAAAAATTGGAGACCTCGATAGTCTGCGGTTGCTCAAAGCCATAATTGAAGTATGTTCGAATAACAACTGTACCAATATTCCGGATCCAATGAGTCCATCCCTGTGGGAAATAGACGCAATCTCCGTCGAAGGCCTCAAACTCGACGAGATCGCCTCCAGGCACTAGTATCCCAACCTTTGCGCTGCCGCTTAAGATGACTGCGAGTTCAGGAGTGTTCGTGTGATAATGCGGGGCTCGCCATGCACCAACAGGAATTTCTACACTCGCTATCGAAATGCCCTTCAAGACTGGCCATATGGCTTTGTTTCCTTTTCGTGCAGTTACACTTTCTGGGATAGTCAACGCAGTACTATTCCATAGATGAAACAGATAATCGCCAGCAACTTCTTTCATGTATCCACTTCACTCCGATTTCGACGAGGTCGAAACGTTAGCCTAGAACTCCAGAAAGCCATCGATTGGTGCACCACCAAATCTTCCGACAACCGGGATTTCGACAATTATATCCTCAACGATTGTTTGCCCATCAATTTCAGAAATTTTATGCCCGTTCGGCACAAACAGTTGTGGATGATCAAATGGTGCGGCCCGACTAACTACCCGCTGATCAGTTAGAGTTTTTAAAAACGCAACCAAATCGTTAATCTCTTGCTCGCTCAGTTCTAGTTTTCCAATCCCTAGATCCATAAACCTGTCTTGCGGAATTCCCTCTGAACTTACCCAATCGTGAAAGTCGCCACCACGATTGTAAAATTCAACGACCTGACGAAGCGTCAAGTAGCCACCAGTATGAAAGTAAGGTGCAGTTAGCTCGACATTCCGCAAACTGGGCATCTTGAAGGCTCCCATTACAGCTGTCCGTTCTCCCTCAGCGATCTCTGGAACTCTCAAAAACTCATCAACCGTTGAAGCAAGGCTCGGGAAATACGTGAGAGACAGTCGGGGAACGAACAAATCTCGCAGTTCTCGATTCCGAATCATTGATTTGTTCGCTAGTAATTCGGCCGCAGAAAGTGGATTGCCATAGAGATCTAGTCCCCCGATTCCAAGGTCTTCGACAAATGGCCTGACTCCAATATTGTAAAAACCTTGATTATAGAGTGCTACATCACAACTTCCAATGAACATACGTTCAACTTCTTCGGGAGGCTGCCAGTATGAGAATGGTGGCTTTATCTTGGGATGGCCTGGCGCCCAAAATCCCGTTTTCAAGGCTCTGACGTTTGGTCCCGAAAACTCAGGGCCATGGTGGCAATCTGCACACCTTGCTTTTTCCGACGTGAAAACGCCCATTCCCCGCAACTCTTCTTCGGTAAGCAAGTCAGGTAGGCCTGCTTGCTTCCTATCAAAATGCTGATCGATTTTTGCGTCATCGGAAACAAGAGTTGCCATGTAGCATTGTAAAGCAAGGCCATAAAACAAAGAGAAATTATACTCGGCTAATCGATATCGCTTGTGATCTGGCGATCCTTGAACAATTGGTTCGACGAATGTTTCGTTTCCGTTTATGTCAACATCTACCACAAGATCTGACCGCCACCAAGCTTCATGAAACGCTTCCTTCACGAAATACTCGTAATTATGTACCAAGCCAGCACTGTTTGACCTACCACTACGAAAGCTCCTGGAATATACTCCAAGAACGCTATCGTCGTCTGCAACAACTTGTGCACGGAGCGGTTCGCACTTCAAGATCCTCTTCCCGATTTCAGGAAAAGTTCGCCCTTCGAACGACATTTCGTCAGCGCTAAGTGGAGGGCCGACCGAAAGCGACGCAAGTGATGCATTATCGATCCTTACTTTTGTTGCTACAAGATGTCTGGCATTGAGCGCCTTGATCACTTTTGCATTTTCATCTCGAACGCCAGCAATATTTCGACCGTTAAAAATCTCTTGCGCTCGTCCGTCCCAAAAATTGCGGTGATTGAAAATCGCGTTGATCACGGTTGGCGTGTTTCGAGGCTCTACTCGACGAATATTTCTGCCGTTAACTTGAAACGTCGAATCATCGAGATTCCCTCCGCTATCAGAAGGACTTCCGGGAGTAACCCCCATAAACTGATGACGAATAACCCCTTGTGAGGACACGACATCATCGACGTCGCTTATCACTCTAGATTTTCTATTTGTAGGATCTTCAAGTTTGTGAAGTGGAAAATCGTCAGCAGCAAGACTGGAGTTTGGCGGTTTGAGGTCGAAAGTACGAACACTTCTTAATGTTTCCTTGGAATCAGAAATCGTTTTGGCTTGAAAATGGATGTCAAAAAAACTGTCTTGCCCCTTCCCTCCCGGAGCTAGTTGATTTACGGACCTTGGGTCCGCCCCCGCACGAAAATGACACGTGGCGCATGCTTGAATACCATCGCTACCGACTTGCATGTCCCAGAAGAGTGCTTTTCCAAGAACTATTGCCATTTCTTTGTTTTTTACGAATTCACCGAGGTTGCTTGGTTGAGGAATTGGTGCGCCTTTGAGCGTCCCAGGCCCAATATTGAATTCCGGTCCAATCAATTTGAGCTTATCTTGATTCGCCGGATCTGTTGGATCACATTCGCCTTCACCTTCCGCTTTCGGGGCAATCCGAATTGGCAAATTATCGACAATCTCCTTTGGTATTTCTTGTCCCTCTAAAGCAGTCGAACCAAAGAAATAGAACAATACGACGAACCAGAGTTTTCGGTATAAACGCATTTTGATTCCACGAATTAGATAGGACGATTTGTACGGTAATTCTTAACTTTTGGTGCGGTAACGAAAGCATGGTCCATAGTTGCCGCGTTGATCCGGTCGCTCTTTCTGCATTAGCGATTTGGCGGTTTGCTCCAGCTGGAGCATTGTACCAACAGGATCCCCGTTTTCATAGTTACCGAATGGCGCATTAGGATCTCTCCATACAGACTCTAACTGGCGAAGCATTTCCGAATACGTTTCATCAAACTCAATCAACAATCCCTTAACGGTATTGTCGTGGACAGCGTCATCTGAATAGCCACCCGAAGGGATGTCTGCCATCGGCCAAACTTGAGGGAATTCAATCACTCGCCCCGTATGGCTCCATTGCTGCGTTGTTACATCCTGCACAAACTCCGCTCCGGCAAAGACCTCTCGAAATTGATAGTAGTGCGCGAGTTCACCTTCCGTTTCTTCAGGAGATTCCGAGGAACCTTCCCCCTGCTTGCGAATCGTATCGATTGCACGGCGGACCTCCTCGATCGATTCGATGACAAAAAGTTTGTCAGAGGCTATCCAGATTTCTCGCTGTCGTGATCTATCCAACGGTGGATTGATTCTCTCAAATGCCTTCAGAAGCTCCGAATAAAAATCGCCGATTGTTGGAAAGCTTGGATCGTCAACAAGGCCGATTGGTTTGTTACTGGGAAACTCGATCTCCATGAAGCAAGATAGTTGGTCTGGAGTTAGGCGAGAAAGTTTTACGACGAGACTGGGATGGACGGATCCGGGCAATGCGCCAGGATATGAAGGCACACTTGCGGTGAAATCGGGATATCCTCCAAGTCCCGCGAGCAAGTTACACGCTAACCCCATGTGCAGCATCTCTTCCAAGACAATTCCTCTGATCGTTGATCGCACTCGATCGGTTGGATCACGGACCGACCACATAGCCGCTAGGTACGGAGGAATAGTAGCAAATTCCAAAGAAATCGCAGCTTGCACGGAGTCTCGAAGGCAAGAGATACCACTCCCTGCCTGAAGTTCTTTTAGTTGTTGCGTAAGAGAAGAAAGATCGTGCTTGGGCATTATTGAATTTACTTGTCTGGGTTAGCGTTACGTCAAAATCCGCCGCAGACTACCGACGCTACGTTGTATATTCACGCGCACCGATGCCGTCAATATCTGGCGCACCGTCGGAAATCCACTGTTCAATGAAAGCGAGGTCTTCCGGCGTAATGTACGGTCCGCCTGGGGGCATCCGAGTAAAGCCATCAACTGGTCCCTTTAGAATTTGAATCAAAAAGGAATTGGCAGGATCTCTAGGCTCGATAGGTTTCTTTCCATAAATCGGACCGTTCACGAATTCTTCACGGCTAAGATTCCAGAATCGGCCTTTTCCCGAGTGTCGTGGATCACGGTGGCCGTCTGCCAATCGGTTCAGAATTGCGCGAACCTGCATGATTCTTACTTCCATAGTTACACTCCAAAAAACAATTGTTGTTACCGAAAAAAGGAGAACTTCCAAAGAATCAGTGGGAGGAATCGCTTGATATCGCATCTTTATCAGCGAGTTGATTCTTCGCTGTACTCGAAAAACGAGCTTGTCATTGCGATTGGCGGCGTTCTAGGATGCGTTTGATTTCTATGGACCCAACCCCCTAAAATGTCGTCAGATTGAAACCAGTCGAAACCACGAAACGCATATGATTTCGTTGATGAACCTTTAAGCGTTAATGGAAATTAATCGCAGATAATTCTGAATAGTCAAAAACGTCTTACACGTTATCTTCCGTCCAAAGAAACAGTCGTGTCAAGTAGGGCGGTTGGGATTTGAAGAAAAATTCATTTGAAAAGATTGAACCTACCCACGTTTGATGGATAGCGAGTCAACTAGAATCGTTTTCAAAACTGGCTGGAATCGATGTTTTCCCCAAGACAACCGGAGGGGATACACACAACCTCACCGGACAGGACTCGAACTCGGCCACTACAATCAAGTCGACCCACAAAAGAATCGCACGTAGTCGAGCTGTCGGACGTCGAGGCCATCTTCTTCGGGCCGTAACGCAATGAGTTTTCCGACGCCCCGCTGAAGTGGACT
>JBAXBU010000132.1:0-6026 GCA_037141835.1 Armatimonadota bacterium | reverse complement strand
CAGGAAAGAAGATTCGCTGGTACGATGCTCCGGAAGCATTTTGGACGTTGCTTCGATACCGATTTTGGAAACCACGAACTATTCCGCCGGAATCTGAGAAGCAATAGCCTTCAATTTTTCACTGATGTCAGAAGCAACATTAGGTTTCATCGCAGCTAAAACTTCGGCAACTTTGGCGGGATCCATTTCATTTAGCACAATCGCCAATTCCTCTGGTTTCCACTTATCGACAACCTTAACAAGATTCTCGGTAGGCATCTCATTCCAAACTTCCGCAAGTTTTACGGCGCCTTGCTTGACCGAGGTGACGACCGGTATCTTAGTTTCTTCCTTGGTTTTTGCCGGAGTTTCAGTCTTTGGGGTTGGCGATGCCTTAGGTTTCGCAACCGCGGCTGGAATCGGCTTTTTCTTTGGAGTTAAGCCGGGAATATTTATTTTCCCTGATATCGCTAACCCAACAACTACACCCACGATGACAAAGACGACCAACAAAGTAAGCCCAATCATGAGCCCCTTTTTGCCTTTCTTCTTTGCCTGCTCTGCCATTAGTTCTTACCAAGTTGAGTCAAAATTCGATTGACGTACTTCTTAGTTTCGGGAATATTTGGAATTCCTCCAGCGGCATTTACCTTTCCATGACCAGCATTGTAAGCAGAAAGGGCAAGTGAAAGATCCCCGTTATACTTTTTGATCATTTGATTCAAGTACTTTGCTCCTCCCGTCAAGTTTTCAAAAGAATTGAATGGGTCAACTACACCGAGCTCTTTAGCCGTGCCTGGCATCAGTTGCATGAGCCCTTTGGCTCCCGTCTTCGAAACCTCAAATTGGTTGTAATCGCTTTCAGCTTCAACAACGGCTCGAAGCAATGTTTGATCGATATTTTGTTCGCGTGCAACCTGAGCAATGAGCCCTTGGATATGAACCTTGTCAGATTGCTTTCCCCCGATCGATCCTTGGAGAATTTCCTGTCCTTCTGGAAGCATCGGAGGTAATGTGCCAAGTTTTTCATCGCCAAGATTGGTTTTGTCAGCTAGGCTACCGTTCGGACCAATTGCACCAGTGAGAGGGGCTGGGGTGCCTTTTGCTTTGTCCAATTGGGCTTGGAATTCCTCTCGCTTCGGTGCGTCTAGTCTCGCTCGGATCTCACTCATTCTTGAGCGAATCGCGGCTGGACCTTTGGGTTGAAAATCTATTTCTTGAAAGCTCATGCTGCCTTTTGCTTTTGCGTAGCCCATTCATCAAGGGCGTTTTGTTCGAGTTTGTTTTGTCTCGCCATCCAAGTCTCGTGCGCCTTGTCCCTGAGTTTCTCAAGAACTGACTTGTCCTGCTTCTTCAAAATCCATTCGTCACGGGCCTTTTCTTCTTCTAGAACAAGTTCATGAATGAGAATTCGGAGAGACCTTTCGTGGTCGTCTAACTTTTGAATCCTGATTTCAAGATCCATCCGTGAATTCAGATCGTCTGCACCGGCAGAGAGAAGGAATTTTCGATCATCTTCCAATTGAAACAGTTCATTTTCGGCCTCCATTCGCGCTAAATGGCGAGCGAGGAAGTTGTCTTTTGCCCAACCTTCTTCCAATTCGCGGTATTCATACACCTTTTGCAATCGAAAAGCGAAACTACTCACATGAGATTTATCGGAAGCCTCAGACTCTTCTTTAGGTTTTTCGGTTTAAACTTGTTTCTTTTTGTTAGAGATCATAAACCAGCAGCTGCCGCGTGCCGGTCGGAATCTCCGCTCTGACTCTTCCTTGAGGATCAATTACCATCGTCTTTCCCAGACTGCCAACCCGAACAATCCATTTCTTTGATTCAACCGCTCGCCATTGGGCAGCAATGGCTAATCGTTGGATTCCGTTGGTTCCCATATACCAGTCGTCCAGGGAAATAATCGCCAAGAAATCTGCATTCATCTGGGTGTACTCATAGGCGGAACCCCAAAACATCGATTCAAAGCAAATCATGACGCCTGCTTTTATTCCTGGCTTTACTTCAAAGAGATGTCGTTCCTTGCCTTCTTCATAGTCGCCACCCGGAAGCTGAAAACCCGCGGGGTACGGGATAATGTTCCGAAACGGAACGCGTTCACCAAACACAACCAGCTGTTTCTTGTCGGTATGGTTAAACGTCTCTCCATTCCAAAAATAGGCAGACTGGTAAGTTGGTGACAACCCATGTTGAGCACCAAAGATAAGTGGCATGTTTGGAATGAGCTTAAAAGGTGTTGTTGGTACGATGTCAAATTTGGCAATGCCTTCTGAGAATATGAGCAAATCTGCCTTTTGAGCAACCGCCTGCTGCATCAAGTCATCTCCCGCCGCTTGAATCAAAAACGGCTTAAGTCCCTCTTCCGAGTAAGCCAAGTCGGCGCCAAGTTGACCAAGGGCAATTCTTATCCCGAGAGGCTTAGTTGTTTTTTGCTTTTGGAAAGAATTTACTGCCAGGGCCCCAATTAGACATATCGCAAAAATGGAAATTGGTTTAGAGATGAGTTTCTTAAAGGGAATTCGGTTGATAACTGGCTTCGAAAGCACCGATGCAATAAGCGCATTAGACATCATGACGAAGAACATACAAACATATGCGGTCATCAGGATTGAAGCAACAATCGGATAGACGACTAACGGTTCCCCAAACGGTCCATTCGGATACTCAAACTGAGGCACATTCATACGCCCAAATTCCATTAGGCAGATCAACACGGCGAAGATCGACATATGGCGGAGCCAAGAAACTTTCGTTCGTAACCAGCAAGCAAAGCCGTAAAAGCAGCCCCACACCCCAGAGATTACAAACACGACCAAAACCCCAATCAAGAGGTTACCGGTGTACTTACTCGCAAATTGTCCGAGCCAAGTTTCATTCATCGTGCCGTAAAATAGGCCGAAAACCCAACCGGCAAAAAACGGTCTCTTCGAGTACTCTTGAAGCCATATCAGGAACGGCGAATAACAGCATATTGCTAGCCACGCAGTCCATGGCGAGCTGTACCAAAAGAGGTGAATAAATGTTAAGCCAAAGCCAAGGGCGAGAAGACAAAGGCTGTTTCGCTTGGAATGGTATGGCATCCGGGGAGGATTACTCATGTGAGCTGTCACCGAGTTCCATCGGCCACCCCGCTAATGACATCGATTCCAGAAAGGTGAGAAATATCGTTGTATCGAATCAAGCGAAGACCACCATCCGGTCGAGGCTCAAATTCATTAATACTGGCGTTGCTAAACCGAAAGGCATTAGATAACGAAACATCTCCATCTAGAAACATCGCTGTGAGAAGGGAACAAGTTCCCCCGTGGGCAACAATTGCCGTATTTTCATTGCGACGTCTGACGTTCGCAACAACAGAAACTAACCGATCCCACACTTCTACAAACGATTCCCCACCAGGTGGCGTGACTTCGTTGCGGGTCACTCCTTTAAAGTCCGCTTCAAACCCAAATCGGATCGCGATCTCGGCAAAGTTCTGACCTTCCCATTCGCCAAAGCCACGTTCCCGAAGTTCCGGAAGGACTTCTAATTCAATTTTGGAACGACGAGCAATCTCTGCGGCAGTCTGATGAGCCCGTTTAAGGTCAGAAGTAAGAATTCTCTGAACCGGCAAGTCTAGAAACGCTTTACCAACCTGCTTTGCTTGCAGAATCCCAGTTTCGTCGAGAGGGCGATCGGTGTGCCCTTGCGCCCGTTTTTGGACATTCCAGTCGGTCTGTCCGTGGCGAACCAAGTAAAGGCGCATACTCAATAAATATACCTTTTGAGACTAAATCTGCCAGGGCTTAAGTTCGCCATGTTCGTTGCCTTGAGCGTCAATCCTTAGGGAACCTATCCGTAGGGTTGGTACGGGCACTGGAGGGATCGCCGTGCATCGAACAAATGCCTTCATCTTTTCAAAATCGATGTGGTCAATAACCCCAAATCCAAAATCTTCTCCGCTTTGTTTACTAAACGCACAAAGAGCGCCCTGATACAAGTCTGGCGCGGCAAGGCTAACGCGGTTCGTGTGGGTAAAGTCCATCGCTCGGGAAACCGTTCGCTCGTCAAATTCTTCCTCGCTGACAATAAAAAGCGAGTTGCCAATGGTTTCGGCGTACGCCTTATCGAGACCAAGCTTTTCCCGTTGTCCCAGGCTCAGCCTCTGCCCCGATCCTAACCGGGCTCCCTCCAATCGGCATTCGTTCAGGTCCACAACGTGGTCCTCGCAACGCTCCAACAGGTCAAGCCACTGTGCCTTTCTTTGGGCAATTTGAACAAGGTTCGGGAATGACTTGTCTATTCCAATAAGGACGGTTCCGTCTGGTACTGCCTCGCGTAGAACTTCAGGAATAAAGATTTTATCTGCGTTGATATGTTGAAGAACCAGCTGCAAAGTTTGACGTAACAGCGGAGTCACCCGATATACAAAAAGCTGGATGAGCAAGTCTCGGTCGGTATGAGTAAGCGCCTCGACAAGGGACGCGAACAAAACGTGAGGTGCGCGAGAAGGATCGAGCGAACCGTAAAAGCGTTGGTAAAGGTGCCGGTCGCCACGGAATAGGGTCAGGGTTCCTGGTTGTCCGTAAGTGGCATCAGATGGATCCAAACAAAGGAAGTCCCGATTCGCTCGGTTATCCTTGATCCATGGTCGCCATGAAATGCTCGGGTGTCCAACCAGCACCGTTCGCTTCATAGAAGCGAGTGTACTTGACCGAAGAACACCGACCCGTATGCAAAAACGTGGAGTCGGTTCGAAAGGTACCATCGTATTATGATTCACCCACCGCTCCAATCCCCTGGACAACTTCTGCGAGACCAAATGGCAAAGGGAATTGTAGTGATGCCCGGCGCATTCTCGCCGCTCACAGCGCTCGCGGCCTATAAAGAAGGAGCAAAGGCGGTCTACCTCAGCGGTGGTGCGATCACCAATAACCTGCTGGGTGTTCCGGATATCGCGATGATCTCGCTTGACGAAATGTCCGGCGTTGCCGCCCGAGCATGCCAAGTCGCTCCCGTGCCTATCATTTGCGATGCCGACACCGGCTTTGGCGAAGCATGGAACACGGTTCGCACTGTCATTGAAATGGAGCGCGCGGGTCTCGCCGGAATCCATCTCGAAGACCAAGTGAGTCCTAAACGGTGCGGTCACCTCGACGGTAAAGATGTCATCTCCCGAGAGCATATGGAAGGGAAGATCCGAGCCGCGGTCGCGTCAAAGCGTGATCCTTCGTTCATGATCATTGCTCGCACCGACTCGCGAGGCGTCGAAGGATTGGATGCTGCCATCGACCGTGCCAAGGCGTATGTTCAGGCCGGAGCCGACGCAATCTTCCCCGAAGGTCTGGCAAACGAAGCCGAGTTCGAGGCGTTCCGAAAAGGCGTCGATGCCCCGCTTCTCGCTAACATGACCGAGTTCGGCAAAACCCCCCTCATTCCCGCTTCGAGGTTCAATGAACTCGGCTACCAAATGGTCATCTTCCCAGTAACCGCGCTTCGAGTGATGCTCAAAGCCGTCGAAGAATTTTACGAAGAGCTGCTTTCAACTGGAACTCAAGCCGGCTGGATGGAGAACATGCGCACCCGCCAAGAACTTTATGAGACCATCGACTATTCCGAATATTCCGCTCTTGATTCGAAGTGGAACAAGAAGTAGTAGCCCATATGTTTTAAGTGTCTGAGCCACCTTGGGACTGCGATTGCCTGCAATCGCTTTGGCACTGCGAAGCCTGTCGCAGACTCCGCCGCAGGGAAATGAACGAAGTGAATCGGAGCTTCGCTGAAAAAGCTTTCGATCCTAGATGGACCCAATACAGAGACTTGGTTAAGATGAAGTACGATCACCCGTATTGTACGAGCCAAAGTTAAGTGTCTTTTCTAAACTTCTTGCGGAAATACAAAGCGAAAATTGTAACAATGGCAACTGAGGTGAATTCATAAACCCAAATCATCCACGTTTCTGACCACAATCCTGTTTTACTACTAAGACCAAGAGGGACAAAAACGGCAACAGACAACAAAATGGGAATGAGTACCAAAAGAATGCCAAATCGAAATCG